>JALVJO010000028.1 GCA_027028245.1 Deltaproteobacteria bacterium
TGAACAGGCACGCGGAACCCTGAGGAAACTCGGCATAGATGTCTCTGTCTTTGGGGAAAGACAGCTTGCTGTACGCTCTGTGCCCTATCTTCTTGAAGGGGCAGGAGAGCCTGTGGAAGTTTCAGAGAAAATAATAAGACAGCTTCTCTTGAATCCAAGACGAAGCCCCTTGGAGGCCCTCAGGGACTCTGTTTCAAGGATCGCCTGCTCCATGGCCGTAAAGGCAGGCTCACCCCTGCAGGAGGAACAGATGGCCGCCTTGTTGGAGGACTGTCTCCGGGAAGGGGTGGAAAATTGCCCTCACGGAAGGCCTGTTTTTCGGCAGATCACCCTGAAGGAGCTTGAAAGGGTATTTTTCAGGCAGTGAGGTCCCAAGAGCATCTTCCTGCATGTTTCCCCCTAATTGCCGTTGCCGGTCCCACTGCTGCAGGCAAGACCGCTGTTGCAATCAGGCTTGCAAGGCGCCTGCGGGGCGAAATCATCAACATGGATTCAATCCAGGCCTACAAAGGGCTGGATATAGGTTCTGCCAAGCCTTCACTTGAGGAACAGGAAGGTGCCGTCCATCACCTTATAGACATCAGGGAGCCCTTTGAGCCCCTGGATGCAGCAGTGTTTGCCATGTTGGCCTCAAGGACGGCAGAAAGGATTATCCGCGCTGGAAAAGCCGTAATACTTGCCGGCGGTACAGGCTTTTACCTGGAAGCAGTTTTGTCAGGTCTTTCCTCCATGCCCGGCAGGATGCCCGGTATCAGAAAGTCTTTGAGAGATCTTGCAGGCAGGTCCGGAACCGGGCTGCTTCATGAATTTTTAAAAGAGACAGATCCCGCTTCTGCAGCCCGGATACATCCCAATGATCTATACAGGGTCATAAGGGCAATTGAGGTGTATCTGTCTTCTGGAAGACTCTTTTCCTGGTGGTGCCGGGAGGGAAGAAACCGCAGGAAGTCCCTTCTCGGCCGCAGGAGCTGTCTGAGGGTGGGCCTTCTTGTGCCCAGGCAAGAGCTCTACCAGCGGATAGACAGGAGGGTGGATGAGATGATAGAGGCAGGTTTTGTGCAGGAGGTGGAGGCCCTTTTGGCAAAAGGCCTTGACCCCCGGCTTAAGCCCTTGCAATCCCTGGGCTATCGGCATATTATCCGCTACCTTCAAGGAGAATGCAGCCTGGATCAGGCAGTCTGGGAAATGAAAAGAGATACGAGGAGATACGCAAAGAGGCAGATGACGTGGTTTAAAAAGGATCCATGGATCAGGTGGTTCAGGCCAGACCATCTCCTTTCGTGCAGCGATATCTGGAAGGCCGTCAATTGAACATACCAAATCTTCTAACCCTGCTCAGGATACTCCTGACCCCGCTTCTCGTAATATTTCTCATAGACAAGAGATATGAACTGGCATTCTTGGTGTTTTTTGCAGCCGGCGTCACAGACGGCCTGGACGGATTCATCGCCAGGATAATGAGACAAAAGACCAGGATAGGGGCCATACTGGACCCCATTGCCGACAAGGCCCTCCTGGCATCCTCCTATATCACCATGGCTGTTACAGGCATAATTCCAGACTGGCTTGCAGTAATTGTAATAAGTCGTGATATCATTATCGTTTTCGGCGTGATGGTGCTCCTCTTATTCCATTCAGGCGTGGAAATCTGCCCTTCCATAATCAGCAAGCTGACAACGCTCTTTCAGCTTCTTACTGTCTTCTGCGTGCTGGGCGGCATGGTAATGAAAATTACCTGTCATCCCGTGGTGACGAGCCTCTACATAGCAACTGCAGTTTTAACAGTGGCTTCAGGGCTTCATTACATTTATAAGGGTGTAAAGATGCTGGGCACTGAAAACAACGGCGGTTAGTGTCTGGCTCTCGCCAGGACTTACATGCTGAACGTCCTGCTCCTGGCCGCTATTTTCTCCCTTTCCTGCTGCGCCCATTCGA
>JALVJO010000029.1 GCA_027028245.1 Deltaproteobacteria bacterium
AAAAGCGCCCCGTTGCCGCTTTATCCCTGCGCGCGGAAGGCCTTCGGTCTTGGTCGGCCAAAGGCGCCATCCATGCCATCACCCCTTTGGTGGGGCCTTTTTAGACCTCAAACCTTCCGTGCTCAGAGCGGCAAAAGGGGTTTAAAAAAACGAAAAATGCCATGATCCATCTTGAAAAGAGGGCGAAAGGCATTTTTCTGCCTGTTTTCAGGATACAGAGGGAAAATAAAGAAGAAGGTTTATGAAAGATGATCTAAGGCTCATAGAGGCAGGCTTTCCGTGCCACCAGGTCGGGGCGGAGACTCAAAGAGAACGTGATACAGGCAAAGCTCCGCCACCGAACAGGTTGCACGTCTGGTGGGCAAGAAGGCCGCTTACGCCCAGCAGGGCTGCAATCCTTGCATCTCTCCTGCCCGCAGATACCGACCCTGATTTATTCCTTAAGCAGCTTGGCATACAAAAGCCTGTTGTGGGGGTCAACGGGGTTCAATGGGTTCTTGTCGGACCAATTCTGAAAAAGGTTATCAGCGATGAGGCAGGAAACAACGTATTAGAAGTTGATTCCAGAGTTCTTGATCTTCTTGAAAGGGAAAATAAACGCCGGGAGAAAAACAGGCTTATTATAAAAGAGCTGATTCAAAAGGACCCAAGCCTTGAAAATGATCCTGTAATTGAAAGGTGGGAGGATGAGTCCAGGCCTGTTCCCACGCCATGGCCTCGAAAAGGTGATGTGCTGCAGATGTCAACGGTCTTTTAAAATTGAGCCATTTTCGGTCGTGAAAAGTGAGCCACTTTCACCCGTTTTTTTGATCTCCTTCCAATGCTTCTTCAGCAGTTTTTCCCCATTACGACCCATTAACCGATAGCTGTTTCCTCGGATGTTTATAACCGTATTGTGATGTAATAAGCGATTCAGGATGGCCGTGACTATCACTGGATCATGAAAAAGTTCCGTCCAGTCTGAAAAAGCCTTGTTCTGTGTTATTACTGTGCTTGCTTTTTCATACCGATTGGCAACAAATCTGAAGAACAGGTTGCATTCTTCCCGATCGATAGGGGTATAGCCTACTTAGTCCACGATCAATCACCAAAGAGGGACTTGTAGTAGCTTCTACCCTCTGATGGCCAGCAAAGGTATCTGGTAGCACTGAATTTGTCAGAAGCAGATTTGCTCGGTGAAATCGGTGATGAAAAAAATCGTATAGGTTGTGATAAGGATGGGAAACGTACGCCCCATCTAAATTTTTTCTTGCATTTTGTGTCTTATAGCGTATTTTATGTGTCATGTTTGTAAAATTTGTGTTACAAATAGCAACGACTGATCTAATGTTATAGCTCATGATGTCTGCCGGACATAAATAATCGTTAAATTTCAACATGTTAATTCTTGCATGGAATATTTTGATGAAGGCATTTTGATAATTAACTGGCCAATGCATAGTCGCTGGCGGGAACAGCCATGAAAAGGGAGGTGATATAACCCAAAACAGAAGAAAAGGCAGCCAGCTCCGACCAAGGATAACAGGCTGCCTTGAAGAATGAAACACCCTGCTACTTGAGTAGAGAGGCTTCAATCCCTTTTATATCATCAAGGCCTCTCCACGTCAAACAGCAACATTCCTGTTGTTTCTTCGGTTTAAATGGATGACAGCGCAGCGCCGCACTGCGAACAGGTTTTCTGCGTCTTTAGGGAAACAACATACAAACCTGATTTTTTACTACATGCAAAGAGGAGAGTGCTATGAATAAACCGTGTTTGATTATTTTAGCCCTGTTTTTTTTATGTGGCGTGGCTTCCGCTCATGATTACTGGATTATGCCAGAAGACTTCCAGCCTGAGGAAAGTTCACTTTTAAATGCCACGTTCGGCTGTGGTCATACTTATTTTGTATCCGAAGAACTTCCTGATATTACGAAATTTGTAATAATGATGAATATCCCCGATGGCAGGGAATTCCCCCTAGCTCTATCACGAGTTGATTCCAAGGCTGCTACCATACCTGTTCCCATTCTTGGTAAGGGAACATATGTCATAAGCGCATCAAGTATTATGCCGTCTTACTGGACTTCAACAAGAAAAGGATGGGTGCCATTACCAAAGAACAAGGTAAAAAATGTAATAAAGGGAGGGAAATATTTTAAGTCAATAAAGACTTTCCTGACAGCAGGCAGCCCTTCGGATTCATTCAAAAAGCACTTTGGATACAGAATTGAACTCGTACCACAGAAGAACCCAACTGCCTTGAAACCTGGAGAGGAACTGCCGCTTGTTGCATTTTATAAAGGTAAGCCATTAGCAGGTGCAACTCTATTCGGACTGTTTGAAGGTTTCAATTCAAAGGAACATGAAACCTTCCCAATTGATGAGAAAACCGATGAGCAAGGTAAAGCAACTGTTAAATTAAATAAGGCGGGAACATGGCTTATTGGAATAAAATATCAATTCAATACCCCTGATAATCCAGACGCAGATTATGAAAATGATCGGGCCTATATCATGTTTAATATAGAGGAGTAGAGGAGACTGCTCGATAATGGATTACAGGAGGGATAAAATGAATAAAATATTCATCAATATATGCATGGTAACTTTACTAATGATCCTGTTTCCTGTTGAGGTTCTCAGCGAGGAAGCAGATGATAATCCCATAGTGCTTCACGAGATTACGGTTAAGGGAGAGGCAACGCCTTATTTTTTGAATGCAGGAACTGTTAATACACTAACTTCAGATAAAATTGAAGAGCTGAATATAAACAGAACTTCTGATTTACTGAAATCAATTCCTGGTGTTTCTATAGGCAACTATAATCAAGGCGGAGTGGCTAACAGTTTTTCAATGAGGGGATTTAGAAGCTGTGGCCACGGAGGAGACGCAGCAGTATATATTGACGGTATACCCCTGAATGAAGGTGAATCTCACGCTGATGGGTATGCTGACATGAACGTTATAATTCCCTTGGAAATAGCCAGGCTTGATGTTTATAAAGGACCATCTTCAGTACTTTATGGTAATTTTGCAAGGGCGGGAACCCTTTCTTTTTACACAAAAAAAAGGGGGGCATATGACCTTCTTCATTTTAAATACGGTTCCTATGAGACCACCGATGTTCAGGGGGCTTTTGGTGAAAAACTGGACATAGGATCAGGTCTTTATAACAATTCTGCCTTTCAGTTCTATATGACCAACGGCTATCAGGAAAATTCCAGATGGCTTAAAGGAAATTTTTCAACAAGGTTCTCTTATGATATCTCTGATAAATTGGACGCTGCGGTTTCATTGCGGTTTCATGGTTCGGATTGGGATGCACCTGGCTATATCCCCAAGGAACAGTTCGAAGATGAAGACTGGGCCAAAAAACAGGCTGTAAATGCCGAAGATGATGGCGGTAATAAGAGATTCTATACTCAGAGGATAGATCTTGGCTATAATCTTTCTGACTCTTTCAGATTCCTTTACTGGGGTTACACTACGCAGCAGGATTTTACCCGTTTTGCCAAATTCGGATATGATGTAGGTGGTCAAACTGAAAGAAATTACGATCGCAAGGTATATGGAACAGGCGGCAGTATCAATTTTGATACAAATATCTACTCTATTCCTGTTATAGGAGTTGCCGGGGTGGAATATTATCATGAAAAAACTGACTGGCTGCGATGGAATACCAGTAATCGGGTTAGAATTTCAAAGACCCAGGACAGAAAATTTATTATAAATACGTTATCACTATTCGGGAAACTGGATGTGAATTTATCGCGTTATTTCAGACCGAATATAGGTTTTCGCTATGACGATTTTGGGGGAAGTTACAAAAATAATGATCCGGGAAGCACTGGCTTCAAGCATGACATGAACGATTATGACTCCTTAAGTCCCAAAATGGGATTTACTTCCCAGTTGTTTGATACTCTATCCATGCGTGCCAGTTATTCTGAAGGATTTGCTCTTCCAAAGGGTGAGGCAAAATATGATCCTGACATAAATGTGGATCCCGTTAAAGTCAAACAGTATGAAATAGGGTTTACATATAAACCCTGGGAAATGCTCAAGTTCGATATAGCCCTTTATATTCTTGATACAACAAATGAGATACTTGAAGATCCGCCTGGATCTGGAGAATATACGAATGTAGGCGACACAAGACGTAAGGGACTGGAACTGTCTACAGAATTTCGACCTGTAACAGGACTGGATTTTTTTGCAGATGCGTCGTTTATTGATACAAATATCAGGAAAAATCCTGATGAGTCACTGGAAGGGAAGGATGTACGCGGCGTGCCCAAGAATGTAATCAATCTAGGTGCCAAATACATGTTTCCGTGGGGTTTGAGCGTCAGAGCTAAATGGCGGCACGTGGGCAAATATTATATAGATAGTTTAAATCTCTATACTTATGACGGGTATGATACTGTTGATACAGCCATAAATTATGTTATCAATGATAAAAAGGGACGTGAATACGATATTTCCTTCATGGTGGATAATGTATTCGATGAACATTACAGTCAGGCCGTCTGGTACGGTTACGGTACGGCAAATTACGCCGTTTCATGGCCACGTACCTTTTGGGGAAGGATTCTTATCAAATGGTAAACACTGTTCTGGATCACCAGTAATGTGCAGTGCAATTATGTATGGAAGACCCGGATAATTTTGTAAATTTTTTCGGTTTAAATCCTGTGCGGGCCTGGCGCTGTGACCAGGGACGAACTTTGCAGGCATGACGCTGTCTGATTTTTCAGATGGGAAGGCGCAACCAGTAGGATGAACTGAGAGTCAGAAGACCTGCCCGAAAATTTTCATCATCTTTCCCTGCGACAAGGGGAGATGAAAAATTATCTGAGGGAAATCAGGGCCCCCGGATCAATAACTAAATTGGTCCGGGTTTTTTATGCCCGGACACATGTAATGCAGAGAAGAAGGTGTTTTTTTCTTGCAAAGTGAACAAATGTTCACTATGATTTGAAATCATGACCAGGAAGACTCCAGGCGGCCTGGAATTTAAAGAGCATCATCCGGGGTAATTGCACATGGGTATAACCAGGAGACAGAAAGAGGTACTGGACTTCATAAGGCAGCATATCCTGAAATACGGCATATCCCCCTCGGTCAGGGAGATATGTCAGCATTTCGGCCTCAAGGGGCCGGCCGGGGTTCATAGGATACTCAAGGTCCTGGAAAGACAGGGCTGCCTGGTATCGACTCCGGGGAAAAAGCGCACCTGGCGTCTTCCAGACGCCCTTTTCCCAGGGCAGGGCATCCCGGTCCTGGGCAGTATTGCGGCCGGCCTTCCCATAGAGGCCCAGGAAGACCTGGCTGAAGTGCTCCCTGTGGACGCTGCTCTTTTCGGCACAGAGGCCTGTTTCGGGCTCTACGTAAAGGGAGATTCCATGGTGGATGCGCATATTACCCATGGAGACATTGCAGTGATTCAGCCTGCAGAGGAGGTGGAAGACGGCCAGATCGCAGCCGTCCTTGTGGATGACATGCTGCCCGAGGCCACCCTGAAGATATTCAGGAAAAAGAAAGACCGGATAGAACTTCATGCTGCAAATCCGGCTTACAAGCCCATGATTTTCAAGGGGGAAGAGGCGGCAAGGGTCCACGTGCTGGGCAGGCTTGCCGGGATAATCAGGAGATAATCCGAGTGCAAGGGGAAGGTTTTGTAAATCTTGACACGGCGAGTGCCTTTTCATTTCTGTGGGGCACGTTTACACCGGAAATGCTTGCTGAAAGGGCCAGGAAACTCGGCCAGGAAGCCGTGGCCCTGACCGACCTTTGGAGCACGCACGGTATTGCCAGGTTCTGGAGGGCCTGCAGGCACCGCGGCATCCAGGCAATAGCCGGTGCGAGGGTCGAGATTTCCGGGCAGGGCTGGG
>JALVJO010000030.1 GCA_027028245.1 Deltaproteobacteria bacterium
AAATTGCGAGCTGCATAATTTGGGTTTAACAGCCCGCCCATAGCTCAGCTGGATAGAGCAACGGACTTCTAATCCGTAGGTCTCAGGTTCGAATCCTGATGGGCGGGCCAGTAAATTCAAGGGGTTAGCAAAACCGGCTAACCCCTTTTTTATTGAGGGATACTCCAGGGATACCCATCGTGCGGTCATTTTAGGTCATTCTAGTGGTCATTTTAATTCATTACCGGATCTATTTTTGAGGCATTTAAAAACCTCTCGATTTGAAAAGAATTACAGCAGGAAAAAAATTTAAAAAGCAGCTGGATGCTCTTTACAAGAAAACAGGACAGATAACGGTGGAACCTGATTTTTTAGTGAGAAGGTCAGGTCTTCGGTAGACAAAAAGAGAAAATCTATCTCAAAAGAACCTGTCAGTCGTGACTATGCCGGTCAAAAAAAACTTCTTGACTACCAAATAAAGGCCAAATTATCCTTGAACCAAGAGGTACAACCGTCTTTATGAATAAATCCCTTAATTCAGACCCAGAAGCGTCTTCTGTTCTTCATGCCTTTCGCCAGAACAAAAGGCTCTCAAACAAGGAAAGGTTGAAGAATCTCCTTGCTCTTTTCAAAAGGGAGGACAGGGTCCTGATCGTTATTGTTGCAGACCCGGATTCCATGGCCTCGGCGTTTGCGGTAAAAAGGCTTCTCAGCCGCCGTGTGAGCGAGATAACTATTGTTCACCCAAACCAGATTAAGCGGCTCAATAACCTGGCCATGAAGAATATCCTGAAGATACCCATGCAGCCCCTCAGGGGAACAAAAAAAGAAGACTACACCAAATTCGTCCTGCTGGACTCACAGCCGCCGCACAGAAAAGAATTCGCGCACCTGCAGTTCAACGCGGTAATTGACCACCATCCCCTGACAGAAGGCTGGACAGCTGATTTTATCGATATCAGGGATGAATACGGGGCCGTGTGCACCATGATGAGCGAATACCTCAAGGCAGCCCGCATCAAACCCGCTGCTGCCCTTGCCACAGCATTATTCTACGGGATAAAGGTAGACACCCATAATTTCACCAAAAAGGCCACTACCTACGACGTTTCATGTTTTCAGAACCTGTTCAAAAGGATAAACCAGTATTGGCTGAACAAGATCGAGCAGTCGGACATCCGAAGGTCTGAGCTCAAATACTTCAGGACGGCCTTTTCCAATCTCAAGGTTCACAAGCACAGGATTTACGTGCATATCGGAAGGATCGGCAACCCCGACATACTGGTGGTCATTGCGGATTTTCTGACCCATGTACATGACATAGGCTGGGTTATCGTATCCGGGCAGGTCGGAGAAAAGCTGATTGTGGTTTTCAGGTGTGACGGCTACAAAAAAAATGCAGGCAAGCTTGCTGAAAGGGTCCTGGGGAAATATGGCCCGGCAGGCGGCCACAAACAGAGTGCCAGGGCCGAGATTCCCTTGAAAAACCTGCCTGAAAAATTTTCACAGGATTTTGATACCAAGCTTTTAATAAAACTGTTCATGAAACATCTGGATTGATCAGGGCATTTTAGATTATGGCTAAGACCATCGCGATGATACTGGCCGGGGGACGTGTAGGTGAGCTCGGCATCTTGACCTTTTACAGGCCCAAGTCCACGGTCCCCTTTGGAAGCCTCTACAGGTTCATAGATTTTCCCTTGAGCAATCTCATGTTTTCCGGCATTCAGAGAGTCGGAATCCTGAGCCAGTACAGATCCAGCTCCCTTGTGGAACACATCGGGACAGGGGCCTCTTGGGACATGATAGGACGGCACAGGGGCATTACCATTCTCCCCCCGTTCAAGGGGCTTCACGCCGCTGACTGGTACCAGGGAACCGCTGATGCCGTCTACCAGAACCTGGATTTCATTTCGGCACACC
>JALVJO010000031.1 GCA_027028245.1 Deltaproteobacteria bacterium
ATCAGGGGCGAAGCGGTCCAGAACCCGGCCTCGCCGTAGCGGGCAAAGAGCTCCTGCTGGGTCGCCTGCTCCTGCAGTTTCTGCACGAAGAAATCCACCAGGGTTTCCCATTTCACCCTGGAATCCTTTTCCCGGGGATACAGCAGTTCCCGGGGATAGGCGTGCCGGGCCAGGGCCAGCACCTCAGGGTAGAGAGCAACTCCCTGGAAAAATCTAGAACCTTCGGGCAGGACTAAAAAGGTTAACAAAAACAATGCAATACGTTGTTCTCTGTGAAAACGGCCCACGAAATGCTTGGCACATTCTACTGCAGTAGGATGATCCGGAATATCAATACCATAGCCCCTTGCAGGAATTGTGCAGGCAGACTATCATATACACATGCAAGCGCTCAAAACCCAAAATAGGAGGTTTAAAAACATGAGGAAGTTTGCGATATCTGCAATCGCAACCCTTCTCCTAACTGGCTGCGTCCACCGGGCAACACGTGGGGTACAAGAAATGCCTCTGGTGCCAAAGGATGCACCGAAGTGGGTTAAGCGCACAGAAACCTTCTGGGCCAGTAAAAACGGAGACACGCTGTACTTTAAGGGAATGGCTTTACGAGTTCAAGCAACTAACGTTAATGCTGTAATCGACGCAGCAGAATTGGATGCATTGAAGGCTATCGTCCAAAGTATCCAGTCTGAAATTCAAGCACAACTGAGTGAGCGATCGGATCTCACTACCGTAGAAATCCGTAAAACAATTGAACATATGATAAAGAAGACAAATATGCCTGGATTCCGTCACAAGGTATATGTAACTGAAGTGGAGCAGGGTTACACGCTATCTTACTCTGCATGGGTCCTTTTTTCTTATCCACGAAAAGAATATGAAAATTTACGTACAAAGGCTCTTGATGCAATTCAAAAAGGCCGATAAAGCAAAAACATTCTCATCGCTTTCACTGGCTTTCGCCCTATCTGTTGGGATTAGCTGTTGGGGATTCAACTCTCCGCCCAAGTGGGTAACAGGACCTATAGATCCTCCACTATATAAAGGTATTGGAATCGATAAGTCTTTGGAAAAAGCTCTGGAAAAAGCCGAAATCGATGTGCGTTCTCAAATAGCTGAGCGAATCATTTCCCAAATTGAGGTCCAAAAATCTGTGCATTATAACAAGAAAGAAATAATTATTGAAAGTTTTGTTAAACGATACAGTCAGACTATTTTGTCAAACCTTCAGCGTAAAGACATCTATGGTAGAAAGATAGGAAAAGTATGGGAATATTATGTACTGTATGAGCTCCCAGAGGCAGACTTCTTGAAAGCTAAGGAGGTTTTTTGGCAAGATCAAAAGATAATCCTTCAAAAACTTCGAAAAACTTTTCAAAAGTTCCAAGAGGCTCTCCAGAAACATACATGGCCGTTTATCTTTTCCACATACCAAGACATTTTAAGTTTAAGTAAAATTTCATTCTCTACAATGCAATCTGAGATACTTGCTTCAACGAAAGAAGCGTTTTATTTGTATTTAAATACTTTGAAAACCACCATTAAATTGGCAAAGAATCTCCCTGCAGTCCTTATAAAAATCGAAAACAAGGGACATCCCGTTTCAATGATACCTCTTCATATTAAAATGTTTTATGGAACAGAAATTTTTATAGATCAAGTTGTTACAACAGATCAAAGCGGAGAATGCTCTGTACCACTACCTCAACATATTTCCCTCGCCAGCGCAAGGCCTACACTCCAAATTACAATAGAGGAAGATTTCAAGATAAGTGATACTAACAAACTTTTTACGTATCCGTTAGGAACTTTTCCTATTCCATGGCCGAGCATCCAAGGATCCGCCACACTCTTAAAGTACGAAGAAACTTCAGGCTTCTGGGGGCCTCGTCGTCTTCGCG
>JALVJO010000032.1 GCA_027028245.1 Deltaproteobacteria bacterium
GCATGGTTTTCAGGAATTTCAAGCCGCCAAGAACTGCTGACGGTCTCAGGGTAAAGGCCGGGGTGTTCTTCATATATTGAAAGTAGGAAGAGCCGAACTTTTCAATGCATTCAGGTTCTTCAATTACCACGATGAAAAAAAGGGCAGCTGCTGCAGTCCACCCGGAAGCCAGCAGGGCCTGGAAGGTACTTATCATACAGGCTATGCCCAGTGGTATGAGCATCAGGCCCAGATGCTGGGGATGACGCATTTGGGAGTAGATTCCCGCATCTACCAGTTTGTCCGGCCAGATGCTGCTGTTTTGAGGGGTGTGCCCCAGGAATTTCAGGGTCTTTCCGGCTATGATGTGTACCAGCAGGCCGTAAGATATCAGCAACATCCCCATGACGTTCCAAATCATCCCGCCATGCCAGGCGGGAACGCGCCAGGGCCACAGGGCAATAAACCATACAGCCGGCCAGTAAAAGAATTTCCATATCTGTGTCTTTTTCACTGGTTATAACCTGGGAAGTTCTATTCTGAACACTGCTGAACCATCCCTTTTTCTGAAAGACAGGGTACCTCCCATGTTTTTGATTATCCTGAAGGAAAGGGGAAGCCCTATGCTGCTGCCGCCTTTATCTATGGGCTGGAACAGCCTTTTGGGGTCGGCCACTGTCTTTTTTTCCATGCTGTTTTCAAACTCAAGGCATACAGAGTCTGAAGACGGGCAGGATTTTATGAGGAGGCGTCCTCCCGTGTCCAGGGCTTCCACAGCATTTCTTATAAGGTTTACGAACACCTCCGAAAGGGCATCCCTGTCGATTCTATAGTCTTCAGGAATGTCCCGGAGCCTGAGATCCACATGGATGCCATGTGTCTTCAGTTCAGGTGCCATGAGCTGAAGGCTCTGTTCCAGGATCTGCCTGAGGGGCTGCTTTGCGTCCTGTGCCTCTCCAGGCCGGACATATGCATTTATGGATCTTACCAGTCTTTCAAGCCGGGTGGATTCAGTTTCTATTATTTTTATTTCTGCACTTGCAGGCATTGTTTTTCTGAGCCGTTTGGCAAAACCGCCTATGGCAACGATGGTATTCTTTATTTCGTGAGCCATTTCTGCGGCCATGGCCCCCAGATTTCGCAGCCTTTCGTCTTTTAGAGCACACCTTTCCAGGAGGACCCTTTCGGTTTCATCCACAATCATGACATGAAGGAGTTTTTTGCCTGGGATATCCTTCTGGAAGGAGATAAAATATGGCTTAAACATACAGTATAGAACGAAACCGTTTTTATTGATCATCCTGAAATGTTTTTCGGAATTGAGAGGCTTGCGGCCGAAAATTACATCCTTTAGCCAGGAGCAGTACCTCGGTCTTTCCTCCCGGGACAGAATGGATGCCAGGCCCCTTGAAAAATGTCTTATTTCTTCAGGGGAATATCCCAGGGTTTTTTGAAATGCGCTGTTGGCCCATTTTATATTAAGCTTCTCATCCATTGTCGTGAGGGCAACGGGAATCTGGCGGACGAGTGCCTCAAACAGGAGTTCTTTCTCTCTTGGGAGGGTCTGAATGGGAGGTTCAACCCTCAAGCCTTCCGATTTCAATTTGCCTCCGCAGATCGGTTATTCTAAGACATGGGAAATGCTTCCAAACCGGCCGCCGGTCAAAATTATCAGCTGGCCGAAATCCATGAAAAAAATAATTCTTGCCCTGGACAAACATGAACGCACATGGACAAATTCTTTCTTCATACAAAGTGGTGCATGAAGAATGTCCCTGGTCAAACAGGCTGATTAATTATAAAGAAACTAATAATAGGTTGGAGAAGGTCAAGTGACTTAAGTTACAATGCTACAGGATTTTCCCTGGATTCGTTGAAAAGATTATCCCGGATTATGCAGCTTGTA
>JALVJO010000033.1 GCA_027028245.1 Deltaproteobacteria bacterium
AGGTGTTCAGACTCGCACCAAAGACGTACCAAACGAAAAAAGGACTTACGACGAAAACACCGTAAGTCCTTGAATTTACTGGTAGCGGGGGGAGGATTTGAACCTCCGACCTTCGGGTTATGAGCCCGACGAGCTACCAGGCTGCTCCACCCCGCAACAGATGATATAGATAATTAATCATGTTACCCTGATTTGTCAACATGATCGGGCTTTGTGGTCTTTTTAAATTGGCAGTGCGCCCCACGGGCTTTGAACCAGGATTATGCACTTCAAATGCCTTAGAAAGTAATTTCATTGAATTATTGCATAGTTAGCATGTATTTTTTCCCGTTGTGCCTTCACCCAAAAGGTAAAATTCAATTCGTGATAAATCCTCAGGCATTTGAAGCCCCAAGGGGCTCGCAATTTTACCGAATTTGTCCCGCGATGCCGCGGGATCGGGCAATTGAAGTACCAAGTACTTCTGCATGCCCTCCGCCTCGCCTCTTCGGCAAACTTGCGAGCTGCATTATCCGGGTTGAAATCCCATAGACCTGGTGAAAAAAGATATTGATCCCAAGCCGAATGATTGAGAATAGGTATTAAGAAACTGGGTTAATGGCTCAAAACGGCCTTTTATAGTAAAGTTGCAAGTATATCTTCCCGAAAACCCGCTGAAGTGCTCATAAAAAACATGGCTAATTCAACCATAATCCCTCCGGCACGCTCTGTTAATGCTGTCATCCTTGCAGGCGGAAAAAGCAGCCGTTTCGGCAGTAACAAGGCCCTGGCTTCCTGGAACAAGAAAGGAAATATCCTGGACAACATCATTGAAAAGGCCCGGACGGCATGCGGGTCCGCGGCACTTTCTGTAAGAAATATTCAAGATTATCCCCAGTATAAACTGCCCAAGTTCCCCGATATCGAAAAAGAAAAAGGCCCCATGGGAGGCTTATATTCTGCCCTCTTCCACTCCACCACAGAATGGATATTCCTTCTGGGATGTGATATGCCCCTCATTGAACCCAAACTTTTAAAATACATGATAGAAATTAGGACGTGGGCTCCAGTCATTATCCCCTTTTGCAGAAACAGGTTCGAACCGCTCCATGCGGTATATCACCGCTCTTTGTTGCCCATAGCAGAAAACCTGATCCGCAGGGACAAGCTCAGGATGAGGGAACTCCTGGACCTGGTCCCAATGTATGTTGTAGACGAAAAGAAGATCATCGAGATTGCAGGCTCTCTCAGGTGCCTTTCCAACATAAACACATTGTCCCAGTTCAGGAAAATTTTAAGCTCTGTCCCCTCTTAAAAATGTAACTTCTCTCAATAAGTCCGGGCAAATTTTCATGTATCTGCTTGCACCGCGCTGCAGATACCAGGCGGAGTACGCGCTAGAGGTGCAAGGCGTACTTCAGACGCCTGATCCCGCGAGATGCGGTACCCTGTGAGCAGAGGGAGCATTCCCAGTTTGTCCCTGGACGAAGAATGGCAAGGATCGGCGCATTTCTTTCAAGGTTCACCAAGCCGCTGTGCAGATTACAAATTCTTCTTGAATACAGACATCGCCAATCTCATCGGCTTGACTGCGGCTGAAGTTGGCTTCCTTGTGGTGAAACCTTTCAAGAAATACTCCTTCCTTGCCTGTGGCACAAATGGGAGACAAACCGGGAATGCTCCCGTGAGCAGATACTTAAAAATCGGTCCTTTTACATACATAAAGTTGCCTGTCATTGCCATGTGGAATAGAGTATCGTGTCATCGTCTTCAAAAGGGCGGCAAAAACATAAAACAGAAAAAGAGGGGAAATGGGACTTAAACATATTGAGGAACGAATCAACAAGGCCCTTAGAAAGGGACAGGACGGAAGCCCGATCCAGCCGGTTCGACTGGAGAGGGACAGCACCTTCAAATTCAGATGCTATCCAGGAGTAAGCTGTTTCACCAAGTGCTGCAGGAACATGAACATCATCCTTACGCCCTATGACATCATAAGGATGAAACACAGGCTCGGGCTTAATTCAGACATGTTTCTAAGGCTTTACACTGAGCCGGAACTCCTCGGCATCACCAGGGTTCCTGTGGCAAGGCTTAAAATGCTGGAAAAAGAAGATGGGCGCTGTCCCTTTGTTACCAAGAACGGCTGCCAGATATACACGGACAGGCCTGTATGCTGCCGCTATTATCCAATCGGCCTTGCCAGCCTCAGGCAGGCAGAAAAATATTCCGGGGAAGAAGAGGAATTCTTTTTCCTGGTCAAGGAAGACCATTGCAAGGGCTTTGAGGAAGACACAGAATGGACAGTGGATTCATGGAGACAGGACCAGGAATCTGACCTCTACGACCGGATGAACCGGGACTGGATGGAGCTGCTTCTCAGGAAAAAATCCTTTGGAGAAGAGACAGAAATGCCCGAAAGGGCCAAGGAACTCTTCTTCATGGTATCTACCAACATGGAAAGATTCCGCAGCTTCGTCTTTGAAAGCAGATTTCTCGATACCTACACGGTTGATTCAAAGCTTCTTAGAACAATACTGGATGACGACGTTGAACTCATGAAGTTCGGCTTTGAATACCTCAAGGTGGCCGTGTTCGGGGCTGAATCGGACAAGCTGAAGCTTAAAGAAGATATACTTGATGCCACTGTCAAAAAAATCATAAAGCGCAGAAAAAAAAGGCGCCGCCGGCTTCAGCGCCTGGCAAAGGGGCGCAAGTAGCTGTTTTCAAGTGGAAATAATCTGCAGGAATTTATCCTTTTCTTATGCCGGAAGTGATGGACCGATTTTCTCTGGTCTTGATCTTTCCATCAGCGGAGCGGGTTTCTTTTCCTTTTTCGGCTTTTCAGGTTCGGGCAAAAGCACCCTGGCCAGGCTGATAGCCGGCCTTCTGACCCCGGAAAGCGGCCAGATCATCAAGCACGACCTTTCCAGGGGGCTTTTTTCCTACAATACGGAAAGGCTTCCAGGCTGGTTGCCTGTTGGAGAGCACTTGAAAAGGGTAACAGCAGACGGCAGGGAGGAAATGCTTAAGCGCCTGCTTTCTGAGTTCGGCTTAACATCCCTTACAGGGCACAAGTTTCTGAAGCTTTCCATGGGGCAGAAAAACAGGGTAAACCTGGTAAGATACCTGGTACAGGATTTTGACCTGCTGATACTCGATGAAGTGCTTGCCAACGTGGATGAACCTTCCAGGAACTCGATTTTATCCTTTATCAAGAAAAATTTTCCTGAAAAATCATTCATCTATATCTCGCATAACGTCAGCGAGGTGGCAGTGTTCTCCAAAGAGGTCTTCGTGCTGCCCCAGGAAGGAACCGGGGCCTTGTCAGACCTGGTCTCGCTTTCCGGGCTCGACTTAGACCATCCCAAAAAGGCAGAAAGAGGCCGGGTCCAGGAAAAAATGCTTGAGATACTGCAGGCATCCTCAGAAAGCAAGAAGCACCTTAAGCAATGAGACTGGTCCAGTTTATAGTCATTTTTTTGACAGGTCTTTGCATCCTTCTTGCTGTAAAATATTTGGCAGGCCTGTCGGATTATCTCATCCCGCCCCCTGAAGAGATAAGCTTTTTCCTTTTCAACAAGGCCGGTGATTTTCTGTTTCCTGCCCTGAATACCACTATTGTTGCCATTGCCGGCCACGTCCTGGCCATATTGATCGCTGTGATCGTGGCCTTTTGGGCGCGAACAGGCTCCCGGATATCAAACATGGTCAAAACCGCGGCCTACAACCTGCAGGCCTACCCGGTCGTGGCCATTGCCCCGATTGTATTTATTTTTCTGGGAGACGGTCTGTCCTCCAGGCTCCTGATAGCCTCCCTGATATGTTACTTTCCCCTGCTTCTGAGCTTCCTTGGTATATTTTCAGACCCGGTCACAGATGTAGAACATTTCTTCAGGGAAACCGGCAGGATGGATGCCGTTACAGAACTTTCCATCAGGGTCTTTGAAAACCTGGACAAGATAATCACCGTGATCACCGGCAGCGGGACCCTGGCCATGGTGGGGACAATAGTTGCCGAATTTCTGGCAGCCACCAATGGTATCGGGTACGTGATCAGAAAATCGCTCTATCAGAATAACCTAGCAGCAATACTATCCAGCCTGTTTTTCATAGGCCTGTGTTCTTCGCTGTATCTGATGGCAGTAGAAGCCGCAGGCAGAATGATCAAGAAAAAGATTGCAGCCTGAAAAAGGCGGCTACTCGATCCACTTGCCCATGCGGTCCAGACGCGGAGCAAATCTTTCTGAATCCCAGCTCCAGTATATGATAAAGGCCTTGCCCTTTACGTCTTTAAGGGGCACGAAACCCCAAAACCGGCTGTCAAAACTTTGATCACGGTTGTCACCCATTACGAACAGCTTTCCGGGGGGTACCTTTATGGGCCCCATGTTGTCCCTGGGCTGTATATTGCCCGGGATGATGTTCGGGTCCGTGTGCTGCACGCCAGGAGGTTCCTTGTAAAGTTTTCCGTTGACGTAAACCTTCTTGTTGACGATCTTTATGGTATCGCCGCCGACTCCTATCACCCTTTTTATAAAATCCTTCTTCCTGTCCAGGGGGAAAATGAAAACAATCACGTCTCCATGATCAGGTGAATTGCCTGAAATAATGGTAGATCTGTTAAAGGGATTTTTTACCCCGTAAATAAACTTATTGACCAATATATGATCACCTACAAGGAGTGTCTTTATCATGGAGCCCGAGGGGATCTTGAAGGCCTGCACCACAAAGGTCCGAACGAACAAGGCTATAACCAGGGCTATTAAAATGGCCTGGGCATATTCCTTGGTCAGGCGAACTATCTTGTTTTCAGGATAATTGTCTTGAATTTTCATGGGAGCAATGCTAATCCCGCCAGGGCAGGTGTGCAATAACAAAGCGTAAATGAATCCTGAGGCAGACCGGCACTACGGGAGCATTCCCGGTTTGTACCTGGACGAGGAATGGCAATGATAGGTGCGTTTCTTTCAAGGTTCACCAAGCCGCTGTGCAGATTTCAAATTCTTATAGAATACAGACATCGGCAGTCTCATTGACTTGACTGCGGCTGAAGTTGGCTTCCTTGTGGTGAAACCTTTCAAGAAACACCCCTTCCTTGCCAGTGGCACAAATGGAGGACAAACCGTGAATGGTCCCGGCACTAAACCTTCAATATGCTGAGAAATGCCTCCTGGGGAATTTCCACAGAACCCACCTGCTTCATCCTCTTCTTGCCTTCCTTCTGCTTTTCAAGAAGTTTCCGCTTCCTGGTGATGTCTCCCCCGTAACATTTGGCAGTCACATCCTTCCTGAGAGGAGGTATGCGCTCCTTGGCAATAATCTTGTTTCCTATGGCTGCCTGTATCACCACCTCAAATAACTGCCTGGGTATTATCTTCCTGAGCCTGGACACGAGATCACGCCCCCTGTAATAGGCCTTTTCCTTGTGGACAATGACAGAAAGTGCATCCACGGGCTGCTTGTTTATCAGGATATCCATCTTCACCAGTTCTGCGGGCCGGTATTCATGGAAATCATAATCAATGGATGCATAACCGCGGGTGATTGACTTCAGCCTGTCGTAAAAATCAAGGACTATCTCATTAAAAGGCAGTTCGTATTTCAGGAGGACCCTTTCCGAGGTGAGGTAGGTCATGTTCACCTGTCTGCCTCTTTTTTCGTCGCAAAGCCCCATTACAGCGCCAACAAACTCCTTGGGAACATAGATTTCCATCTCCACATAAGGCTCTGAAATATCGCGAATCTTGGAGGCATCAGGCATTTGTGCAGGATTGTGAATAGTGAGTTCTTCCCCGGAATTCAGTCTCACCCTGTAGGCCACTGCTGGGGCCGTACTGATAAGTGAAAGCTCGAATTCCCTTTCCAGCCTTTCCTGTACTATTTCCATGTGCAGAAGGCCCAGAAAGCCGCACCTGAATCCGAAACCCAGGGCAGCAGAACTTTCCGGCTCATAGGAAAAGGCAGGATCATTAAGCCAGAGTTTTTCAACAGCCTCCTTGAGCTGATCATACTGGCCAGGGTCCACGGGATAAAGGCCGCAGAAGACCATTGCCTTCACTGGTTTAAAACCTGGAAGGGGCTTGGATGCGGCTCTTTTCTGCTCGGTTATGGTATCTCCTATCCTGATGTCCCTTACGTTTTTTATGCCTGCCACCAGGAACCCGACTTCTCCCACTGACAGTTCTCCCACATCCATGGGCTCCGGGGTAAAAACACCTATCCTCAGTGCCTCATATTTCTGTCCGTTGGACATCATTACCAGGCCCATCCCCTTTTTAAGGCTTCCTTGAACGACCCTGACCAGTACTATTACGCCCTGATAGGGGTCAAACCAGGAATCAAAGACCAGGGCCTTGAGAGGCCTGTCCTTGGCACCCACTGGAGGGGGAATCTTCTTTACTATGGCTTCAAGCACTTCTTTGGTGCCGATACCCTCCTTGGCACTGGCAAGTATGGCATCGGAAGCATCTATTCCGATTATATCCTCTATTTCCTGGGCTACCCTCTCCGGTTCGGCACTGGGAAGATCAATCTTGTTCAATACAGGGATGATTTCCAAATCGTTTTCCATGGCCAAATAAACATTGGCCAGGGTCTGAGCCTCCACTCCCTGGGTAGCGTCAACAACCAGCAAGGCTCCCTCGCAAGCTGCAAGGCTTCTTGACACCTCGTATGAAAAATCCACATGGCCAGGCGTATCAATAAGATTGAGAAGATAATCTTTTCCATCTTCTGCCCTGTAAGTAATCCGGACGGTCTGGGCCTTGATTGTTATACCCCTTTCACGCTCAAGATCCATCTGGTCCAGGAATTGCTTTTTCATCTGTCTGGAACTCACACTGCCGGTAAATTCCAGGATGCGATCTGCCAGCGTGGACTTGCCATGGTCAATATGGGCAATGATGGAAAAATTTCTGATATGCTCTTTATCAATACTCATAAAAGATAAATTAACGTGAAAAGCTGCTGTCTGCCAGTGTTCTGTGGTTGTCAATTTTACAAGCAATTACTCGGCCGAAACTGTCAAAACAGCAGAGGAGTCCTTCGGGAAGCTGGTACCTGCTGGCCAGGCAGTCATGCAGTGCAACTTTTTTTAAACAAGTCTTTTTAATTCGGCTTAAGAAAATTTTGTATGGAACCGAATAAAAGAATAGTCAGAAAAAAGGGGGAGCAGGAGCATGAAAACAATTCGAAATGAGTATGAAAAATCTTAAAATGACAAGCCTGTTCAAGAAAAAAGAAAAACCTGTACTCGGCATAGATGTGGGTTCACATACCATAAAACTTACCGAATTTTCTGGCTCGGGCAGCAGCAGGACCCTCCGCACTGTGGGAAGGGCACTTGTTCCTCCGGATGTCATTGTTGACGGTTCCATAAAGGACCACGAAACAGTGGGAAATATTCTTCAAAACCTGATATCAAGCTGCCAGCCAAAAATAAAACGAGTGGCTACTTCCATTTCAGGTTATTCAGTCATTGTCAAGCGCATTCATGTTCCCTATGCCAATGAAAAGGAAATAGAAGAGAACCTTCTTATAGAAGCGGAAAAATATGTACCCTTTGAAATCGACGATGTCTACATAGATTTCAGCATGCTGAAAAAAGAGGAAGAAGAAACAGAGGGAACAGATCTCTTCCTGGTAGCTGCAAAAAAAGAAATCGTGGATGCCTACGCCAGTCTACTGGAGACCATCGGACTCACTCCTGCTGTAATCGATGTAGATGCCTTTACCCTTGTCAACGCCTTCGAAATGGCCTTTGGAGATGTCTCTGAGCCAGCTGTCCTAATAGACATAGGAGCCAGCAAAACTAATCTGAATATCATCCGTAATGGCATGCCGGTTTTTGCCAGAGACATGGCAATAGGCGGCGAACAGCTTACAGAAGCCATTCAGGAGGCAACGGGTCTCAACCGCGAAGATGCAGAAGCCGCAAAGATTTCTGGAACAAAGGACCATGTCCTTGCCGAAGAAATCAGGCAGGTCGTAGTTGAAATGGCGAATCTTTGGCTGGAGGAAATAAAGAAGGCAATTAATTTTTTCAAATCAAGCGCAAAACCCGAAGAGTTTCCCACCCATGTGTTCTTAAGCGGGGGCTGCGCCCTTTTGAAGGATTTGGATAAACATTTTTCCAAAGGCCTAGGAATTGAAGCCAAAAGGCTGAATCCTTTTTCAGGTATTGCTCACTCAAAAGAGATCGATCCAGCCTATATAGATACCATATCACCACAACTGGCAATAGCCAGCGGCCTGGCAATAAGGAGTGCAGAATAGTGATTGCAATCAATCTATTACCGGTCAGGGAGTGGAAAAAAAGAGAGGCTGTACGTCAGCAGGTGTCAATCTTTTTTCTGTCCATCGTTCTACTTCTGTCTGGTCTATTTGCCGTAGGATTTGCAATCCAGGGGAAAATTTCTGCCCAACGGGCAGAACTAAAAAGACTGGAAGCACAAAAAGCTAAGCTTGCCTATGTAAACAAGAAAATCAGACAGGTCCAGCAGAAGAACAAGGAGATAGAAACAAAATTCAAAGCCATAGAAAACCTTCAGAGAGGCCGTACACGCACAGTAAAGGTGCTTGATGAAGTAGTCAGTTCCCTGCCAATAGACAGGCTGTGGCTTACGAAGCTTGATGTAAAAAATAGCAGTCTCAAATTGTCGGGTATTGCACTGGACAACCATACAGTGGCTCTTTTCATGAGACGCCTGCAAGCGGCGTCGATTTTCAAAAAAGTACGTCTTGCAGCGACTAAGCGCAAGGAAGTCCAGGGACACGACCTCATGGCGTTCGATCTGAACATAGATATCGTTGGGTCATGACTAGCTAAAGGGTGACGAGTAAATACCGTGAAAGTAAAAAGGCAAATTTTTCGGATACCTCAGGGAATTTTCGATAATGTTTATCGGATGCCCACTTGGCAGAAGGCACTTGCATTGACAGTCACATGGGCTGTGCCCTTGGCCCTCTTCTGGTTCCTGTTTCTTTCAACGAGGATGGGAGAAATTGACAGTATCTCGTCAAAAATACCCAATCTTAAAAGGGAAATAGCTATTCTTGAAACCAAAAGCAGACAGCTTCCCAAGCTCGAAAAAGAGCTGAAAGCAATGCAGGAAATCCTGAAGCAGGCAATGAAACTACTTCCTGAAAAAGAAGATATACCTTCAGTACTCACAGAAATTTCTTCACTGGGAAATGAAGCTCGATTGGAATTCCAGGCATTTCGACCTGGCGAAGAAAAGATAGAAAAATTTTATGCGTCCATTCCTGTATCCCTGGAATTTAAGGGTCCGTTCCACAATACCGTGGTTTTTTTTGACAAAGTGAGCAGAATGGCCCGGATAGTTCATATTAAAGACGTAAGCATGGGAAAAGCAGAAGAAAGTTCTCAAACATGGAGTCAGACAGGCAATGAGCCCGGCAAGGCACAGAACAATGCGTCTCCAAATACTGCAGATTCCAACTTATCTGAATCAAAAGGAATTCAAAGGGGCGGCAACTGGATTATCCAGACAAGATGTTCAGCGGTCACTTATCGCTTCCTGACCCCTGATGAACAAAAGGCCAATAAAAAGAAAGCAGGAAAACAGAAGAAAAAATGATGCAGAATCTTTCCAATATAAAGACCTTTTCTTTAAACACTTTTATCTTCAGCCTTTTTGTCATTTTTCTCCCGGTTTTTCAGGGTGATTCATGTGCCACAACAAAATCAGCTAAAGGTATGCTACCAGTCGTCCAGGATAAAAAGATTAAAGATTATGAGAAAAGATTGGCGAAGCTTTTAACCCCGCTGACCTATCGCTACAATCCCGCAGGCAAGCCGGATCCATTCATGCCTTTTTTCCGGACTTCCACTTCAACTGGTAAGAACGCTGCCAAGGCCTCCGGCAAAAGAAACAGAAGTATCAGATGCACTACTCCCCTGGAATGCATGGATGTAGGCCAGCTCACGCTTGTTGGAATAGTCTTGGAGCAAAACGGATCGCCCCTGGCCATGGTTCAGGATGCCTCAGGTATAGGCTATACGCTGAAACCTGGTATGAGGATTGGATTTCAGCATGGAAAAGTGACAAAAATTGAGAAAGAAAAAGTAATTATTAAGGAACAAATTGAAAATTTAAAGGGAGAATTGACATCCCGCGAAAGGATTTTATTTCTTCATCCGGAGGAGAGCAATGAGGTCCAATAGGAAAGGTATAAAGAATATTCCAGCATTTTTCTTGTTAGTTTGTTTTTTAATTGCCGGATTCCATCCGATTTCTGTTTGCAGGGCAGTCCAGCAGGAAAAGCAGTCGAGTTCGGATGTAAATTTCTGGCTTAAAGAACTAAAAAAACGCAAATCAGTGCCTGAAAACAATAAAGCCTTCCAAGTGGCCAAATCCGAGATTGCATCACATAAACATCATTCAGCAACTCAGATTGCTGCCAAATCACTGGCGGCAAAAAATGCCAAACAGAGTAATGAACCTAAAAAGATCAGTGTAGATTTTTATAAAGTTGACCTGCATAACGTTTTCAGACTGCTTGGCCAAGTAAGCGGCAAAAATGTGGTGGTGGACGAAGGTGTAAAGGGAACGCTTACTCTCGCCCTGGATAATGTACCCTGGACGTTTGTATTAGACGTAATAAAGAATCTGAAGGGGCTAAATAGCATAGAAAGAAACAACACTATAATGATCTATCCCAATAAGAAATCGGTACAATGGGCCGGAGAAAGCGGATCTTCGGGCACCTTAGAAACCAAACCGGTAGTAAATATCGCCGCACCTAAGGCTAAAAAACTGGCCATAAATAATAAGAAGAAATCCAACACCCCTCTAAAACAGATAATTAAGGCAGAAAAACTTGTTAAAAAGGCCGCTTCCCAGGAAAGACACGGAAATATCCTAGGGGCATACGAAAACCTGAAAAAAGCAGCAGCTCTCTGGCCGGACAATGCAGAACTTAACAGAAAACTTGCTGCATTGGCCCTGCAGCAGGATGACGCCCTTTCAGCCTTCAATTATGCCAAGGAAGCGCTGAAAATCGACAGCAAGGATGGAGAAGCTGCTTCAATAGCGGCAGTAGCCCTGGCACGATTGAACAGGGTTAAAGATGCTGCCGCATACTTTGAAATGGCTATTTCAGAGAAGCCTTCCAGGGACACCCTCTGGAACTATGCCGTGCTGTCATTTTCTCAGGGAGATTACAGAAAGGCATTGAGACTAATAAACCGCCTTGAGGCCAATTATAAGATTGATCCAGACGCCATAATGCTCAAGGCGCAGTGCTATGAATATCTTGCCAAGACTCCTCAGGCGATAACGGAATACCAAACTATTTTATCTGCAGGTGCCAGTGTACCTGAAGATATGCTTACATTCGCCCATTTAAGGCTAAAGGCCCTGACAGGCTCCGAGGATGCAGGTGAGTAAGGGAGGTAATAAGAAATGAAATTTACAAAGGATTCTGGGCATTGGGATAGAAATTGCTGGTTGTACTTTCTGATAATTATCTCCTTTGTTTCTATCCAGGGTTGTGCTCAACACAGTTTGGACACCAAGGAAACGACTAGCGCGCCTGTCAAGGCCAAAGAACCCCCTGTCAAAAGACAGCTTCAGGCAAACAGGATGGTTTCTCCAAGTACCGGACTGTCTATGGAAAAGCCACCCATCCACTGGAGGCCTTCTTACAGTCTGTCAGAAGTTCACATCAAATCCGAGGATGCCAAGCTGCCGGAAATGACCGTTGGAGCTGACATAAACACAAAAAACGGCAGGGTGCCGCTGCACACCATAATAAAATCCCTGGCTGATCTTAAGGGCATGAATGTAAGCTGGACCAGTGATGTAGACCAAGAAGCCCTGGTCAGTGTAAATATAAAGGCTGACAGCAGCTTTTGGGATGCTCTGAATGACGTATTGAGACAGGTAGACTATTTCTACGAATTCACAAATGATACTCTGGTAATAAAATACAAAGACACCCAGAGATTTCACATCACAAGCCCCTTTCTGACAGGCAGCTACAGGACTGCAGTGGGAGGTGATTTTCTCGGTACTGCCGGTGATGTCGAGACAGGTCTCCAGGGTGCACTGTCAGTCGAACATAACGACGACAACATAGATTTATGGGCTACCATAGAAGACAATATTGGCAAGATACTCAATCTTGCCACATTGAACGTACCAGAAACATCTTCAGATGATCAGCAAGACATGGAACGTATCAGAAGGCTGTGCAGGCAGAGATATCCTGCCAATCCTGCCCAGCAGGCGTTATGCGTTCAACAACAGGAGGCGGAAAGAAGCCTTCGGGGCAACAGCAGTACTTCCAGGAGCCAGAACAACGAACAAGGCCAGAATGACGTGGTGCAGGGCACAGGACGCGGAAGCAGGGAAGGATTTTATTTTACCATTGATAAACCCCTTGGGATAATAACGGTTACTGCCCCTCGTTCTATTCTTGAAAAGGTAAGAAAATACGTTGACACTCTTCACGACGCACTCTGCAGGCAGGTAATCATAGAAGCTAAAATCATAGAGGTACAACTCGATGATTCTTCCAGCAAGGGGGTGGACTGGAGCCAGCTTCTCAAGGATTCTCCCTTTACCTTCGAGATGACCTTTGGAAAAAATGGTCAGATATACCCGACAGACGGCGTGAAATTCCTGGAAAGCGTTACCATGACCAGGGCTCCCTTTGATCTTGTACTGAATTTTCTGGATGAATTCGGAAATGTAAAGGTGCTTTCAAACCCCAAGTTATCTCTTTTGAACGGGCAGCCGGCCATGATAACCGGCGGGAAAACCACCCGCTACATAGACAAGGTCACGACTGTGGTGGACAATTCCAGCGGTGGTTCTACCACTTCCTATACCATTGAAACAAAGGATATACTGTCTGGAATCGGACTGGGAGTAATTGCCAATATAAAATCAGATGACGAAATTGTTCTTCAGTTAACGCCTGTCAACAGCCGATTGGCAAACATGACCACCAGGCAGTTCGGGTCTTTCATGACGGGTTATGCAGAAGTAGATCTTCCAGAGGTCAACCTGAGGGAGATGACAACCATGGCCAAGGTAAAAAGCGGCCAGCTCCTCATAATTGGAGGAATAATCGATGAGTCCACAGGAACCCAGGGAAACAAGGTTCCAATACTTGGAGATCTTCCCCTTATAGGCTACGCCTTTAAAAGCGAGACGAAATTTACCAAGAAACGTGAACTTGTCATTCTCCTGAGGCCGCAGATAGTGGAAATCTGATTAGATGAAATCCCTTTTACAAAAAGTATAATTTTCTCCCATAACCTTCTCCTCTCAGGGCCTTTTGAGACAGAATGCTGTTCTCAGAAGGCCTTTTTTTGTTCAACCTTTAAGTGCCTCGAGATGGGCACTGTGGTACAATTTGGTTTACTGGCTGATCTATAAATTCTTCCAAACGAGGCCGACGCATGTCCCTTGACCGTCTGTTGAGATACTGGGCCTTTCAATTTTTCTCTCCTGAAACGGTCCTCAAGGAGAAATACAAGTCTTTTAAAAAGATCCTGCAGGCAGACAGGCAGGCCCATCTTCATATGGCCAGACTGGAGGAAATATTTTACCACAGAAAGCAGGTCGATTGTTCCAGGATAGATTCCATCTATCACGATCTGTCTGATGCCGTGGCTGAGATGGTCTCTGGGCTGCAGGAACTTGCTCCTGGAAAATTCAGCAATCTGAAGGATTATTTCAAAAAAATTGATTTTTACTGCCGGCTGCTCCTTGCACCAATGATCTTCGACACGTCACGGCCTTATGTATTCCTATCCGGGATGGCTGGCGGAGATGAAAATCTTTTGGGGGGCAAGGGACAGAACCTGAACCTGCTTAAAAACAAACTCGGTCTGCCTGTCCCGGATTTCTTCATAGTTACTACGCATGCCTTCTTTTATTTCCTGGAGTCCAACAAGGCAACCAGTGATATAGAAACCATACTTTCCCAAGTAAACATTCAAAAACAGGAATCCCTGGAATCCAGTTCTTCCAACATATTGAAACTGCTGCAAAAGGCCCGGCTGCCTGAAGATCTTGGCGACTCCATACTGAAAGCTGTGGAACTGGTATTCCAGGGAAGGGCAAATCTCCTGCTCTCTGTCAGGAGCAGCGCCGTTGCAGAGGACAGAGAAAGTTCCTTTGCCGGGCAATATCTGACTCTGCTGAAAGTGGAGCCCGGTGATATCTTATCTGCCTATCAAAGGGTCATTAAAAGTAAATACAATCCAAGTCCTCTTTACTACAGGATTAAAAAGGGCTATTGCGACATGGAAACTCCTATGGCAGTCATAGTCCAGGAGATGATAGAAACAAAAGCCGCCGGGGTAGCCTATTCACGAAATCCTGACAAACGGCTTGAAAACTTTATGACCATTTACGCAGTCCTGGGCCCGGGTGAACTCGTAGTTGACGGTACTGAAACACCTGAAATTATAAACCTGGACAGGGAAACAGGTGAACCTGTCACCAACCTCTATTACCAGTCTGGTGATGCCGGGAATCACAAAAATATCCTGCCTGAAAGCCATGTACATATGCTGGGAGAATGGCTTTCAAGGCTTGAAGAATATTTCAGCCATCCGGTAGACATAGAATGGTGCCTCACGTCTTCTGGCAGGCTCAAGATCCTTCAGGCACGGGCACTGACAGCCCCTGACATCCATGAGGCTGGTAAACCCGATCTGGATTTCAAAGGCCTTGAGGTTATATACCAAGGCGGTATTGCCGCATCCCCTGGATGCGGTTCAGGCCCGGTATTCAGGGTCTCACGGCACGACGATCTCACCCTTGTCCCTCCAGGTGCAGTTATTGTGGCCGAACATGCAACCCCTGATTTCGTGGAAGTCTTTGAACAGATCTCTGCTCTTGTGACTGAAAAAGGAAGTGCAGCAAGCCACTGCGCCTCTGTGGCCAGGGAACTGGGCGTACCCTATCTTTGTGATGTTGCCGGAGCCATGGACAATCTTGAAAAGGACATGGATATAACTGTAGATGCAACCAACTCCCGAATATTTAGAGGAATAGCCAGGCAGTGCAAAAAAAGAACTAAAAGGCGGCCGGCACAGGATTTACCCGCAACTCCCCTGTTCAACAAGCTTGCACAGCTTGTAAAGATGGTGTCCAAACTCTCCCTTCTGGATGCAGAAAGCAGGCATTTCCGACCGGAAAGCTGCCGCTCCATTCATGATATAATAAGATTCGTGCATGAATGCGCCATGAGAGAGATGTTTTTTATCGGCAGCAAGGGGATGCACCCCAGGCGGGGTGCCAGGAAACTGGTGGGTGAATTCCCCATGACATTTTACGTCCTGGACGTGGGAGGCGGACTCAGGAATGATGTCAAAGGGGATGAGATATCAATCGAGGCCGTCAGGTCAAGACCAATGAAGGCATTCTGGAAAGGATTGACAGATCCTTCAGTCAGATGGTCGGATACTGAGCATTTTGCATGGGAAGAGTTTGATTCCATAGTCCTTGCAGGCGGAATTGCAGACAAGGATGCAGCTTCACTTTCAAGCTATGCGGTTCTGGCCCATGACTACATGAACCTCAGCATCCGCTTCGGCTATCACTTTGTCCAAATTGACGCCCTTGCCACAGAGGACCTCCACAGCAACTATATTACATTCAGGTTTTCCGGAGGCGGCGGAAGGCCGGAGGGAAAACTCTTGCGGGCCTCATTCATATCCGGAGTGTTGAGACATCTTGGCTTCAAGACCGAAAGCACCGGTGAGCTGGTGGATGCAAGGATAAAACCTGCCTCCCAGAAGGATATCCTGAGGGTGCTGGTGGATATAGGCCGCCTGGTGGGGGCAACACGTCTCATGGACATGTATCTTGACGAAGATTCGGATATTTCCGGGCTCATTCAGGATTTTCTGCAGGGCAGATCCGATTTTTCCAGGAACTATGATGGGGAATCATCCGATGAAAAGTAAATACGAACTTACCTGGATCACTCCTAACCTTGCTGTTGGCTACGCTCCCATGTCCTATGAGGACCTGGAAGTGATAAAAAAGGCCGGCATTACTGCTATTGTCAATCTTTGCGGGGAATACTGCGACCTGCACGAGATAGAGGAAAAGGCGGGCTTTGACGTTTATTATCTGCCCATTCCCGATGAACATGCCCCTGACCTTGAAGCAATGGAACGGGCATTGGAATGGCTGGATGAGGCCATATTTCTCGGTAAAAAAGTACTCGTCCACTGTAAGCACGGCATAGGCCGGACAGGAACCTTTGTAACCGCATATCTAATCAGGAAGGGGCTTGGCTACAAGGAAGCCAGCCGGAAAATGAAGGATACCAGGTCAAATCCAAGCTGCTGGAGCCAGTGGCGGCTTCTTAAGAAATACGAAAAACATGAAAAGCCCTTGAAAATAAGGGAACCTAGCCTTGAAAGCAGGGGCGGAGTAGATCTTTCAGTATATTTTTCCAAGTATGAAAAGATACTCGAGACCCTGGACCTTAAAACCAGAGACAAAACCGTTTCAAAGTGCGGCAAGGAGGAGACAGCCTGCTGCAGGGAGTACTTCGAGCTGTATTTCCTGGAAGCGCTCTATCTTCACACCCTGGTAAACCAGCAACTCAGGCTGAGGGCCAGAAAACAACTCATAGAACGGGCCGATACTCTGCTCAAAAGGGAAAGAGAATTAAAGGCCGGGCTTCCTGCTGATTCGGACGATTATCTTGCCGCTGTTACAGCCCTTTATTCGGAAAAGGGCCTGGTATGCCCGCTGCTCGACAATGAAAGGTGCATGCTGTTTGATTTCCGCCCAGCAAGATGCAGGACATACAAAACAGGCATTGACAACAACTACCTGGAAAAAATTTATGATCTCATTTTTGACATTTCCCGCATGCTCTTTTTTGCCCTTTCAGGCAAATTCTTGAAGCGCGGAAAGCTGCAATTTTCGTGTGCAGAAGTCATTTCAGGAAGGTTTATGGAAACCTATTTCAGATATGCATCTAAAATGGACCTCAAAGGCAGCGACCCGGATATCCTATCCGTCACATGAGCACCAGCGGAACTGAAAGCCGGTTTGACATATTTGCCCTTTGTCCCCCGGGACTGGAAGACCTCCTTTCAAGGGAACTAAAGTCTCTTGGCATTAATGGGAAAAAAACTAGGGGAGGCGTGGAATTTCATGGTGATCTGTCTGTTCTTTACTCTGTGAATCTCTGGTCCAGGATTGCCGGCAGGATACTGGTAAGAATCGGAAATTTCAGGCTCCTTTCCCTGAAAAAGGCCGAGGAAAGATTTTCCAGGTACCCCTGGGAGCTTTATCTTCCCAAGGAAAGAGAAATAAGAATCAGGGCGGCTGCCCATAGATCCAGGATTTACCATTCGGGTGCCCTGGCCCAGAGGCTGGTTCAGGGGATCTCGAAAAGATTGGGAAGACGCATCCGCCAGGTTTCTGAAAAGTCTGGAGAAGACAAGCCGCTGGTGTTCGTTCGCATGTTCAAAGACCGGTGCCAGATCAGCATGGACAGTTCCGGCCGCCATCTCCATAAGAGGGGGCTCAAGAAACATACTGTCAGGGCACCTTTCAGAGAAAATCTCGCAGCTGCCATGCTCCTGGCCTCGGGATGGGACAGGCACTCAAATCTTCTGGACCCTTTTTGCGGTTCCGGAACCATCGTCATGGAAGCAGTCCTGATGGCCTCCATGATTCCGCCTGGCAGAAGACGGACCTTTTCGTTCATGAAATGGAAAAATTTCCAGCCGGAAACCTGGCATCAGCTCCTCAGCCTAGCAGACAAGCTGCGCACCAGGCCCCTGGGAAAGATTCTGGGTATTGACCGGGACCGTGCGGCCGCTGAAACGGCCCTGTTCAATCTGGAACAGTCAGGATTAATATCATCGGCCGAAATACTCCATGCAGATTTCTTCGATCTTCAAAAGGCGGTGATGGCTGAGCCTGGTTTCATCGTCACAAATCCCCCATACGGCCGAAGGCTAAGGGAAAATTACAGTCTTTCCAGGCTCTATGCCCTCTTTGGAGAAAACATAAAGAGATATTATCCCCGCTGGCATATTACCATGGTCTGCCCTGCAGACGGGTCATACCTGAAACGAGCCCTCGGCCTTGCCCTGAAACCGTTTTGCCGGTTCAGAAACGGCGGTATAAGGGTAGAACTACTGTCCAGCCCTGTCCTTTGACTGCACAAATTTCTCAGTTTCTGCCTTTTATTGCTTCTTCTGTTGGAACATTCCATTTGAAAACCCCTTTGCCACCTCCAAGACAGGGAATTTTTACCTAAATTCCTGCTTTCTTTAAAAAAGACAGAAATTGTCACTTGACAGGAGGAGCTTTTTGCCAATATAGTGGTAGCAGGTGGGGTAAAGTGGGAAAAAGGGGAAGAAGCTGACATGTTCAGGGGCAGATCAACCCATAATCTTGATTCAAAAGGACGGTTGAGCATTCCCTCGCGCTTCAGGGATATCTTAAAGACCCGCTACGACATGAAACTTATAGTTACCAATCTGCCTTCCTGTCTTGCTGCTTATCCCCTGGAGGAATGGAAGGCGGTTGAGGAACAGTTCAGCAAGTTCCGCTTCGGGCCGCCCAAGGTTCTGGCATTCAAGCGTTACCTTTTGGGAGCGGCCATAGAATGCAATCTGGACGCACAGGGAAGGATCCTTCTCCCTGCCGGTCTTCGTAATGAAGCAGATATCAAGAAGGAAGTAGTTCTGGTTGGCATGCTCAACTATTTTGAGATATGGAGCAAAGACCTGCTTGAGAGTCAGTTAAGCGAGACAAGAGACAACTTTGATACCATCAGCGACGACATCATTAAAGAATTCGGCATTGGAATCTGACCTTTTCCGGATACACAGATCAGTCATGACCAAGGAGGTCATGGGTTTTCTGCGTCCCCAAAAAGGCGGAGTCTATCTGGATGCCACGGCTGGGATGGGAGGACACTGCGAAGCCCTGCTCCTGACCAATCCTTCCATACGCAAGCTTATAGCCATGGATTGGGACCAAGAGGCCCTTGATATTGCCAAGAGAAGGCTTAGTGCCTTTGGGGAAAAGATCAAATTTTACCAGGCCAATTTCACGGACATGGATGCAATTCTGGAAGAAGAATCAGAGGCCGGTTTCCATGGGATAATAATGGATCTTGGCCTTTCATCCTTTCAGCTGGACCACAGCGGCAGGGGCTTCAGCTTTCAGCGGGACGAACCCCTTGACATGAGGATGGACCGGTCCATAACAGTGATGGCCTCGGACATGATAAACAACCTTCCACAAGAAAGGCTTGAGGAACTGATCCGTCTTTACGGAGAGGAAAGATGGGCAAAAAAGATTTCACTTGCCATAGTTGAAAGAAGAAGAACAAGACCGATCTTCACAACCGGGGAACTGGCAGAAATCGTGGTGAATGCAATACCAAGACGATTTCATCCCAAAAAAATTCATCCAGCCACCAGGACATTCCAAGCCATAAGGATTGCCATAAACAGGGAATTTGAAAATTTGACCGCAGGGCTTGATAAGGCCGCCGAATGTTTACTGCCCGGGGGGGTACTTGCGGTCATCAGCTTTCATTCCCTGGAAGACAGAATAGTCAAGCACCAGCTGAAAAAAGACGCCCGGCTTGAAGCCCTTACCAAAAAACCTGTCACGCCTTCATCCCGGGAAATACTGGCCAACCCCAGGGCAAGAAGCGCAAAACTGCGTACAGCATGCAGGGTCGACATTTAATACGGAGGTAAGATCATGACGATTAAATCTGCGACATTAAGGATGCCCCAAAGACGGGTTTACTCCCCGTCTAGCCGTAGAAGACGGAACACCAGGCAGCTCCTATCCATTCCCGCAGGTTTTTCGCTAAAGGCTGCAGCATCAATTTTCATATTATCCCTGTTCCTGGGCCTGTCCTTTGTAACCAGCTACAAGATTCACGGCCTTGCACAGGATATCAAGATGCTTGAAAAACATTACTCCACTGCACAGGAGGAGAATAAACAGCTGGCCCATCAATTCTCTTCCATGGCAAACAAAAAAAAATTGGCAAAAATTGGCAAAAAACTCGGTCTTTACAAACCAGGAGAAGACCAGATCATAACGCTTCGATAGATAGCAAGAACTCAGTATAAAATTTGTCGGGGGCAGGAAGTCTGAAAAGAGGCGATAGGGAGTTGACTAAGAGGATCTTCATCCGCATCCTATATGTTTTGACCAGTCTGTTTTTCTGCGGACTGGTGTTTTCAGGATGTTTTGGAGAGAGGGTCCCTGAAGGAGACAAAACGGAGGCCGGTCTCCGTCCTGCCCCTGGCAGTCTTGTTTCTGAAGCCGCCTGCAGCAAGAGGGTTCTCCAAAGGCTTCCCATATCCGACAGGAGCGGCTCCCTCCTTGTAGTCTCAAGGATCACTCCGGACGGCTCGGTTGAGAGATATCACCCCTACGGCAGTCTGGCCGTGCCTTTGCTGGGATATCTTGATGAATACGGACGAGGCCTTGACGGAATAGAGTATGCCTATGACAAGTTCCTGCTTTCCAGTGAAGACACCATAAAATCCGGACAGATAACGCCATTAAGCCTGACAATAGACAGAAAGATTCAGGCACAGTCCGAGCAGAATCTCAGGTGGCAGATGAAGAGGCTCAAGGCCGCCAAGGGCAGCCAGATCATCATGGATCTGGCCAGTGGCCACGTAATCGCCATGGCCAGCCTGTCAGCCGGTTCCAAGGGTAAAATAACCGGGAACCTGACTGAAAATTTTGCCCTGGAAGACGGAATTGATCCATGGGCGCTGGCAGTTAATCTGGCATGGCTGAACAAGCAACAGGAAGAACTCCTGGAGTCAAGGCAGCAGGAAGATGGCACAGAGACCAGCGAACCGACTGCAGCAGTTGACAAAGGCGGGCCGGCATCCTGGCACTGGCTGACCATTGACGAAAGGGCCAAGCTCTGGACAAGGCTTTCTGAGGATAATATTGATCAATTATCCTTTGACAACGCCCTTCTCCGTCAGCTGATCGCCCTGGGGCTGGGCCAGCCCACCGGGATAGATCTTCCTGGAGAAAGGCAGGGGGCCTTGCCGATTTCCCTTTCAGACAACGTAACCTCAGTAATAAGTTCGGGCATGAACGCCTCGCCCATTCAGCTGCTTAATGCATTTTCTGCAATCATCAAGGGAGGCAGGCTGCCTAGACCGGTCATAAGTGCTCAACACTCACAAACACAGCCTGAAAAAAACCAGCCCGGGGAAAAACAGGATATACCCCTGGATGAAGAGGCGCTCAAGCAGTTTATCCGCACCATAGGGGATAATCACGGTCCTTCCATAGCGTCTGTAACCAAAAAAACAGATAAAAATCAGCCCAGCTACGAAATCCTGGGAATGGGTTTCTGGCCGGCGAAATCTCCAAAAATAGGTTATATTACTGTACTTGGTGATGCCAAGGTAGACGCCAGCAGGAGGCGGGGCACCCTGGGAAGAACCGCGCTCATTGCCAGGGAAGCAGCCTCTTTGTCCAGCAGCCTGATGTTCGCTGGCAGAGGCTCTGAAAACACTGCGGTATCTTACAACCTCCAGGGACATTATCATGGACAACCAGAACCATGGATAATGCCCGATCTGAGGGGACGATCCCTGAGAAGTGCCGTCGAGGCCTTGGATGGACTGGGGCTGCTTATTCGCATAAAGGGTGCAGGTACAGTGAAAAGTCAGTATCCCAGACCCGGCTCCAGGATTAAACGGGGCATCGAGTGCGTTATAACCTGCAAGGGCTGAAAGATTCTTAAGTCCATATTTCAGCATACAAATTATATTCCCTTCCAGGAACGAATATAATTCGAGGAATGTTTTCTGCAGTTTACTATTAACATAATGCTTGAAAAACGAGCAGATAGAAATGCCCAAGAGCCTGTCAGACCTGTTAAGACATACTGAACATATCTCCTTAGTTAAGGGCAGCATAAAACACTGCCTAATCGATGACATCTGCCTTGATTCCAGAAAGGCCGGCCCCGGCAGTCTGTTTTTTGCCCTTCCCGGCACGGATAGGGATGGTACTGATTTTATCTCTCAGGCACTGAAAAAGGGGGCAGTGGCTGTAGTAGTACCCGAATACTTTGCGGAACGAGCTGAAACGCAGGTACCTGAAGGAACTGTACTGCTTTCTTCAGATGAGCCCCGCACTGCCCTGGGCCAGATTGCTGATGCATTCTTTAATCATCCCAGTCGTGCAGTAAAGGTGATAGGCATTACCGGCACCAACGGAAAAACTACCTGTTCATTTCTTCTGGAAAGGATTCTCCTGTCATCAGGTTCAAAATACAGCCTGACAGGCACAATTATCCAGAAAACCGGCACCAGGTCCAACACTTCCTCCATTACCACGCCGGATGTTGTTTCATTTCAGCGCTTTCTTGCAGAAACTGCCAGGGAAGAGGCAGAATATGCCCTTGTGGAAGTGTCCTCCCACGGACTCATTCAGGCAAGGGTCGAAGGCTGTCGGTTCGAGGCGGCCATTTTCACCAATCTCAGTCACGATCACCTGGACTACCACGGTGACATGGAAGAATATTTCCAGGCAAAACGGCTCCTTTTTACCAGGTATAAACCCCGGTTGGCTGTAATCAACATAGATGACAAATGGGGACGGAAACTTTGGGATGAATACCAGGGACCCAAGGTATCATACGGCTTTTCAGAAAAATGCATGGTTGCCCCTGCAAAATATGAGATCAGTGCCTCGGGAATCGAGGCTGAAATCAAGCTTGGCAACAGACATCTTGCCATAAACTCACCCCTTATGGGCAGTCACAATCTCTACAACATACTGGCGGCAGCTGCAGCGGCAGACGGCCTGGGTATTGGGCTGAACCATATCAGGGAGGGCATTGAAAGTCTAAGAAGCGTTCCTGGGCGGCTTGAAAAAATCAGTTCTTATGATATCACCGCCCTGGTGGACTATGCCCACACACCACATGCCCTCCAAAACGTGCTTGAAGGCCTGAGAAGCCTCAAGACCGGAAGAGTTATAACCGTTATCGGCTGCGGCGGGGACAGAGATCGCACCAAGCGGCCTGAAATGGCCAAAATAGCTGCCGAGCTTTCGGATTTTACCATTTTTACCTCTGACAATCCCAGGACAGAATCAGCTGAAGCCATTCTGGAAGACATGCTTTCAGGTGTCAGCCGGGATCTCATGGCCAAGGTAGAAGTTGTCAAGGAAAGAAGACAAGCCATTTTCAGGGCCGTCTCACTGGCCCGGCCGAAAGATATGGTGCTTGTAGCCGGTAAGGGACACGAAGACTATCAGATTATCGGCAAGACAAAATTTCCATTTGATGACAGAAAGGTACTGAAAGAAGCATTAGAGACAAGACAAAACCCGGGTCGGCAGCACACCTGCAAAGAAAGGTTGAATATCACCATTGGAAAACTGGAAAAGATACTGTCTGGAAAGCTTTTGTCAGGCAGATCTGACACCATGTTTTCATCAGTATGTACAGACAGCCGTACAATAAAACCTGGACAACTGTTCTGGGCACTCAGGGGTGAAAACTTTGACGGTCATGCCTTCGTCCAGGCTAGTGCCGCAAGGAAGGCAGCAGGTGCCGTGGTGGAATACAAGCCGGAAGGCCTGCCCGGGGAATTTCCCATCATTCAAGTAAGAGACAGCCTTGAAAGTCTCGGAGACTTTGCGGCATGGTACAAAAGGGCCATAGGGGCAAATGTATTTGCCATTACGGGAAGCTGCGGAAAAACCACCACCAAGGAACTGGTACTGTCGGTGCTCAAAACCTCATTTAATGCTTCCGGCACCAGAGGCAATTTCAACAACCTCATAGGCCTGCCACTTACCATTCTTTCCCTGGAACCAGGAACCCAGTGGGCTGTGCTTGAAATGGGCACAAACCTTCCTGGTGAAATTGACAGGCTTTGCAAGATAGCCGGGCCCAAGGCAGGACTTATCACCTGCATCCGTCCTGTTCACCTGGAAGGTCTTGGAACCCTGGAAAATATTGCACTGGAAAAGACGACATTGTTCAGGAGCCTGCCGGAGGAAGGAACAGCGGTTGTAAACCTTGATGATCCTATGCTCACCACACATATTTCAGCCATAAAATGCAGAAGGCTCACCGGCTATACTACCAGGGTTATTAAAAGGGATAAAAGGTTTGAAAAACTCGTGGTGCTCAATGACCTGGTGCAGGGGCCTCAAGGCCTTGAAGTCCGCCTTGACATCTGCGGGGAGCCTGTAACCATCAAGTCCAGGCTCTTCGGCAGGATCAATTCAGTGAATATACTTGCTGCAGCTGCAGCAGGTGCTGCCCTGGGCATAGATACAAGGCTGATAAAAGAGGGAATAGAGAATGTGAAAGCACCCAGCGGCAGGATGCACACCAGGAACCTTCCAGGGGGATGGCTCCTCATGGATGATTCCTATAATGCCAATCCGTCGTCGGTCAAAGCTGCCATGGAGGCCATCTCGGAAATTGCTCTGGACAAAAAGAAGACCTTCGTCCTGGGAGACATGCTGGAACTCGGACCCAGGGCCCGGGAATTTCACTGGCAGACAGGCCAGCAGGCCGCTGCATGCCGCCCAGATCTCCTTCTAGCCGTGGGCAACCTTGCCGAGCACCTGGCAGACGGTGCACTGGCTGCCGACTTGCCCAAAAGCCGCATATTTACTTTCGAATCTGCCGACAGCCTTCTGAAGTGGATGGCCCAAGATCCTGCAGGATTTTTCAACGGCAGCCGCAGGGCAGTCCTGGTAAAGGCCTCCCGCGGAATAGGCCTGGAAAAGGTAGTCTCTTTCATAGAAAAGAGACTGGAAGGGGGAAAATAGATGCTTTTTCATCTTCTGTACCCTCTTCATGAACACTGGGCTGTTTTCAATGTATTTAGGTACATCACCTTCAGGACTATCTACGCTGCCGTAACAGCCCTTGCCATAACACTTTTCCTGGGGCCGTGGTTCATAAGCAAAATCAAGGCAATGCAGTTCGGCCAGGTCGTCCGGGACGACGGTCCCAGCAGCCACCTGCAGAAGACAGGCACCCCGAGCATGGGCGGGCTCTTGATTAACGCGGCAATTGTCAGTGCAACGCTTTTGTGGGCAGATCTTACAAATATCTATGTATGGGGCGGGCTGGTCATCCTTTCCGGATTCGGTGCCATAGGCGCAGCAGATGACATCCTCAAGATCAGGAAAAAGAGCAGTGCCGGCCTGTCCGGGAGGTGGAAGCTGCTGCTGCAGGCCCTGCTGATATGCATATGCGCCGTCATCCTGTGGCTCCAGGGCAACTGGGATACCCATCTAAGCATCCCGTTTTTCAAAAATATAAGACCGGATCTGGGTCTTTTTTACATATTTTTTGCCTTTCTTGTTATAGCCGGCTCATCCAATGCAGTAAACCTTACAGACGGACTGGATGGGCTGGCCACCGGTCCCTTTGTGGTTTCGGCAGCAGTCTACACGCTGTTTTGTTACCTGGCCGGGCACTCCGGCCTGGCCAGGTATCTGCAGATATTTTATGTGCCCGGTGTCGGAGAACTTGCAATCTTCTGCGGTGCCATGGTTGGAGCCGGCCTGGGATTTCTGTGGTACAACAGCTATCCTGCTGAAATATTTATGGGAGATGTGGGATCCCTTGCAATGGGTGGGGCACTGGGAGTTGTAGCCGTACTGTCAAAGCAGGAAATCCTCCTTTGTATCGTGGGAGGCGTTTTCGTTGCTGAGGCAATCTCTGTTATGATGCAGGTGGGATATTTCAAGGCAACCAGGGGCAAAAGGATATTCAAAATGGCCCCGCTTCACCATCATTTTGAAATGCTCGGCTGGCCCGAACCAAAAGTCATTGTCCGCTTCTGGATAGTATCCGTGCTTCTCGGGCTTGTTGCCATAAGCACACTGAAGCTCAGATAAACTTGCCATGACATTAAAGGGAAAAAAGATCGCAGTCCTCGGAACTGGAGAAGCAGGAAGATCTGCTGCAAGATACCTTCACAGCCGGGGTGCCATAATAACTTGCTGCGACCGGCTGGAACCAGAAGATTGGGAAAAGGATTTCAGATCCTGGTGCGAGCAGAACAAGATACAGGCAATGGGAGAAGATCATCTTTCTGAAACAGATATTTCGGGCTTTGATCTGGCTGTGGCAAGCCCGGGAATTCCGCCTGGAAGCACCATGCCGGCACTGTTCAAAACACATGAAATAGACATAATAGGGGAACTGGCCCTGGCAGCATCCCTTTGGCCCGGAAGACTCCTGGGCATTACCGGGACAAACGGCAAGACAACAACCACTGAGCTTACCTCCCATATCCTTACCTGTTCCGGTATTTCCAACATAAAGGCCGGTAATATCTCCCCCCCGCTTTTCGAACTTCTGCCCGGAAGCAGCAAGGCTGAAACGGCTGTTCTTGAAATCAGCAGCTTCCAGTTGGAGTATTTCCCTCAGAAATGGCCCAGAGGGCTGAAATGCCCGCGCTTTTCCGCAGCTGTACTCTTGAACCTGGCACCCGACCATCTCGATCGGCACGGTTCCATGGAAGAATATGCAAGGAGCAAGAGCAGACTCTTCCACTTCCAGAAGGACCGTGATGTGGCAGTCCTGGGGAAAGGGACAGAGAATATCATGGGCAATATTCCAGGAACTGTCTTTTCTCTGGATCTGGATAGGAGGAAAAAAACCGGTGCATTCTGGGACAGAGAAAGGTCCCTTCTAAAAATAGACTTACCGGGAAGATTTGAAGAGGAATACGATGTTTCCAAGTGGAAGCCTTGGGGCAGGCACAACATGGAAAATCTGGCTGCAGCCGTCATATCTGCCAGGATTTCAGGTGCTGAACCAGAAATGATACAAAAGGCCCTGGCAACCTTCAGGGCCCCTGATTACAGGCTGCAAAAATCAGCCGAACTCAAGGGAATAACCTTTATCAACGATTCCAAGGCAACGAACATTTCAGCCCTTGTTGCTGCACTGGAATCCATAGAAGGAGAAATTACCCTTATTGCAGGAGGAAGGGGCAAGGGAGAAGACTTCGATATGCTAGCTTCGTTTCTGAAAAAGAGAAACGGCAGCCCCAAAGGCGGCCGTCTCAAAAATGCAATTCTGATTGGAGAAGAGGCCCAAAGGCTAAAGGAGGTCCTTGTCCCTTTTGTAAAGGAATGCAGGCTGGTGTCCGGGAAAGGAGGCAGTGATGCAATGGAACAGGCAGTAAAAATGGCAGCATCAACGGCCCGTCCCGGATCCACAGTGCTTCTGTCCCCTGCATGTGCCAGTTTCGACATGTTCAAAAGCTACAAGGAAAGAGGCAGGGCATTCGACCAGGCGCTCAGCAAGTTAAAATGACCAAACGCATCATGGAAAAACTGAACAAGGCATCGGGCAGATCAGGCCATGTCCATGACATGGGAGCGGACAGGCCGGAGATAAAGCTGGTGATAACAGGAGGAGGGACTGGCGGACACGTCTTTCCCGGGATTGCCGTCGGCGAAGAACTGGAATCACTCTGCCGCCTGAAGTGTTTGTGGATAGGCACGGGAAGGCCGGTGGAAAAAAGGGCCCTGCGGGAAAAGGCTTGGGACTACAACGTACTTAAAGTCAGGCCCATTAAGGGGAGCGGGCCGGCAAGCATTCTCAGATCCTTGATGCATCTTCCCGTTTCCATTGGAAGGGCACTTCTTATTCTGAAAACCTTCAAACCGGATGTGGTCCTTGGAGTGGGAGGTTACGTGTCCGGACCGGTGCTGGCCGCAGCCCGGATTCTCAGCATACCGTCGGCCATTCACGAGCAGAATATGCTCCCGGGACTGGCCAACAAGATTGCTGCCAAATTCACAAACAAGGTATTCATAAGTTTTGAGCAATCCAGGCCCTATTTCAAAAATAAATCCGTAGAATGCGCCGGAAATCCTGTGCGCAAGGATATCCTTGACCAAGGTGCAGTTTCTGGCACGGCCCATGACGAAAGCTCTCTCCATTTGCTTGTTCTCGGAGGAAGCCAGGGGGCATCAGGCCTTAACAGGCTGGTCAGCTCTGCCCTCAAAATCCTTTATCAATCGGGCCGGAAATTCTCGGCCATACACCAGACAGGACCCCTTGATTTCCAGGAAATGAAGGGCTTTTACGCTGATGCCGGAATGGATGTGGCCGTTCATGAATTTATTAATGAAATGGGCATTGCATACTCATGGGCAGATCTGATAATTTGCAGGGCAGGAGCTACTACCCTCGCGGAAATAACAGCAGTTGGCAAACCCGTGATCTGTATCCCCTATCCCCATTCTGCAGATGGCCATCAGGGCCTGAATGCCAGGGCCATTTACGATGCAGGGGCCGGTCTCTTTTTTGAAGAAGGGGATGTTGGTGCTGTGCGGCTGGCTTCGGAGATTGAAAAGTTGATGTCACGCCCTGAAATACTGACAGAGATGACGAGCAAGGCCAAAAAACTTGGCCGACCGGAGGCAGCATCCAGGATTGCACAGGCCATTTTGCAGTTAGGCCGGAAAAAAAGGGACGGGGAGTACTCCATCAGTGCGACGAGAGGAGAAACCATACGCGGCCATGTATAAAAAACAGCACATCCACTTCGTAGGTGTCGGCGGCATCGGCATGAGCGGCCTGGCCCAGGTACTGCTGAGCCTGGGCTATTCAGTGTCCGGTTCTGACCTGCGCTCCACAGGCATTACCAAGAAACTTGCGTCTGACGGAGCAGTGATCTTCCAGGGGCACAGGCCTGAAAACATCCAGGGAGCTGACGTAATAGTAGTATCTTCAGCAGTAAAAGATCATAATCCAGAGGTAGCTTCAGCAAGAACCCGCGGCATTCCAATCATACCCAGGGCAGAGATGCTGGGAGAACTCATGCGGTTCAAGAGGTTCGGAATAGCAGTGGCAGGAGCACACGGCAAGACGAGCACCACATCCATGGTGGCAGCGGTTCTCCAGGAAGCAGGTCTTGACCCCACTGTGATCATCGGAGGAAAGGTCAAGGGCATGGGAACAAATGCCCTTTGGGGAAAGGGTGAATTCCTGGTTGCCGAGGCCGACGAAAGCGACGGCAGCTTTCTCCGCTTGACTCCCAGCATGGTGGTGGTCACAAACATAGACAGGGAACACCTGGATTTTTATTCCGGTATTGAAGAGATAGAAGAGACCTTTTTAAAGTTCATGGACCGCATCCCTTTTTACGGGGCGGTCATAGCATGCGGTGACGATGAAGCCCTGAGACGTGTCCTGGCCAGAAGTTCCAAGAGGCAGCTGATTTACGGCACAGGTACCAACTGTATGCTTCGGGCAGTCAATATCGACTATGCCGGCCTTTCCACTGCCTTTGACGTGGAGCTCAAGGGGCAGCACCTGGGCAGGGTTTCAATCAAGGTTCCCGGCATCCACCACGTGAGAAATGCCCTTGCTGCAGTGGCAGTCGGCCTGGAGCTTGAACTGGCATTTGAAGCCGTCAGCCAGGGCCTGTTTCACTATAATGGAGTGGGCAGGAGATTTGAGATACTCGGCATGGAAAACGGCATAACAATCGTGGATGACTATGCCCACCATCCCACAGAAATCAAGGCAACTCTTTCTGCAGCCCGGAAAGTGTGGCCTGAAAACAGGCTTGTTGTGCTGTTTGAACCACACAGGTACACAAGGACCCAGATGCTGATGGATGAATTTGCAGCAGCCTTTGAAGCCGCAGACGAGGTCTGGATAACCGAAATCTATCCTGCAAGTGAACCTGCAATAGTAGGTGTTTCTGGCAAGAGACTTGCTAGAGTTGTCGGTGAGGCCATGTCAAGACCGGTTCATTATGTTGAAAAGGTGTCCATGCTGCCCAAGGCTGTCATCCCGCAGCTCAAAAACGAAGATGTGGTAATGACACTTGGTGCCGGGGCCATAACCAAGGTCAGCAGACAGTTATTTGAGTACCTTAAAGGCGGCCATGCAGCAGTTGCTGTTTAAAGACCTTAAACGCATAAACAATCTCTATGCGGCAGAGGATGTATGCCTCGGTTGCCATACTACGTTTAAAATAGGCGGTAAGGCCAGGTTGTTTCTTGTACCATTTTCCGTCTCTGCACTGGAACAGGGCCTAAAGGTTCTCAAACGTGCGGGGATCCCGTTTCGGATACTTGGAAACGGCAGCAATCTGCTTGTATCAGACCGGGGAATAAGTGCTGTAATAAGCCTTTCAGGTCTGTCCCGTGTTCAATCGTGCAACGGCTCTCTCACCGTCCAGGCCGGGATGACAATATCCAGTCTTCTCAAATGGTGTCTGGAAAACGGCTATGGCGGCCTGGAAGAGCTTGCAGGCATTCCCGGTTCTCTGGGGGGTGCCCTTTACATGAACGCCGGGGCATGCGGCAGTGAATTTTCAAACTTCGTAGAGGAAGTCCTTCTGACCGGGCACCAGGGCAGCTCGTGGTTCAAGCCGGGAGGAGAAACCTTTTCATACAGAAAATCCAGCCTTCCACCCGGCTTCGTGATATCAGCCCTTAAACTCCGAACGGCTGAAAACCCTGGACCTGAGGATTCGAGACAGCAGGCCCTTTTTTCTTGTCCTACGAGGGATTCGGTAGAAAAAATCAAGCGCATAATGCAAAAACGATTGAACAGCCAGCCGCTGGGCAAGCCCAGCGCAGGATGCGTATTCAAGAATCCCAAGGACAAGCCTGCATGGAAATTGATCACGGAAAGCGGTCTGCAGGGTTATGCCAACGGCGATGCACAAGTTTCAGCAAAACACGCTAATTTCATCGTAAACCGGGGAAAGGCTGATTTTACCCAGGTAAAGGATCTTTTGGCAATAATAAAGGACAGGGTTCAGGAACAAACAGGTATCCTGCTCAAGGAGGAACTGGTAATCTGGGAAGATGATATCATCCACTAGGAAAAACAGGCGGCTCAACAAGAGGTCGGCAAAGAAAAAGAGATTGGACTGGACCAAGGCATCCAGGATAATTCTTTTTGTCGTGATGCTGACGGCCTTATCCGGCGGGGTTGCAGGTACTGTTTACGGTATAAAAAAATGGATGAGCACTTGCTCCTATTTTTTTGTTTCATCCATAGAGGTTCATGGTGAAAAACGGTTGACCAGAAAGGAAATCATAGATTTGAGCGGCATCCGTGTAGGCGACAATATCTTTTCACTGGATCTTAAGAAGATTGCCGGAAAGATTTCCAGCCAGCCCTGGATAAGATTTGCCCACGTGGAAAGACGACTTCCAGACGCCGTGGTCATCCGGGTAGAGGAAAGACAGCCTGTTGCCCTTGCAAGAATCGGCGAAAGGCTCTTCATGGTGGACAGGGACGGAACATGTTTCAAATATCTGCATGACCCCAAGGGCTTTTCTGCTCCAATAATCACCGGGATCGACACCAAAGCAAGTGCCGCGGCTGAAAAAGAGACCACACCGGCCGTAAACCGCTCCAGAATGAGTGATGCCCTAAGGATAATCAGCATGTCTCAAAAGGGCGTCAGGGCCCTTGGATATAATAATATCAGCCAGATAGACTTTCCGGATGACCAGACCGTAGTAATCTACACCGCTGACAAGGCCGTTCCATTTTACATAAACAGGGACGGGCTCAAAAAGCAGTTTTACAGGGCTGAAAAAATTCTGTTTCAATTGTATAATTCGGGACAGTATCCAAAGGTGGTAAGCGTGAACGTAGGTTACGGCAAAGACATGGCCCTGGCCAGACTCAAAAAGAAGTGATGCATGGTTGAGCGCACCTGTGACATAGTAGTCGGCCTTGATATTGGAACCACCAAGATCTGCACCGTAGTAGGAGAGCTCTCAGAAGACAGCGTTGAGATCATCGGCGTTGGCAGCCACCCCTCAGTCGGACTCAGGAAAGGGGTAGTTGTCAATATCGACAGCACTGTAAATTCCATCAGGAGTGCTGTAGAGGAAGCAGAACTCATGGCCGGCTGCGAAATCACCTCTGCCTTTATAGGTATTGCCGGCAGTCACATAAAGGGATTCAACAGTCACGGAGTTATTGCCGTAAAGGGCGAAGAAGTCTCCGAAGAAGACGTGGAAAGGGTAATAGATGCAGCCAGGGCTGTTGCCATCCCCATGGACAGGGAAATAATACACATCCTGCCCCAGGAATACATAGTGGATGATCAGGGCGGGATCCTGGACCCTGTTGGCATGATGGGGGTCCGGCTGGAAGCCAAGGTGCATATTGTGACCGCAGCCGTAACAGCAGCCCAGAACCTGGTCAAATGCGCAAACCGGGCCGGGCTTGACGTGGATGACATAGTACTTCAGCCCCTGGCCTCGGCGCACGCAGTGCTGACCGAGGAAGAAAAGGAAATAGGAGTTGCCCTGATCGACTTCGGCGGTGGCACTACTGATCTGGCCCTGCTAAGTGAAGGTGCCATAAAACATACTGCAGTACTGGGACTTGGGGGAAATAATCTCACCTACGATATCTCTGTCGGTCTCAGGACTCCCATGAATGACGCTGAAAAGATAAAGATACGTCACGGCACCTGCTTGGTTTCCATGGTCCAGCGGGACGAAATGATAGAGGTACCCAGTGTAGGGGGAAGAAAACCGAGGCAGCTTTCCAGGCACATCCTGGCCGAGATCCTGGAACCAAGGATAGAAGAGATATTTTCACTCATAGATCAGGAAATCCAGCGTACAAGACTGAAGGAGTTGCTTGCATCAGGGGTGGTCATTACTGGAGGGTCTGCGGTTCTTCCCGGAGTCTGCGAGATGGCAGACCAGATCTTTCAGCTTCCCGCCAGGATAGGTTTTCCAAGAAACATCTCGGGGCTGGTAGATGTAGTAGACAACCCCATGTATTCAACAGCAGTGGGCCTGGTACTTCACGGTTTTCAGGATCGTCCCAGAAATGCCGGGCATTTCAAGATGAAGGGAGACAACCTTCTGCAAAAGGTCACGGGAAGAATGAAATCGTGGTTTGGTCTTTAAACAGGAGAAAAGGGGAGAGGATCTCATGCCGCTAGAGTTTGTAGATAATGGTTTGTCAGCGAGGATAAAGGTCATTGGTGTTGGCGGCGGAGGGGGAAACGCCATCAATAACATGATTGCCTCCGAGCTCATGGGAGTTGAGTTCATAGCTGCAAACACGGATTCCCAGGCCCTGGAGATGTCCAGGGCAGGAATCAAGGTGCAGCTGGGCCGCAACCTTACAAAGGGTCTTGGCGCAGGCGCCAAGCCGGAAGTTGGAAGAGAGGCTGCTGAAGAAAGTGCCGATGAGATAAGACAGGTCCTTGAAGGCAGTGACATGGTTTTTGTTACCGCTGGAATGGGTGGAGGTACAGGCACAGGCGCAGCCCCCATAATAGCTGAAATAAGCAAGGAACTCGGCGCTCTCACTGTTGCTGTTGTTACAAGGCCCTTCGGCTTTGAAGGAAAAAGGAGAGGCCGCCAGGCAGACGAGGGCATCGAACGGCTCAAGGAGGTGGTGGATACCATCATCACCATTCCCAATGACCGCCTGAGATCACTGGCACAGCCCAACACCCCGTTCCTGGAGATGTTCAAGAAGGCTGACGAAGTGCTTTATTATGCAGTGCGGGGCATCTCGGATTTAATAGTGGTCCAGGGCTATGTGAACGTGGATTTTGCAGACGTTCGCACCGTGATGGCAGAGATGGGAATGGCCCTTATGGGAACCGGCATGGCAGGCGGGGAAAGAAGGGCCCTGGAGGCCGTGCAGATGGCCATAGCCAATCCTCTCCTGGAAGATGTATCCATCAGCGGAGCCAGGGGGATACTCATGAACATAACTGCCAGTACCGCTTCACTGAGCATGGATGAGGTAGATCAGGCCTCTACCCTGATCTACGAAGAGGCCCATGAAGACGCAAATATTATCTGGGGAACGGTCTTCGACGATTCAATGGAAGATGAAATCCGTGTAACTGTCATTGCCACGGGAATCGGCAGGGAAAAACATGTCTCTCCAAGGGATGAGCAAATAGTAACCCACATCGATTCTGCCAGGAAAAGAAGGCTTGCAGCAGATTCATCAGAGGATGAAACCGGCTCGGTCCCTGCTCCAGATATCCAGGATCAAGGCCTGCCGGAGGAAAGGGAACGGGTAGCAGGCCAGGAATTTTCCGGTCTCCATTCCCTGGATACAGAAGAACTGGAAATTCCCGCCTTCATGAGGAAAAAGGCCGATTAGGCATAAAAGGCATTAATTTTTCACCAAGGCAGGCCTGATCCCAGGGTCTGCCCTGTCCTTTTCTCATTTTTCACAGCCGTATTCCGAAAACCCGGCCTTTTTACAAACAACACAGACCGGACTCCAACGGGATTATTCTGTCTGGCAACGCTGCCTGATATGTTCCACCATGGCAAGGGCGATCTTGTCGATCTTGTTATTGTCCTCGCCTTCCACCATCACCCTTATAACTGGCTCAGTACCTGAAGAGCGTATCAGTATCCTCCCCGTGCCGTTCAGTTCCTTTTCAAGGCTGTCCTTCAGATCGAAAAGCCCCGCCACCTCTTCTGGGTTCTTCTTTTCCCTCAGCCGCACGTTGTGAAGGACCTGAGGAAATGTCTCCATGACAGAGGCAAGCTCTGACAAGGGCCGTCTGGTGCGCTGCATGACGGAAAGAAGCTGAAGGGCGGCAAGGATGCCGTCTCCGGTGGTAATGTGATCCATAAAAATGAGATGGCCGGACTGCTCGCCGCCGAAGTTGTATCCCTTCTCCCTCATGGCCTCCACCACGTATCTATCTCCAACCTGCGTACGTATTAGGCGGCCACCCATGTTTTCCAGGGCCTTTTCCAGCCCCATGTTGCTCATTACCGTGGCCACTACCGTGTTGTAATTCAGATGCCGGTTTTCGATCATGTACTTGGCACAGATTGCCATGATGTGATCTCCGTCCACGACGTTGCCCTTTTCGTCCACCACTATCACCCTGTCCCCGTCTCCATCCAGGGCAATTCCCATGTCGGCACCCCTTGTCTTGACTTCATCCCGCATCTTTTCCGGATGCAGGGCACCGCACTCCTGGTTGATATTGGTTCCGCTGGGCTGAATCCCTAACTTTACCACCTCAGCCCCGAGTTCTTCAAAGACAGAGGGCGCAACCTTGTAGGTGGCACCATTTGCACAATCGAGCACGATCTTAAGCCCGTCCAGGGCAAGGTCCTTGGGGAAAGTATGCTTCAGAAAGACAATGTAGCGCCCCCTGGCGTCATCTATCCTGTAAGCCTTCCCCACTCCCTCGCCCGTGGGCATCTCCTTCTTCAGGGAAGGAGAGTCCATTAGTTCCTCTATCCTGGCTTCCACATGGTCCGGCAGCTTAAAACCGTCACTGGAAAAGAGTTTTATTCCATTGTCCTGAAAGGGGTTATGGGAGGCCGAGATCACCACACCCGCATCTGCCCTCATGCTTTCGGTAAGAAATGCAATGGCCGGTGTAGGCATGGGGCCTATGAGAAGCACATCTACTCCCATGGAACAAATGCCTGCTGCAAGGGCGTTTTCGAGCATGTAGCAGGACAGCCTTGTGTCCTTGCCTATCAGTATCCTGGGCCGCCTGTTTCTACTGTTTCTGAACACATAGGCAACTGCCCTTCCAATATTCATAGCTACGTCCGTGGTCATGGGATGAACATTTGCCAGTCCCCGTACCCCGTCTGTTCCGAAAAGTTTCCTCATTTCTGCTTCTTCCTCTTAATCCTCACCTTTATCTTGCTGGGAGTCACTCCCTTGCACTTAAACCCCGGTGGAGCTTCTGTCTTGGGCTCCAGCTTGTATGTGCCGGGTTTCAGCTTGCTGACATCAAGGGAAGCCTTGATCTCTTCAATCCTCACCTTGTCCAGGGCAGGCTTCTCGCCTTCAAGTTTAACACTTACCTCTGTGGGCCAGATGGTAACATCATACTCGCCCTTTTTGAGACGAACGGGCACATGACGTATCTTCTTCTCCCCCTGGGCCGGCCGTACATAGACTGTGACCTTGAACTTGCTGGGGCCTTCTACGGTCAGATGAAGCCCTTGAAGATTCAAACCCACCTCCTCGGTGAAGGTCTCCCTGACCCCCTTGAGATTAATTGGATTAAGCTCAAGGTACTTAAGCTTTGATACCTCCCTGGCAGAACCGCTGATCTGCGTCTCCCTTGGCTCCACGTAGACCCTTTCCACCTCATATCCAGGGGCGACCGAATTTATCAATACGGGTTTTACCTGGATACGCTTCCTCAAAAGGGGCTGGAGCTCGATCTCTATTATATTCGGTTTTATCCTCAAGATCTTAAGGCCGCGGGGAATTGTAAAGTCATCAGGGGCCAAGTGGATCAGTTCCTTGCCTGGAGCGGCATCCTTTAGGTCTATGACCTTGGTAAGATTCTTGGTGGCGATATTTTTTATGATGCTCCTTGGGCCGAACACGCGTATCTCTATGGATGAAGGAATGTCGTTTGCAATCACCAGATTGGAGGGAAGATTCACTATTTCAAGGGGCACTGGAATCCCTATTTCTGCCTTTTCCTGGCCGACCACAAAGGACCACAGGAGCACGGAGAAACCCAGTGCAAGTATCTTCAGCAGCCAGTCTTTTAATAATAGATCTTTCCAGCGCATATTACTTAAGCCTGAAACGCCACCAGGATTTTTCAGTTTCTTCTGGTGCAAAACTGTTGTGGAGTATTCTCCTCAGTGTTCCGGGATCGATATCCCTGGTGATTCTGCCAGCGATGGCCACAGAGATACTGCCTGTTTCCTCTGAAACTATGACGGTTACGGCATCTGTTTCCTCGGTAATGCCGATTCCTGCCCTGTGCCTTGTTCCAAGCCTCCGGCTTATGCCAGGATTGGAGGTAAGGGGAAGGACGCACCCTGCAGCCGCAAGCCTGCCCCCCTGCACTATTACTGCCCCGTCATGAAGGGGCGTACATTTGGAAAATATGGTATTCAGGAGGATTCGGCTTACCTCGGCATCCAGCCTGGTGCCGGTTTCCATGAACTCGTTCAGGCCCACCGTCCTTTCCAGGACAATGAGGGCCCCTGTCCTGTTGTTGGACATCTCTGAAGCAGCCTTGGCCACCTCTTCCAGGGCGTGAAAGGTCTTGACCTTGTACTTCAGAAAAGGTGCCTGTCCGAACTGGGTGAGCACCCTTCGTATGTCATCCTGGAAGACAATAACCACAAGAAGGAAAATGGAACTAAGGGCAGTGCCCAAAAGCCAGTGAAGCGTGTAGAAACCAAGCTCCTTGGCAACAAAATAGATGAGGATTATAAGACCGAGGCCGGCTGCCATCTGTACAGCCCGGGTTCCCCTGATGAGCACCATTATCCTGTAAATGATGAAAGCAACGAGAAGGATGTCCACGACATCCTGCCATCTCATCAGAGGAACGTAATGGTGAATGACCTCTAACATCTGATATCTTCCCCGGTCATGTTAAAAAGAATGTACAAATCCAGTCAGTTCTGCTGGGCCGATGATTCCATTTTTCTTCTGAGTCTGAGGGCATCTGCAACCTTCAATGCATCTGCTGCTGCAGCAACGTTATGCAGCCTCAGGATGGAAGCCCCGTTCAGTGCACATGCCACAGCCGCTCCTACCGTGGCTGAATCCCTCTCCCCGGCATGTTCCCTTCCCGTGATCTCGCCCAGAAATGCCTTTCTCGACGGGCCGGCCATAACCGGAAGGCCGTGCCTGGTAAACCTTTCCAGTCCATTTATGATGTCAAGGTTGTCTTGAAATCTCTTGCCGAATCCGATTCCAGGGTCAAGAACTATGTTCCCCCGGGTAATACCCTTGTCCAAGCAGAAGTCCAGCCGCTCCTGGAAAAACTCGTCTATTTCTTCAACAACATCATGGTAAAAAGGCGCCTTCTGCATGTCTGAAGGCGTGCCCTTCATGTGCATTATAACCACGGGGACGTGCCTTTCCCGCACAAGATCGGCCATGCGCTCATCCATCCTTAAGCCGCTGATGTCGTTTACCATGTCGGCTCCGGCTTCCAATGCCGCTTCTGCCACCTCCGCCTTAGTGGTATCGATGGATATTGGACAGGACGCAGACTTCCTTACAGCCTTTATGACCGGTAAAACCCGGCTCAGCTCCTGGCTGGCCGAAACCGGTTTGGAAAAAGGCCTGGTGGATTCTCCACCGATATCTATTATATGGGCGCCGCAGCGGACAAGGTGGTCAGCCTGTTCAAGGGCTTTTTCCGGCTGGAGAAACTTGCCTCCATCAGAAAAGGAATCGGGGGTTACGTTAAGCACCCCCATTATGATGGTATTGCTGTCCCAGTAGAATTTTCTATTTCCGCATATCAGGACATTTTCCGTCATTGACCGGCAAGACCGCCACTTTCAGCATTCTCAGAAACCTTCCCCTGTACATCTTTTCGGCATTCAGCCATTATCGCCTCAATTTCTTTTGAGTCAAGGGTCTCTTTTTCAAGGAGTTCCTCTGCCAGTTTATGAAGGCAGGCTATATGTTCTTCCAGGAGGTTTCTCGTTTTTTGGTAAGAGTCCTTTACTATCTTTTCTATGGCATGGTCTATTTTCCTGGCCGTGGCTTCACTGTATTCCTTTATATGCCCGAAATCCCGGCCCAGGAATATCTCCTCGTTCTGCTTGGCAAAGGCCACAGGGCCAATCTCATCACTCATGCCCCATTCGGTTACCATCTTGCGGGCAAGGTTTGACACCCGTTCTATATCGTTGCCTGCACCAGTGGTAACCTCGTTGAAGACGAGCTCTTCTGCCACGCGCCCCCCGAGAAGTATGACGAGATTATTTAAAAGATATGTCCTGGGATAGGTATGTTTTTCATCTTCAGGCAGCTGCTGCGTAAGCCCCAGGGCCCTGCCCCTGGGAATAATGGTGACCTTGTGTACAGGGTCTGTCCCGCTCAGAAGCTTTGCAGCCAGGCAGTGACCGGCTTCGTGGTAGGCAGTAATCTTCTTCTCCCGGTCGGAGATGATGATGCTCTTTCTTTCAACCCCCATCAGGACCTTATCCTTGGCCTGCTCGAAGTCGATCATCTCGACCTTGTCCTTGTTGGCCCGGGCCGCCAGCAGCGCGGCCTCATTTACCAGATTTTCAAGGTCTGCTCCGGAAAACCCTGGTGTTCCCTTGGCTATTATGGAAAGATCCACGTCATCTGACAAAGGAGTATTGGCGCTGTGAACCTTTAAAATGGCCTCTCTTCCCCTGACATCCGGCACGGATACAGTAACCTGCCTGTCAAACCTGCCTGGCCTCAAAAGCGCCGGATCCAGTACATCAGGCCTGTTGGTGGCAGAAATGACTATCACCCCTTCAGAGGTTTCAAAACCGTCCATCTCCACCAGGAGTTGGTTCAGGGTCTGCTCCCTTTCATCATGGCCTCCGCCCAGACCTGCTCCCCTGTGCCTGCCCACCGCGTCGATCTCATCTATAAAAATAATACAGGGGGCATGTTTCTTGGCCTGTACAAAGAGGTCTCTCACCCTGGATGCACCTACGCCCACGAACATTTCCACAAAGTCCGAGCCGCTGATACTGAAAAATGGCACTCCTGCCTCCCCTGCAATGGCCTTTGCAAGGAGGGTCTTGCCTGTACCCGGAGGCCCCACAAGGAGAACTCCCTTGGGGATCCTGCCGCCGAGCTTGGTAAATTTTTTGGGATCCTTGAGAAAGTCTATAACCTCGGTAAGCTCTTCCTTGGCCTCATCAACCCCGGCAACATCCTTGAAGGTGACCTTTACATTCTGGCTGTTCAAGAGCTTGGCCTTGCTCCGGCCGAAGGACATGGCCCTGCCGCCCCCGGCCTGCATCTGACGCATGAAAAAGATCCATACTCCAATAAGAAGAAGCATGGGGAACCAGGAAATAAGAAGCGTCAGGTACCACGGCGTTTCCTCTGCTGGTTTTACCTCAATTATAACGCCCTTTTTCTTCAGTTCAGGTATGAAATCCCTGTCCTGAGCAGGAACTGCTGTCTTGAATCTGGTTTTGTTCAGGAAGGTGCCTTCTACCTTCTCATCCTGGATAACAACCCTGGCAACCTGGCCCTTTTCCACGTAGGAAAGAAAATCGCTGTATGTGATATCCTGAACTTTCGTCTGGGGCTTATTGAAGAGATTAAAAAGAAATACTACTACAAGGCCTATAACAAGCCATAGACTGAGATTTTTATAAAACGTATTCAAATATATTCCTCCGTATAAACGGTCTATTTATCAAACTTTTTTCAAAATATTACTATTATTAAACTAAGCCCTTAAGCAAATGCAAGCCAAAACGGGATATTTTTGAAATTCCCGGAATTTATACCGCCTGGGACAAGGCCTTGGAGGTGCTGAAAAAGTCAAACAGGCCGCCGGGATTCCAGGTTATGCGCGCACATGTTTCATCACCCGGTACAATCCGGAAAGACTTGCTGATTTCCACGCCGCATACTGCTGTTATTTCATCCCTTGTTCTAAGTATCGGCAGAACGTCCCTAAAAAAGCGGGGAACGTGTCTGTTTATGAGAAATTTTTTGAGCCTTACCGGCTTTTCCATCCCATAGGGAAAAAACCGGTCGCCATCCTTTCTGAAGGTTATTCGCATGGGGAAAACTTCATCACGAAGAGAGACAAAAAGGGGGCGCGGGAAAAACGTATCCCTTTTTATTTCAGGGAATCCACAGGGCATTTTTTCAATGATCACTTCACCGGCATCTCCAGGCAGTTGGTACCTGCCTGGGCCGTGGACTGCTATTGAAAAGGCTTCATCCCTTTTGCCAAGGCTCAATAATCCGCGCAAGGCTTTACCAAAAATACCCATGAGATCATTATTCCTCAAAAGGAAATAACCTGCAGGCAGCCAGTAAAAGACTACAGGTCTTTCAGAACAGGCAATCTCATCCATTTTCTCCAGATGGTCAAACCCGATCCTCTTGGGCGGCACTCCCGCGGCTGTCATGGCCTTTTTGTAAACCCTCTTTCTGACTGCCCTGTGAAAGGAAAGGAGAGAAATCCTGTCGAGGACCACGCCGGTACTACGGTTGCTCTTAACTGCCGCGAGTTCATAGGCCTCCCGGGCCATGGCCGCAAGGGCCTGATTTTGTTCGGCCATGATTCGGCCTGTCTTGTATAGGGAATCCACCACACCAGGGTTTATTTCCCTTTCAATAACCGGGAGTATAAGTTTTCTGATCCTGTTCCTGGTGTACTTAAGCTCTTCATTGGATGAATCAGAAACAAACGGTATGCCATGCCTTCCAAGGTACGAAAGGATCGCTTCTTTCCTGAGGAAAAGAAGCGGCCTTACCACATTGTCCGCCCTTTTGGCCCTGATACCTGCCAGTGCCTCCGGCCCGGCCCCCCTGAGCAGCCTGAAGATGATTTCTTCCGCCTGATCATCTCGGGTATGGCCCGTGGCGACAAAGGTAAACCCCTGTTCTGCTGCAGTGCGTCTCAAAAAATCATAACGAAGAAACCTTGCCGCTTCCTGGATACCCATGCCTTTTCGGCGGGAAACGGCCTTGACATCTGCCCTTT
>JALVJO010000034.1 GCA_027028245.1 Deltaproteobacteria bacterium
ACCGCACCGTCCACTCAACATCCTTCAAACAGTATGTGGACAACTACTACCTGTTCTGGCAGCGGCTTATCCCAAACCGTACTATCAAAAAGGTCTTTGCGCCGGTATGGAGCCAGGTAAAACACGTATGGACAAGGGATATATTTTTCAATGTATTTAGCAACTATCCGACTGAGATTGAACGGCCGGAAGATTACATAAACCTCTCCCTCTATTTTGAGGCAAAGACCTTTCTTCATGGCCTGTTGCTTGTTGAGGACAAACTTTCCATGGCCCACGGGCTTGAAACCAGGGTACCATTTCTGGACAACGATCTCGTGGACTTTGCCATGCAGATTCCAATAAGGTGCAAGCTTGGAAATCTGGGAAAAGTAATGGCCCTTAACGAAAACGATCCGGGGCCAAAGGTTAAACGCTATTTTCAAAAAACCCGTGACGGCAAACTCATTTTGCGCAAGGTGATGAAAAAATATGTGGGCCAAGAGACTGCCTCTGCCATCAAACAGGGATTCAGCGCTCCTGATGCAAGCTGGTTCAGGATAGATGCCAACGGCATGGTCAGGGACAGGCTCCTATCGGGCACAAGCCCAATATTTGAAGTTCTTGACCGGCCCACTGTACAGGGATTGGTAAGGGAACACCTGGCCGGCAAGGTAAACCGCCGCCTGCTTATCTGGTCCCTGCTTTCATTTGACCAGTGGTGCCGAACCTTCCTGGACATGGGCAATGAATCGCGCTGTTTCAAAGTGTAAGGCCTGCCACCAATGCCTTTTCAAAAAAAACTGCATGTTGAATGACCTTGACACCATACTGATCACCCCTGCCAATAACAACACGGGCAGGCATGGCCCCCCAGGGCAGGACATCTCCAGATGGTTTAAACTTAGGCCCTGGGACACTTTGCCACATGAGGCCCTTGGGGAAACGGTGCTGGCAGTACCGATGCGGGCCACTTTCCCTGGACCTGACATTATCAGCCAGGCCATTGAGTCGCACAAGGCCACCGGGGCTGATATCACCAGACCTGACCAAGGCTGGCTTCCAGGCCATGACTTCACTATTTATGACAGGAGGACACTTAAGGCCGGCCGGCCATTACCGAAGCTTTCAACCCTGTCACGCTTGCGCCTGAATGTGTTTGTCCCCCCGCGCAGACTGATTTTCGCCAATGAAAAGATTAAAGCTGCTGTCTTTGAACGCGCGAAGGGCATACACATAACCCTTGCAGAAAAATGCTCAATGGGATGCCGTATGTGTCCGTTTAACGGCTCAGATATACCACCACGGCACAAGTCCTATTATCAGGCATACATGAAACGCCGGGCAGGGTATTCGTACATAACACCTGAAAATTTTGCTGCCTTTGTGACCCTTATCCAAAAGGTGCAGCCAGTTAGGTCAGTGAGCCTGTTTGGCCCTGGTGAGCCTTTTACCAACCCGTCTGTCACAGAAATCCTCAGATGGTGCAGCAACAACGGAATCAGCCTGAATTTTACCACAAACGGTAACAGCATCAGAAACCATCATCTTGCCACATTAAGGGCCGCAAAAATAAATAACATTACAATAAGCGCCGATGCAGTCACTGCTGAAACATACAGGGCAATCAAGCCAAACGGCGACTGGAATACGCTGCTTGAGACAGTTACCAGACTACGCCAGCTGCAGGAAGACGGGGCATCTTTCAGGCTAACGCTATCTTTCATCCGTCAACCATTAAATGAACATGAAGAGGAATCTTTCCATGCATTCTGGAGCAGGTGGGCAGATGAAACCGTGGTAACTTCTCGCTACCATATGGGCCAACCCATGTACCAGGCCTCGTGGAATTCACCCTTCCGGCTGCCCTGCACCAGCCTTTTTAATGGCGTGCATGTACTTACAAACGGGGACTGCTGGACGTGTTCTGCCGGGGCACCGGATGAATTCATGCTGGGAAATCTCTTAACAGACGGACCGGAAGCCATATGGGAAAAACTTAACAAATATATTGCGAGATATCTGGCTCACGGTATGGCAAGGGAGATCTGTAAGGATTGCTCCTGGTGGCGCCAGTCACACCACTTGGTAGAATATGAATCCGGCAACAAGAGGGCCATAATCCGGCCATACAGCTACAAGATCCTCCACAGCTGAATAACGTGGCAACGCTGAAGCATATTGGTTGTATCAGGTTCGTTGTGTTCCTGTTTTGGAATAGATATTCGGCCTTTTTTTATGATCTCCATCTACGTCATATCCTTTTATAAATTCAGGCACACGATGAAGTGCCTTGCCTCCATAAAGGGGCATATCAGGAGCAGGTATGAGGTCATCCTTGTTGAAAACTGCTCTGCCACGCCAAAGCATTGGCGCAAATTCGAAGAGCTACAGGCACAGTGGCCGGCATTAAAAATAATAAGGCTGGACCGGCAACACCCATGCCCCTGGATAAGGGCCAGGGTTCTGGATCACGCCATGGGGGAATATATCTTCTTCATGGACAATGACTGCTTCGTGGAAAATGACCCTTTCCCCATGCTGGTTTCAGAAATTGAAGACGACCGGCACACCGCAGGCATCTCACCGGCGCTCCTTTATTTCCCCTCAAGAAGGTTACAGTGTCTGGGGATCAGGATAAAACTTTTTGAAGACAATCTCTTTGAACCCAGGCACCTCTGTCACGATGAACCATATGAACGGCACAGGAAAAGGATGCCTTTCTTCTCTGACTTCATCCCTGGGGGATGCTCACTTTTCAGGCGCAATTTTCTTGAGCAGTGCACCTACGACCCCAGGCTTAAAAACGTATTTGGCGACTTTGACCTCTGTCTCCAGGGGAAAGAGAGGGGGTGGCGCTATAAATTTCATCCTGGCTGCTATCTCATGCATGACAAGACGGCGCATTCAACCAGATACCTAAAGGCCAAGGGACAGTTAACTGACTGGCTGGGTTCAGTCCAACTGTTTGAGAAAAAGTGGGGACTTCGGTACTTCATACTCAAACATATCAAAATGGGCAGGGTGGTGCTTGACCAGAATAATTTCCCAAGATGGCTTCCAAGGGAAGAGTGGCCGGAAAACAGGGGACAACAAGAAAAAGGCGCACCCCCGGGTAACTGACATGAAAAAAGGGGAAATTCTGCACCTGTTCAATGCGTTTCAGGTGGGAGGCGCAGAACGGCAGCACATGGAGCATGTCAGGTGCCTTGATCCGAATTTCCATCAGGCCTGTTGGGCGCCCTGCAGCGGGCCAATTGAAGGAGAGCTTGAGGAGCTGGGCATACCCTGTACTTCAGGCGGGCCGGAGGAGGTAGTGAAACTCCTTGCAAGGGTAAACTTCGATTGCATAGTCATGAGAACAAACTGGTACTTTGACGAGCTCCAAGATATTCTGGGTAGTTACCCTGCGCCCATACTGTTCATCAAGGACTATCTTCGCTGGTACCAGGGCAATAACCGGTATCTGGACCCGGAATATGATGCAAGGGTGTGCTGTCTGGCCAGTCAGGTGTTCTTTGCCGGTCCATCATTGCGCCAGGGATTTCATGATATGGGATTAATGGGAAAGGGGGAGGCCATGCTCTTTAACGGTATAGACCTGTCTGCCATGCCTATGGAAGTACGAAGCCCTCCGCAGTCACCCATAAAAATAGGTATGCTTGCCAATATAGTCCCACGTAAAAATCAGCTGAAGGTTATTACGCTCCTGAAGAGTAAACTCAAGGGCCATTGTTTTAAACTCATTTTAGGGGGCGATATCCAGGACGAGGAGTACGGAAGAAAGGTAATGGATGCCGCCCAGGGCCTTGATGTAGAGATATGTGGTTATGTCAGTGATCCTGTCAGTTTTTTTACCAAGGTTGATATTTTACTCAATGCATCCTCCCTGGAGGGATGGCCTGTCTCCATTATGGAGGCCATGGGCTGCGGTGTCCCGGTAATTGCCCCGGCAGTGGGAGATATCCCTGAACTCCTTGACCACGGCAGGGCCGGACTCCTGTTTGAGCCAGGAGATATTTCGGGCCTTCCCACCATGCTTGAGCATATATGTAAACCAGAAACCTACAGGAATTTTTCCGCAAACGGGATCAGGCAGGTCAAAAGATTCGACATCAAAAACATGGCAAGGCAACTGGAGGAGGCCATAGAGTGCTTAGTGGCCAACCGCCTGCCCTGCCCCTCTACAGTGGATCAAAATGCCGGACAATAGAAAAAGGGCCCGGGAAGTACTGGCAATCATTCCCGCACGGGGCGGCTCCAAGGGCCTTCCGGGAAAAAACATAAGGCCGCTTTGCGGCAGGCCGCTGATAGACTATACAATCTCCGTGGCCCTGGCTGCAAAGAATATCTCCAGAGTAATTGTCTCCACGGATGATGAACAGATAGCCCAAATCGCAAAGGAGTGCGGGGCAGAAGTCCCCTTTTTGAGGCCAGCGGAACTATCCGGTGACAATGCCATAATTAGTCATGCAATATCACATGTAATCTCAGGGCTTTACAAAGAAGGCTATGTCAGTGATGCAAGGGTAATCATGTACCCAACGCATCCCTTCCGCAGCGTAGATACGGTGGAGGGCCTGATTGATATACTGCTTTCAGGATACAAAGAGGTCACAACATATATTAAGGTCTCCAATCCTCCATTTTCCTTTTTACACCGGTCTGAAGGCGGCGTCGTGTGCCAACTCCTTGATCATGGGACACCACCCAAAAATAATGTCTATTTTAAGGGCTCGGGATATCTCTATGGAGTGTTCCACAAAAACCATCAGTGCCTTTATGACAAGTACGTCCATACCATTACAGACCCGGTAGAGGCAGTGGATATAGACACCCTTGAGGACTTTTTCCTTGCTGAAGAAATAATTGAAAACGGCCTCTATGCACAAAGGGGCAAAGAGATGAAATGAATGGTAAATGATAGTTGTAGCTGCCCTATTTACATCCGCCGATGAACTTGACTGGAAGTCCAGCAGGGCACAACCCTTTTTACAGGGGAATGCTGAAAAATTATCTGAATTGGCAAAGAGGCATCAGGTCTATATCCTAACTGATCAGCCTGCCTTAAAGACACATTTCGGTAATATGAGGTTCAGGACCACACCTCCCCAGGGAAACAGGCTGGATAGTGATCAAATCAATACAATCGTCTCATGCATGGAGCTTGCGGAAAATACATCCATTGCGGTTTTAAACTTGCATTGCCCATTTATTGAGCCTTCTGACTTATTAAGTGCGATAAAGAAACATGTTGCAACGGACATTACGCATATATCCATAAGGCCTTCAGAACCATCTCCCTGTCAAATCGAAAGGCATTTTGACATATTGCAGGCGGGATCTGTGCATTTAATCTCTGGAAGAAGCGGTGACCAATGGCCCGCATCATGGCTGATATCTAAAAAATTTCCGTTTCCGTGGTCTGTTCATACACAGACAAGAGATGCAAAAATCTTTCTGAGGAGTCCAGGTCACCAGAAAGTATCATTTATCCCACTTGACAACTTCCCACGGGACCTCAAAAAGGATGAATACGTTTTCATAAGGGAATCTGATTTTGAAGCCCGCCTGGGCATCCCCTGCCGTGAGACCTCAAGGGCCATTCACCTATCCAACCATTTTCAAAACCATGACTTGATGACATTCGATATCCAGAACGAAGCGATGATATTTCGTTTTCCCGCCTCTTCCCTGGACGGGAAGCTTACTCTTATGCCATTTGACCATCT
>JALVJO010000035.1 GCA_027028245.1 Deltaproteobacteria bacterium
GGACCGGCCAGGCACGGGAAAACATATTATCCAGTGCAGGTCCAGGTATGTTTCCGGCAAATTACGGCAGCAGTTATGCTGTTTATAGTGTGTTTCAGTTAAGGACTCAACGTTCTGAAGCGGGTTTTATTTCAATAAAATCACCAAATTATCTTTATAAAAGAGCGGGTTTAGTGGTTTTATCAGATTGACTCTTTCACAAAAAGTAAACGTAACCTATTGAAATAGCGGGTATTATCGTCTTAAAGTCTTCTCTGAAAATGGAGTTGAGGATTAGTAAAAAATGAGCCTGTATCTTTATTTCGTAAATAAGAGTGATATCAAGATCTGGGGGCTTACTCCCTATGAGAGGAGCATCAGGGTCCTTGGCGGCAAGGCAGTGCCGCTCGGTGATCTTTCTGAAGCAGGATCAGGCGATGCCGTCCTGGTGCTGAGAGGTGATTATATCTTTGATGACAGGCTCCTTAAGCACCTTGTGACCGTCCAGAATGTTGTTTTGTTGGTCGAGGAAGGGCACAATCGGGTTCCTGTTGCAATGCATGTTCCGGGGCCCATGGCAGAGAAGGCGGCAAGGATCATGGAAAATGGCAGAGATCCCGGGCCCCTTGAGGGAATTTCCGTCCACAGCCTTGATACCATTTCTGTGGCCTTTGACCAAAAGCTCAGGAAAACAGAACAACCCTTTGTGCTCCATGTTACAGAGGAGAATTCCCAGGCCCTGGAGAAAAGGCTCTTCGACTGGTCTTACAAGGGCGTAACAGATCTTGTTACCAAGTGGGCATGGCCTGTACCGGCAAGGTGGGTGGTGAAGCAGTGCGTAAGGCTTGGCCTGAGGCCCAACCATGTAACAGCCGCGGGATTTTTCCTGGTGCTTCTGGCAGGCTGGCTCTTCTACCAGGGGCATTTCGGCTTGGGGCTTCTGGCAGGTTGGCTCATGACCTTCCTGGACACGGTGGACGGCAAACTTGCCCGGGTGACCGTCACATCCAGCAGGTTCGGCCACTACTTCGATCACATCATCGATCTTGTGCATCCGCCTTTCTGGTACCTTCTGTGGGGAATGGGGCTTGAACGTACCGGCCAGTATCATCTGGATACCTCTTTGTCCGGTCTGTACTGGGTGATATTTGTGGCCTATATTGCCGGGCGTTTCTGCGAAGGATTCTTCAAGTGGTTCGTAGGAAGCTTTGGCATATTCTGCTGGCGTCCCGTGGATTCGTTTTTCCGCCTTGTTACAGCCAGGAGAAATCCGTGCCTGATCCTTCTTACCCTTTTTTACCTGGGAGGCCGTCCTGATATGGGACTGTTCGCCGTGGCCTTCTGGACTGCGGTTACCACCATCTTCCTGATGGCAAGGCTTGGCTTGGGTTTTTATGAAAAATCCAGGAAGGGGGTTTTAAGGTCGTGGCTCCAGGAGATAGATTTTTCATCCGGCAAAAAGAGCCTTGCAGTACGCTGGTTCACAAGAAATTCATGATCTCATGCCCAAACAGATGATATCCGGTTGCGTCAAGGACGCCGGTTTTCCGTGCAGGGCAGGAGTGCTGATAAACCCCCTGGGTGGCAGGAACAGGTCCTGCTGCACCAGGCTGTTATCAACTGCCGCCAGGCTTTTTGACCTGGTAAGGCAGGTATACGGCCCTCGGGACATTGAATCTGCCCTGAAGGATTTTGCAGAGCGCGGCATAGATTTTATCATCATAAGCGGGGGGGATGGGACAATTCAGGCGGCCCTTACGGTTCTTTTCCGCGAAAGGCCCTTTACTTCACCCCCTTTTCTTGCCGTGCTTCCTGGCGGAACCACCAATCTCATTGCAGGTGATGTTGGTATTCCGGGAAACCAGGAAAAGGCCATGAAGCGGCTTTA
>JALVJO010000036.1 GCA_027028245.1 Deltaproteobacteria bacterium
GTCCGCAACTGCCCCAGACTCTTATCTGTGGTTCGCCAAGGTAAGTCAGATCAATAATACCATTTTCTACAGTTCCCAATACACCAGGTTCAAAATCAATTCCAGAGATATTGGCGATGCAGGGCGGAGTGACATAAGTAAGCTCCAAATCATCATAATAAACCGACGAGGGTTCACTGAACGCGGGTTCGTCTGAAAACCCGAACCTGCTTATCATATCTTCTTGATTTGTTACCACCCACCTGTTGTCGCCGTCCTTTATGGCTATAGCATCAACGTGCATCACCAAATAACAATCTATTCCCCACCAGTCCTTACTGTTTGTACAGTCATCAGCAAGCCAGGGTTCCTGTCCGCAGTCTCCCAACCCGCCGTCCCGGCTGAAATCAACATAAGCCGATATGCTCACAAGAACCGCTTCGGAGTCGGTGCCTGGAGTTGGACTATCTGTGCCCTGTTCTTCTGCCGACTGATTTTCTCCCCTTTGAGAATCGTCCATATCATTTGAATCGGATATGTCGGAGGCACCAAAAGGCACCAGATTCAGGATACCGGTGGCAAAAGGCATTTGATAGTCCATAGAAACCGTAGAATTTCCCGTCTTTTCAAATATTACATTTCCAAACCGTACTGATTTTACTAACTCGGTATTCCAAGGAGAGCCCAGCCTTGGCCCTCTGAAATGGAGCAATTCACTTTTCTGGCTGCCGTCCAGGTAAACAGATGGCATGGTCACCCACAAATCTCGGCCGGTCTTATCATAAAGGTACCAGACTCCATAACTGCTGCTGCCTTCAGTAAATATTCCAACTCCCTGGCCCGGTTTGGAAGGATCCCAATACAAGACAGCTGAGTCATTGGCAAAAGGTTCAAGCTGCAGAGATCCGCTCCTTTCATATAGTTGATAGTTGACGGCTGCACTTTCCAAACCTGAGAACGTGATGGAAATGGAACCCACGTCGGTGCTTTGAAGCTTAGTTTGATCCCATTCTCCGTCAAATGCAGGGCCAACATAACGAAGCAGCTTTGACGAAACGGAGTTGCCGGAAAGAGTTCCGTTAAAGACGAGCCACATAGGCTGGCCTTCTTCATCATAGAGATACCAGGCACCATATATGGAGCTGCCATCCTGAATTATTGACAAGCCCTGGCCGGGCATTGTGCTGTCCCACCACAGACCAGAATAATCAGCCGCAATGGAGGTGCTGCAAGGCAAAAGAAACAATGCTATGCATAATAGATATTTTGACATTTATTCCCCCGCATCATTTCAAATTGAGCACCAAAATGCACTATAAACAGCCCTTAAAATCCACAATGTTTTATGAAGTTTGATGCCTTGAGGATTTATCCAGGCTGTTGCCGGCACGAGACAGACCCTGACAGATGTGTCTGTCACGAAACTCTCCCATGTGTCAAGGTGCCCAAGATTTTCTGCATTTAAAAGGTGCTCTTTTTAATTTTTCGGAAAATGGCCTGCATTTTATAAATTTGGTCTATTTCAGGAACCCCTCATTAGTTAGAATGGCAGTGGAAGTCAAAGGGGGCCTTCCTGGTTTCTCCCTGGACGAAGAAAGGCACGGAAGGCGTATTTCTTTCAAGGTTCACCAAGCCGCTGTGTAGATTTCAAATCCTTCTCGAATAAAGACATCGCCAGTCTCAGCGGCTTCGCTGCGGCTGAAGTTGGCTTCCTTGTGGTGAAACCTTTCAAGAAAAACCCCTTCTTTGCTTATGGTGCAAACAGGGGACAAACCAGGAATGCTTCCTTCAACAGGTTCAGTTGAGCAAGGACAAAAACGCGCCACCGAGCTGTATTGACAATGGCTTAGCCCTGCCAAGACCTGTCAAGAATATTTT
>JALVJO010000037.1 GCA_027028245.1 Deltaproteobacteria bacterium
CCAAGGTCGATTGCAGTCCGTGGGCGCGATATTGAAATCAGGAACAAACATGTACTCTTTCTCAGAGACAATGGGGAACTGGAAAGATACCTTCTCGAAGAGGCCATGAAGAAAGGGGCCATAGACAAGACGCTGTTCAGAGAGATCAGGAAAAACAGATAGAAAACACGTGGAAAAAGAACACCGGGGGCCTCTTGTCATCAAGGCCCCCGGCCTTGATCCCAAACCCTTCATGGTAAGATCCCCTGCCTGGGATAATAGGAACAACACCTACTAACGCAGCGATCTGGCGGCAATTGACCCGTGACATTATGCCTATAAACCCGGATTATGCAGCTCGTAAGTTTGCCGAAGATGCGAGGCGGAGGGCACGCAGACGTACTTTGGTACTTCAAGTGGCCGATCCCGCGGCATAGCGGGACAAATTCGGTAAAATTGTGAGCCCCTTGCGGCTTCAAATGCCTGAGGATTTATTACGGATTGAACTTCACCTTTTGGGTGAAGGCACAACTAGAACAAATACATGCTAATCATGCAATAATTCAATGAAATTACTTTTTTCAGGTACTTGAAGTGCATAATCCGGGATAAAATATTACTTGTAGTCACTGAAAAAAGTACTTTATGCTGTACAAAAAACAGGAAGTGCTTGCTATGCAAAGAATTAAATTTGACGAAGATATACGCTCCATGACAGAATTTCGCACAGAAATTGCCTCATTCTTTAAGCAAGTTCGCGAAACCAAAAGACCATTGATAATTACACAGCGTGGAAAGGGAGCTGCAGTTCTACTTGATGTGGCAGAATATGAAGCTATGATTGAGAAAATTGAATTACTTCAAGATATCCAAACATCTATCAGCCAAATTGAAAATGGAGAGGGGATATCTCAAGACAGGGCAAAAGAGATGATCTCAGAAAAAATAGCCCAATGGAAATAATCTGGGCTCCCCTTGCTATTGATCGGACTGCAGAAATAGCTGGGTATATTTCACGAGATAATCCCGGTGCTGCCAATAAGTAGATCGATAATCTCTTTAAAAAAGTAGAAATACTTAAGTCAGAACCAGAGATTGGTCGAATAGTGCCAGAAATCGAGAGAAAAGAAATCAGAGAGCTGATTTTCAGCAATTATCGCATAATATATCGCATTGAAAAGACCATGATTAGCATCTTGACTGTTCGGCATGGCAAACAAATATTGCCAGCAGATGAGATCATGGCATAACCATGGGCTGGGATATAGGGGACGCGGGACATATCTACATGCTTGCTCCGACGCAAACCAGCCACCAGTTCCACATTGAAATAATTTATATATTCTGCCGGAATTGTATAATTAGTATAAAAACATTGGATTAGCCATGGACACACATGGACTTACATGGACAAATACCTTTAGTCATGCCCGACCTGGCATGACTGAAACTCCAAGAAGGCAACCATTGCCTATGCACTTCAGATACCCGAAAAAGACATTTGGTCAGAATAATTTGGTATAAGGAGCCATTTTTAAACAGCTACTGCTACATATGGGGCATAAGTCTCCTTTTTTAGTTAGACATGGCCGGGGCAGTTACCTCCTGAATTCCCGGATTTCCGGAGCCTTTGAAGGCCTTCCATGGAATCTACCACCAGGCGCCTTGTTGCATCCACGGACTCAAATAGCCGGGCCTGTTTGTCTGTAAGTTTCTGGCCGTATTTCGCCTTGATCAGCCATCTATCCTCGGTAAGGAAATCGATTTCAACCCCGTCTTTCAACAGGTAGCAAGGTCTTTTGTGCTTGATGGCAAAAAAGACCAGGTTCTCGAATATTGCACCCCGGTCCCGGATACCGGTTACGGCATTTC
>JALVJO010000038.1 GCA_027028245.1 Deltaproteobacteria bacterium
TACCCCACAGAGATGATGACGTCGAGGTTATAGAAGTTGGTCTGGTACATTTTGCCGTCAGCGGCAGCTGTCCGGAATTTCCGGACAACTGCCGCTTCCTCCAACTCACCTTCCTTAAAGACGTTGCAGATATGTTCCGAGATCGTTCTCTTGTTTTTCTCGAAGAGCTCCGCCGTCTGGGCTTGGCTCAGCCAGACCGTTTCATCCTGAAGGCGCACATCAAGAGCGATGCCTCCTTCATCATCCTAGCATTAAACGATTTCACCCATGCCTGGGTGGATGGTTTTAGTCTCCTCAGTCATATCTTGCCTGTCTGTAGTCATTAAGGAATAAGATCGGAACAGAACATCATCCATGGAGATACCGTTCCCGTCTGACGCTACGCAAGCGGAAGCCAGCCGACTAAGGCAGACCCCGTTGTCAAGACACAAAACAGGTCAAATTAAGAGAGAATTTCTCCCGGGTGCATTCCGTTTTTGTTGACATTTGCCGTTGTATTCAGTAACTCCCTAAAATATCGACAAAAAATATTGAGTTCTAGGTATGTCAATCACTATTTATGATTTCCAAAATAGCTGGGCTATTCTGCAATAACTTGCTGTAATAAATGATAATATTCATGGGTTTGTGAAAAATAAACGAAATCCCATCAACAAAAACGGAATGCACCCATTTCTCCCCTATTTCAGAATACGATAATGGTCATAGGGATAATAATGTCCTTACTTCTTGATAGGTTTTTACAGATTGGGACTTCTGTAATAGCTGGCTCTAGGCAGAGCGATCAGTTCACATTGCCGTTTCTGTGCAATATCTACTAAAGATGCCCTGTGCTTTTTTTACCTGTCCAGCTCAACCTGCAATTTCCCGATCTGCTGGTAAAGACGGTTTTTTTCAGCCTCCATTTCTTTTGAGCTTCTCTTGGTTGTGCTCCCAAAAATGTCAACCATGGATTCAATGGCCTGCCTTTTCCACCTGTTCGCCATGCTGGGATGGACTCCGAATTCAGAGGCTATCTCACTTACTGTCTTGTAGCCTTTTATGGCGGCTACTGCCACCTTGGATTTCAATTCCTGGCTGTACTTTTTTCTCTTCATGCTACCCCTCCCAGACTGTGCAAATTCTACCTTAGCACACTGTCTGATTTTTGAGGTCCACTATAGGGCGCTCGACCGTGAAGCACCTCGTAGATGGTAGTCTCTTGCTCCGCCGGGACGTAGCCCGCGTAGTCTGTCAGCGAACCCTGAGGATCAAGGTCCACCATGAGAACCTTCCTGCCCTCCCCTGAGAAAGCGTGGGCAAGGTTGGACATGGTGGCGGTCTTTCCGACTCCCCCCTTCTGGTTGGCTATGGCAATTATTGGCATTTCAGGTCCCTTCCCGTGCTTTTATGGAAAAATGCTGGCAATATTACATCATTATTACAGCAAATACTGGCATGTTGCCAGCACGAACAGGCCAGGACGCCTTTAACAAGGGACGGTTCGGAGGGCGAAAATGGATACGTATAACTGCCCCTTCCCCATGTAAACATCTAATCCGCTATTGATGTACTACAGGCCGAAGCTCGTAGATCCCGCATATTTCGCTGCTGACTTCAAATCACCCTGGCGAATGGCATCCCGCACATCATCCAGTTTATAGGCATCTTCAACACTAAGATAAGGCGACCAACCAGTATCGTCCTCTAGAAGCTCAACTTCTACCTCCGCCACATAGCGGCCTTCATGGATATACTTGATTTTCTTTCGATGTGTCATATTACCGCCTCCTCATGAATGACTCATCCCATCGTTCTGGATCAGGCCGATACAAGGACAAACAACTGAATAAAGAGCCGTCCGGCACAAACGAGACACTAACGGATAACAGAATCAATCCTGCTACTTGACCGACACCCGAAAGGCCCTTTTGCCTTCCAGTTCAGATATGATTTTTTCAATATCGTCGTTGTTTTTCGATATAAAAAAACCCGAACTTAATTTAAGTCCATCTCTAAGCCATATGATTTTTAAAATCGGGTACCCAAAGCACCATCTTCCCGCATGCCACTTGCCGGTTTTGAATTCTACAATATCTTTGAAGGGGATAGTAATAGGCTCTTTGGTAAGATATCTCAGAAAGTAAAAGGCCCCTTCATCGTACCAAAACGTGCCATTGCCCCGGGCCAAGAGCTTGTTTTTTGAATACCGTTTCCACCACTTCTCATTTATTTCTGTTCCTAAGATACAGGCCTGTTTTTCTCATTTGGATCCGGTGTTAATTTAAAGAAGGCTTCTGTTTAAAAACAAATCCCTTGCCCACATGGAACAAGGCCAGGACGCAGCGGAAGTGCAGGCATGTTAGGCGGCCTTTTCTGTCTTTTCTTCCAGGGGAGGAACCATTTCTTGATATGAAAATTCATGCAATCCCGCCTTGGCCTTTGCATGTTCAATGGTCATATTTACAAGATTTCCATGTTTATCCAAATCAAGATAAATGTCTTCGCTGATTTCTTTTGTTTCATGGACTTCCCTGTCGGTAAATTCTATTAAAGCCGTATCGGTATCTGGAAAATATTTGATTTTCATCTTTTAATCCCCCTTAAAGGACCTATCAAAAAAGGCGTTATGTACCGTCTCACCATCTTCCAGTAAAATTACCCTAAGATATTTATCTACTTCTGAAATTTTTGCCCACTTCCTGATCCTGCCATCAGACTGAATAACAACCTTTTGAGGATTTTCTATTACATACCTTATCCATTCTTCCTTAATCCGTGCCCGATCAGGTCTTTTTCTGGTGTATTTAAAATATTGAGTTGTCTTCATTTAATCAGTACTTTTTACCATTCCTCAAAAAGTCTTCTTGATTTTATTATTTCGGCTTCACCCTCGTAAGTTTTGGCTAAATCTCTGAGTGTGCTGGCCAGGCGATGATACCCGGCATTTTCTACCGCTTCGGCTTTTGCTCGATACTCTGCAGCTAATTCTCTCTCGGGCTTTCCAGTGGGGTCTAGCGTGTGAACCCCTCGCAAGTTATACAAGGCGATTCGGAACCCCTCACGCATATCTTTGGCATTTTTTGCATTAAGAATAGACGCGACTGAATGATGAATCCACAGTCCGTCCGGATCTGCAGGCGCATGAATGAGCACTTGGCCTACCTTTTCCATAGCGATTTCCAAATGGCCTGTTTCAGCACATTCCCTCTTTACAACATCTAGCCAGCCCTTAAGAGCATTGCCATCGTAGGATCCGTCTTTACATAGACCGGGTGGAGTACGCCAATAGCGCAACAGGCGATAAGCGTTAGTTGCAATGTTCTTTCTTTCCTCGGTTACATCTTCAACCGGGCCATCCTTGTTTTTGGACCGGAACACAAGTCGAATTACTTCGCAGAAGAAGCCAGGGTCTTCTGCCAATCGTCGTGAGATAAACTGAGGAAAGGCACCGTAGTCTCCGGTCAAAATTGGTAAATACGCCCATTCCACCTTAATTAGATCATTAGGATTTATGTCTATATCATCCTGCAATGCCTTGATAAGCTCAACAAGCTCGTAAACATCGTTCGAGCTGCGGCTTTCCTGGGACTTAACGGCCTCAAGTAAGGCCTGTATGGCCTGTTTATTGTCAAAAGGTTGCCCGTCGTGAAGCATCTTGTAAAGACACCGGATTGCCGCCACCGGCCTTCCGTGTTCAATGAGCTGAGTAACAGCAAACTCGAGACCAGTGTTGACTCCATATGGATTCACAGCGGTCCTACTCCAGTAGGCCGATTGATCCTCTCCAAGAAGGGAATTCGCACGCTGCCATGTTTCCTTCGTAAATGGCAAATAGGAAAGAAACTGCCCAACCTGGGCAGCTGCCCACCACGAGGTGTCAAGACTATCAACCCATTCCCAACCTCTACTGCGAAATCTGCCCCAAACAAACCCGCCCACAAACTGCGCTAGCGACTTCTCTTCAGACTCAAGCAGTTTTGGCAAAACAACGTTATCAACATCAGCGGGCGCTACAACTCCATAAGCAATACCAACGCGCAAAGGTGCCTGAACTACCTTGGCAAAGGCTAGTACGGCATCTGTTCCTCCACTGGAAGCAACTTCGGCTACAGCTTCTTGACGGCGCTTTTCTAGCTTTCTCCTTTGTTCTTCGTAGTTTCCTTTTTCATCGTAGAGGTCAAAATCGCGTTCTCCGAAAAGACGTTGATGACGGAAGAAAGGTGCATTTGGTGCCAGCCGATCGGCAACCGCAGCAATCCTTTCGACCCGCTCTGGCTTCATTGCCCATTCTGCACCCGCAAACTTTTTGTGTTTCGTTACCAAATCGACAAGCTTATTCCAAATACGTAATCTCTCAGATTCTGGCATGGCCAATATGGAATCAGATTCGAGATAATCAAGAAGCTGTTCTTGTGCGGATTGAGGCAGATTTTCCAGGAGACCGATGATATCAGCAAGCTTTGTCGTGTCCTTTTTTGCTTCATTGATTGCCAGATCCACATAGGCTGATACCTGTTGTCTATATTCCCGATCTGTAACACCTTGGCGCCAGTCATCGGGAATGGTAGGCCGCCACGCGGGCCTTCTCGTTCCTAACGACACTGAGTGGTATTGAGACAAAAGGTTTAAGAGTAGCTTCCAGCCCACATTAGGAATTTCGTTAAGTAATGTCTTAACTGCAGCCACTCTCTTTTCAACCGGTGCGATTGTCTGAGGAAGTCTTGGAAGCAAAATCGTAGTTAGGGAATTAATGGGGCGACTATCCCACTGTCCGCCGGGGTCACGCGCAGCTAGCTCCCCTAAGCAAACCACGGCGCGGCTTATATAATCTGGATCCCAAGCCAGGGTCTCAAGCGCCAACAACAAGCCAATCATGTAGTTGTCACCAAAGAGGCCGTCACCTTCCTGGGCAAAAACCTCATCGAAAGGACACGGATCCATTTGTAGTGTCTTTTCAACTGCATCGAGAAATTCTCCAGGGGCTGCCTCTGCAAGCAAGGGAAGCAAATCATTCAAGCTTGCCCACAGTACCCAGTCGGCGTTAGCCAAAATTTCCCGAACTGTCATAGTAGCCACTGCCTCAGCTTTACCAACAGTGCAGGAGGTCAGTGCTTTGGGATGGCTCCCGAGTAGTGCCAATGTTTCTGCCAACCCGGTTCGCAGTATGCGAGAATGTGATAAAACATTTCCATAGATACTGGCAGCATAACGCTTTTTAGGGGGAAGTTCGAATTGCGGATCTTTCTCTCTCAACACGGCTACCGCTTCATGTTTAAACCGTTCAAGATGCTCGTTAGATATTCTTGCCCCCAGCGCATACCACCCCTCATAACGGGCAATAAACCTCCAGATTCCGTCTCGATAAATTAGGGGAGTGGCCGGGCGAAATGCAATTTCACGAATCTTCCCGATCCACTCCCCGTAGCCTTTTCCCGACAGATTCTCAACAACGGCACGATCTTCACCTGACTCCTCACTCCAGGAGCCAAGAATCTCTGCTATGGCCAGCTCTGCAGCGTAGGATCTCTCAGCCCACTCCGGCATTATTGAAAGATTTTGGAGAAGGCGAAGTAATGAGCCAAGGTTTCCATTACTCCTGAGTGCCAGCGTTCTAGCCCTTTCTTCTGTGTATCCCGCCTTTTCGAGGGCTGCTTGGACCTGGTGACTGCGTGGCATTGGGAGCGGAACGCTCGTCGGATCCGGGATACCACCGTGAGGGGCACCGAAGATCACCGCATGACCTGCTCTGCGCGCCTTCTGGATAAGCTTAGTACCTATAGTGCCACTCAGATCAAGGGTAGCGTCAGCGATCAAAATATGATTCCTGTACCGAGAACATATCGCATACCAACCCTCTATACCCGAAACAATAAGGCACCGCCCCGCAGCTTCGACTCGGCTCACATCATCAAGCGATGCCAAATATGCTGAGATATAATCAACGACCTGCTCGGGGTAATGGGTGGTGAGCCTTAGCCGCACGGTCGAGCCGTCGAAAACTTCCTTGACCTTTGCTGTTGCTTCATCCCGGTTTATCAAAAAAAGCTCGGGTGTCAGAGGTGGCGGTTCGCCAATTGAACTTACCACATTCCAATGTTGCTCCGGAATCTCTATGTGTTCTACCGGGATATTGAGAATCTTTTGAGCGAGCCATAGTTCCACAGCCGGGAACTGATGAACCCAATCTATCAGTTTGGTCCCGTCTATGATTCTAACATCTTTCCATTCGCCCCTATTGCGGCGTTTATCAAGCCAGGTTGCTTGTGCGTTTTCCTTCCAGGTGTGTTCCCAGTCTCTCCGGCCAGAAAGTGGGGTTACGAATACAAAAGTGGTGTTAGTTCGAACTTTTTCTGGTACCGCTGCTGTTAGCTCTTTATAATCGCGTGTGGCTTTATCACTAGATCTTAAGCCCGTACCAATCTCCCAATAAGAACGTCCCTCTGGGACGAATGGCTCAAAGCCAAGGTCTGTATCCACTATTCCGTCTGGACCATGCTGACCAATGCTGTCCGCCGACGGGAAACGTCGCTCTTGCTGTTGGGGACAGGATGCCGCAACAAGACGCCTGACAAGCTCTACAATCAGTCCCTGTGCTTCCCTTGCATTGCCACGGACCCATTCGTCAAGTTGATTCTCATTAATTAAATCCATAATCCTCCTAATGACATATTAGGCCTATTCCGCCTGAGCCAGGTAGGCCCGGACCAGTGACCGGAAAAACTTGTTGTGCGCCCCCCTGCCAAGCTTCAGATGCACAAGCTCGTGCACAATGACCTCCCGGCGAATCTTCGCAGGCTGGCTGGATAGTTCCGTGTTAAGGGTGAGGCGTCCCCGGGTGGAAACGCTGGCCCACTTTCGTTTCATAGACCGGATATGGATCTCCCTGATACGCTCTTCCACGCCAATGCGCCTCGCCCACGCATGGACCTCGGCCACAAGAATGTCTCTCGTGACCACCTCTTTCATAGGCGCCTCGAGCAGTGCCGAAGTCCTTAATGTCCCGTCCTTCATGGCGTTGCTCTCCTTAGCAGGGTGAGCATTTCATCGGTCCAGGCCACCACATCCTTGACACCTGCGGCAATCAATTCCTTGTAAATCAATTTTCTTAGTTCTCGCTCCTGGGCCTTGCTCAAAGCCCAGTGGGGAAGCTTCTCAAATGCTGGCTCCAAAGAAGCGGCAAGATGCTCGGCCTTTCCCGCATCAAAGCCCTTCTGCACCCTGAGCCACCAGGAAACGGCAAAGGCCTCCGGGGAAAGATCACTTTCCTGTCGTTGCTCTTGGGCTTCCTTAAGATCGCGGACCAGCTCGGCGAGGTCCTGGAGGGCCTGCTGGCTGTTTATTTGCCGTTCCTCAAAGGCGCGACGGATGGCTTCGGCCCGCTCACCAATGGGAATAAGGTGGGGCTGTTCCTTGCCCTTGGCCTCTACCAGACGGTGAAGCTCTTTGAGAAGATTGAACACCTTGACCGTGTCGGGCCTCTGTTCCTTTACCAGCGCAAGAAGCGCTCCTGCGCCTATTTCATAGGTTGCCTCCGGTTCATGCACCGCATCGCTAGCCGTATGTCTCTGTACGATCTCGGCGGTCTTTCTAAGAAAGGACTTGTCCACGGGCACATGAGGTTCGTAGGCGCTTCGCAACAGCCGGTACATTTCAACCAGCCCCTGGTAATCCTCAAGAAAGGGCCGAAGAAAGGGATCGGGCGACAGGATCTCATACACCTCTTCAAGCTCGCGGAAGTAGGCATAAAAGGCCTCCCGGCGCTCCTTGTCCAAGAAGTGTTCAAGAACCGCCTCGGCGGCCTTGTCCGCGCTCTTGCCCGAGGAGATGGGAAGAAACTCGCGCCTGCCCTGCTCCACCAGGTCCGCAAAACGCTCCTTTAGAACATCAAGCCCCTCAACAACGCCTTCCACGTCTTTAGAATCAAAGGCCAAGGCGCGCTCGAGGTTATCAAAAATCCCCACGAAATCCACGATAAAGCCGTTGGTCTTGCGTCTCCCCTTCTCATCTTCGTAGGGACGATTGACGCGGGCAATGGCCTGGAGCAATACATGGTCCCGCATGGGCTTATCCAGATACATGCAGTAGAGAATCGGGGCATCATAGCCGGTAAGAAGCTTTTCTGTGACAATGAGGATTTGCGGGTTTTCATCGGGCTTACGAAACGCCTTTCGCACGGCAGCCTCTTCGTCGTCGCTCAAGTGGTAGCGCCTAAGTTCGGCCGGATCGTTATGCCCGCGGCTGATGACCACCCGGCTCATCTCTTTCGGCAGGCACCTGTCCAGGGCCTCCTTGTAGAAACAGCATGCCTCGCGGTCCACGGCCACCAAAAAGGCCTTGTAGCCCATGGGCTCAACATACTTACGGAAGTGATCGGCCACGTAGCGGGCAATCATCTCCACCCGTTCCCGGTTCTTAAGCATATTCTTGAGGGTGACAGCGCGCTCGAGCACCCTGTTGATCTCGTCGATGTCCGCCACTCCCTCCAAATCCGCAGCGGCCCAGAACTCCTTCTCCATGGCCTCGCGGTCCACCACCAGGTCGTTGGGCGCCATCTGGTAGTGCAGAGGCACGGTGGTGCCGTCCTGGATGGATTCCCTGATGGAGTACTTGTCAAGATAACCGCCAGGATCGCCACCGCCGAAGACCTTAAAGGTGCCCTTTCCGTGGGCACTCTTGTCTATGGGCGTTCCGGTAAAGCCTATAAAAGTAGCGTTTGGCAAGGCTCCCATCAGGTAGTTGCCAAGATCCCCGCCGGTGGAGCGGTGGGCCTCGTCAACCAGAACGAAGACGTTTTTGCGGGTGTTCAGGTTGGCATCGGCATCGTCAAACTTGTGGATCATGGAGACGATGAGCCCCCGGGTATCGTCCCGCAGAAGTCGGCGCAGGTGGCGCTTGCTCTTGGCTACGTGTACTCTACCAAAGCCCACAGCCTCCAAGTTCTGGAAAAGCTGCTGCTGTAGCTCATTTCTGTCCACAATCATCAGCACCGTGGGATTTTCAAAACGCGCATCCTCCAAAAGACGCTTTGCCACAGTGATCATGGTGTAGGTTTTTCCCGAACCCTGAGTGTGCCAGATGAGCCCGCGGTGCTTGTCTGGCTCACCCGATCGGACAAGGACCTTTTCCGCAGCACGCATTTGATGCGGCCGCAGAACCGCCTTTATAAGTTCTCCATCCTTTCGCACAAAAAGGATGTAATCTACCAGCACGCGGAGCACCCGTCTTGGCGCCACAAACACCTTTACCAGTGTCTCAAAATCTCCTGCCTGCTCGTCTCGCCAGTTAAAGAGTGCATGGCGCGAGGTATTCCAGGTGGGTCCGTAAAAGAATTTTATCAGGTGAGTCAGGGCAAAGAGCTGGGCCTGGGCCATCAGTTCCGGCCCCTGCTCGTGATAGCGCCTAATCTGGTCAAGGGCCTCGGCGATGCCCTCGGGCCTTGTAGCTGCCTTGGTCTCGACCACGATGACCGGAATGCCGTTCACCAATAGTATCACATCGGCGCAGATGGCGGTTCTGCCGCTAACAAAGCGGAACTCGTCAGTGACGTGAAAGATATTTGCTTCGGGGTACTCCACATCCACAAGGCGGAGGTTCCGCTCTCGGCGCTCAGCCTCCACGAACACCGTCTTAAGCCCCTTGAGATACTCCCAGGCCTCCAGATTGCCCTCTATATTGGGCCTTACGCCCAGAAGACGGGAAACGACCTCTTCTGCACTGGCAACCGAATCCACCACGCCAGGATTGAGCCGCTGCAACTGCTCGATAAGCACTGTCCTAAGTACGGGGCTGTCTTCGCCACCGCGGTTCCTCAGTGCCTCCTCCGGAGGTAGATACGTCCATCCGGCCTCCTCGGCATAGCGGAGAAAAGGGGTTTGCACTGCCTTGCGTTCGCTGCCGATACTCATGACTCTACCTCTGCCTTTTGCTCAAACCGCGCCACAAACTGCGCCGGCAGCCGCCGCCGGGCGGTCATGAGCTCGTTGAGAAGGGAACGAAACACCTCCTCCAGGGCCTTTCTTTTTGCCTCTTCGGCCTCAATCTTGCGGTCCACCATCTGCAGGATGCGGGCAATTTCGTGTTGTTCAGGCAGGGGCGGGAGGGGGATATCAAAACCCTTAAGTTTTGTTGCGCTTATATTTGCTTGACTTACTCCCCTTGATGCCAGCATTCTTAGCCTATCCTGTGTTCTTTCGCGGTTAAGGTAGTAATTTAGAAATTCCGGAACTGAATATTTATTATTCACCACCAACCTAATGAGATAAGAAGCAAAAACGTATTTTCCTTCCAATCCGAACAAAGAAGTTTTTCCTACTAAATCATAGCTATTTGTGCGATTGAATAATAGATCGCCTTTCATCAACCGAAATCGCTCGAAAACAGTGTAATCAAGGTCAACGTATTTCAAGTTTGAAATGTCAATGTAGCCATTAATAAGGTTATTCATCCTTAAAATTGGGTATTTTCCGGATGTTCCTGCCCGCTCATTCAAGCCATACTGAGTTCCTTTAAGTGCTTCCCCCAACTTCACCACCCGCCAGTGGGCGGGAATGGAACCAATTTCGGTCTCTTGCATCTCTACCTGATGGACTTGGTCAACGGGAACGGGTCCGTAGGTAAAGAGGTGGCGCATAAGGCTCTTTTTCAGCTCCCGTGCTGCAGCGATAACCCTCTTGGTGGCTTCCTTTGACTCCTGTACCGTTCGCAGCACATGTGCAATGGCTTGTTGTTCGGGCAGGGGAGGGAGAGGAATAATTACACTGGTCATAGCTTTCCATGACGTACGGGGGTGGTTAACACCCGTAGTCGTTGCCTTGGCATGTTCCAAGACAAAACGCGTATGCATCTGATACGCCAAAAAAAGGGAAGTTAAATATTCTGAGGGTTGGAGAACTAAAATGTCTGTTGAGCAAACACCTGACCAATCTGCCAAAGCGGCTTTGTCTAAATAGGGACGCAATTTGCCGTAAAGAATATCTCCTGGTTTGAATATTGCTTTTGCGCTCCGGGTTGTGCACGCATGACCAAATTGTTTGATGCGTATCTCTCCCGGCACCAAATGTTCTAGACCGACATACCGAGCTTGAGGCTTATTGGACGGGTGGATGGTTCCCCTCCGTAAACTCACCACATCACCCAACCGCACCACCCGCCACTCCTCAGGCAAAAGGCCGAGTTCGGTCATCCGGTAGCCCTCGGGCAGGGGCATATCTGTGTTGGCTCCGCCTGATTTGTTCTGTTTCTGGCATTCCAACTCGTGCCCTCCAGGAGTCACGGCAAATATTTCCTCTGAAGCGCATAAAGATCCCCAAGGCATTGTTTCAGATCCCCGGTAGGGGGCACCTCGTGGTCATGAGATCCTGGGTTAAGGCGCTGGCTGATTACGCGCAACTTACCTGGGTGGGAAGAGTCCTTCGTAAGCATTGGTAAAACTTTGGGTATCAGATAACCCAAAGGTTTACCATCATAGTCGCTCACGCTGGCCGAAGACTCTCCTTTTTCTCGGCGATCCCTGATCAACATCAGTTTGCAGAATCGTTCAGCAGCATCTCTTAGGATCCGAGCCACAGTTTTTCGCATATCTGGATTCGTATTCGAGACATACAAAGTAGCACGCGTGAGCATGGCATCGAGCGTATCGCTTAGGTTCTCGATTATCGCGCCTTTGGCCGGATCATCCAGGCTTACGATAAAGGTGTCCAAGTCCAAATGTTTGTATCGTTCCTGGACATCTTTCCACATGCGTTCATCATGGGTGAGAAGGATCACCTGAATTCCGGACTGAATCAGCTCATCAAGAACCCGGTCGACAAAGAAGGCCCGATGTTCCTCGTCGCTGGCGGGAACGGGATCGTCCAGGATAACAAAGCCCGTTTGCTCCCGGGCACTGCGCGCGAGGAAGGCGGAAAGCCCGAGGCAGTTGAGCTGCGAGTCGCTGAAAACCGCGACGGCATCCCGCAGAACACCTTGTGAGTCAGCAGCGTCCGGGTTACTGAGACGCGCCTTTAGATCGATGAATCGCCTGCCGGTGCCGCCGCGTTCGAGGCCGTGGAAGGATGTAGGCTCGTCAGGCCTGAGGAGGTTCCACCAGCGGACGATCTCCTGGCCGAGCTCGGCGAACTTGTCATCCAGCACTTTGGCCTTGGCCCTGTCGATGTCCTGAATGGCCTCGTCTACCTCATTCTGGACCGCTCGATAGGCAGCCCGCTCGATAAGCCAACGAAGCAGGGCCTCCCGGTTTTCGCACAGGTCGATCAAATCCTGCCAACCTTCTGTTCCTGCCCGTCGATCGACTTCCTGCTTCAAGGCAGCAAGGAGCGGTTCGACGGCCTGTCGGTAGCGGCCAAAAGCCTTGCAGAACTGCTCAGTAGATTGGAATAGGCCAGTCACTTTCTGACTTAGTTCTACGATCCTTACCTCGTCGAGATCATCAAGTCGCAGAGAGCCCAACATTGCCTGGAGGGCATAGGCCTTTTCCTGCACGCTTTTCCGTGCTTGTTTGAGGCCGGCAAGGACTTTTTCCCATGGCGGCACCAGAGCCTCGGCACTGTCGGCGATAAGTTCTTCGAGGGCTTGCTTGTTGCGAGACCAATCCTGCTCCTGCCAGCTCATGGCCGAAGGGCAGGCGTCCTTTGCCTTGCGGATTGCGGTCTGCGCTACCGTGGGGAGATTATTCAAAACCCGATCAGCTTCTTGTCGGTAGCTTGTAAACTGAGCGTTTGCTTCGACTTTCTTACGAATCGCGTTGATCCGCTCGGGGGTAAGGGCTTGCGGAGTTTTGCAGACCGGGCAATCGACCGCCTCTTTAGCTTCAGCGATCCCGGGCACCTTAAGCACTTCCTCGAAAAGCCGCAGGAGTCGGGCTACTTCTTTTTCTACGGCACCCTTTGCGCGAAGGAATGCCTCCAGAGGCTCCTGGATATCTGGCTTTTGCTCCCATGACGGCTCCCTCCTGACGACGAGGTCGTTGATGGGAAAGGTTCGTGCCCGCTGTTGGCCTAAAAGTTCTTTGGCTACAGTTAGACGTGCTTCAAGTCCATCCGGTACCTGACCGTGGCCTTCAATGATCTGCCCGAGCGTTTCGGCCAGTGCGTTTTCGACCGTGTTCTGAGAAGGTGGCGAAGTTTCGAGTGGCGCCAATTCGTTGCCGAATTGTGGATTCGATCGGCAACGTTCGTAGGTCGACGTAACATCTCTGGTTGCTTCTATGAGCCGATTCTTGGCGTCGGCAATCGTTTTCCGTATTTCCTCGAGATCCGAGACTTCCAGAAGCGCCTTGAAATACTCTGTACGCTTCTGCGGTTCGGCGGAGACGACATATCGCAACGTGTGGGGCATTAGCACCGGGGCCTCGAGCGGTGGTTGCGAAAGGCGAATGCCGAGGTTTATCAAGTCGTCGGCGGGTTCTCCGTCAACCTTCAACTCGCTCTGACAGGGATCCCGACCTGTATAGTCGTGCACTAGGCGACGCTCGATTCGATGCACATGATCCTGTGCATCTTCGATCTCGGCGGCTACAACGACTTCTTCGGCTTGAGGAAGATGTGCGTTCCGTAAAGCTTCGGCAAACTCGCGCTTGGCGCTGGCAACCAATTCGCGGCGGACCGTCTTGCCCGTTAGTAAGAATTCGATGGTCTCGGCAAGGCTCGTCTTGCCTTGGCTATTCGGGCCCCAGATGACGGCCATCGGCCCGCCAAATTCTAGTAACTGAGACTGTGCTCCAAAGGAGCGGAAGCCTTTAACCTCAAGGCGCCTGATTTTTGCCATGTGTCAGCTCCTGCACCTTCTGTTCCAGGCGCGATTTAAAAAAAGTATCTAGAACCCCAGCCCAGTCTTGCCGTTCGGATTTCCTCAGCTGATCCACAAGCTCGTGAGCGAGGCTGTCGTGAGAGAGTTTTCCAAGCAAAAGATCGATGTTCACCGTCATGACTCATTCCTCTCCAAAACCAATCCCAGCGTCCGCAACACCTCATCCAGCTCCCGGTCCGCCTCTGTGCGCTCTTCCTCGGTCTCCTTAAGCAGTACAACCGCCTCTTCCAGGGGCAGGACTTCCTCCACGTCGTTGATGGCCACATAGCGACTGGGGGAAAGGTTGTAATCGTTGCGGGCCGCCTTTTCCTTGCTTATGACCTCCGACAGCCCTTCCTCTGCCTTCCACTCATGATAGAGCTGGTCGATGGTCTCAATATGCTTATCTGCCAGATAGTTTTTGGGCCGCCCCTTGGAAAAGAGCTTGCTGGCATTTATGAGCAGGATTTCACCTGGATGCCGCTTCTTGCGGTTGATCACGATAATGATGCCGGGTGCTGTAGTATTGTAGAACAGGTTTTCCGGAAGAAGCAGCACGGCCTCGATAAGGTCGGCCTCCACGAAGGCCTTTCGGATGTCCCTCTCGCGGTTTGAACCCTGGTTGCCACTTCCGCGTGAGACCGCGCCAGTGTCCAGCACCACGGCCATGCGCCCTGAGTCGTTGAGCGAGGCGAGCATGTGCTGGAGCCATCCCCAATCTGCAGTCGATGCGGGCGGAATGCCAAAGCGGAAACGCTCGTAGGAGTCGTGTTCATAGACATCCACCGGAAAGTCCTGGTTCCACATGGGATTTGCCGTGACGAGTTCAAAGCGCATCAAGTGACCGGCGGAGTCGCGCAAGGCAGGCTTGCGCATGGTGTCGCCCAGGCGGATATCGGCTTCCATATCGTGGATAACCGCGTTCATGCGCGCCATGGCAAAGGTGGCCGGGTTGATCTCCTGGCCGAAAAGGCGAAGAGGTGCGTATTTGGATGGCAGGCGGCGATGGCCGTTTTCTTTCTCCCCGTGGGTTTCCAAAAGACGTAGGTGGCACTTGATGAGAAGACCACCACTGCCGCAGCAGGGATCATACACTGTCATTCCCGGTTTCGGCTCCAATATACGGGCCATAAGCACCGCAACCTCCCGCGGGGTGTAGAACTCTCCGGCGCTCTGCCCCTGACCCTCAGCGAATTTTCTAAGCAGATATTCATAGGCCCGGCCGAGGATGTCCGGTTCGACATCCTTCAGACCCAGGCGGTGGCGGGAGAGCACATCCACCAGATTGGCAAGGTACTCGTCGGGCACTATACGCTGTCCGGCTGTGGTGGCGTTAAAGTCCACCAGGTCGATGACGCCCTGAAGACGCGGGTTTTCTCGCGCCACAACCCGAACCGCATCGGTCAGGTACTGGCCAAGGCCAGCGGTCTGCTTACGTATGTTGGACCAGCGGGCATGTTCGGGGATGTAGAAGCGCACAGAGCCGCCTCCGCTGGCGATGACGCCGCGTTCGCGCTCCTCCTCCACTATGCGCACTGCAATATCCCGGCTGCCGTACTCCTCGGCCAAGCGTGTAAGCTCATCGTCGAAGACATCAGAAAGCCGTTTCAGAAAGACCAGCGGCAGGATGTAGTCCTTGAACTTGGGCGCATCAACTGGCCCGCGAATGGCACAGGCCGCATCCCATAGCCAGGATTCCAAGGTGGAGATGTCAAGTTGTGCCGCCATTTATAAGTTTTCTCCTTGGTTCGTATTTAGAACAGTTAATATTACCATGTTTAACTTCTGTAGAATCTTTCTATTCGGATGTAGATATATGATACTAATTTTGTGCTTTTTTTATGTAACCGTAGAATTGTTAAAAGTTGATATTTACCAGCTTTATACTGCTATTTACTGGTATATTGCCGTTGTTTACCAGTTTTTACCATGATATTACTGGTAAATACCAGCATATTGCCGGTACGAGCTGGCAGTCAATGCACCTGGCCGTCGGCCGGGTGAACAACCAGAAAATCCATGATCTTCCTTATTCTGATGAATCCGGCCACCTATTCTGCCGTAGGCGGCACTTGTGTTTCCAGTTTTACTTAGTGGCCGGTTTGGGTCAAGTTTTTCTGTTTTTTCCTGCGATTCTCCTTTCAATGTAAGCGTGTAGGCGTTGTGAACTATTCGGTCCATCATGGCATCTGCCAGTGTGGAATCCTCAAACCTCGAATGCCATTATGTCCAGGGCTTCCACGGCTGCCTTTTTCCTGAACCTTGCCTTTCTGGTCCGGGCTGCAAGGCGCTTTTCCTGCCTGTATGTCCATCCCCTGTCTAAGAGAAAGCCAAACCTGTCATCGAACTGAAATTTGTTATATTCAGAAAGCGCCTGACAACGGCATAGATGCGGCTGTTCGCGAGTAGATACACAAGCAAAGGGCGGCCAGCTGAATTGCTTAGGCAAATATTATACTCGGATACTTTAAAATTTGAGACTATTCTTTATTGCTGAAATACGAAAGGAAGGCCTCAACAACCTTGGGATCAAACTGAGTGCCGGCGTTGCTTTTGATCTCTTTGCGGGCGAAGTCTGCCTGCTTCGCATCCCTGTAGGGCCTTCGTGATGTGATGGCATCGTAGGTGTCTGCCACAGCCAGGATCCTGGACAATTCGGGGATGTCTTTACCCGTGAGGCCGTCGGGATAGCCCTTTCCATCCCATCTTTCGTGGTGGTGTCTTATGATTGCCGTTTCTTCTGTAAGAAGGCCAAGGTGCCCCACTATCTCAGCTCCGATAACAGGATGGGTCTTGATGATTTCGTATTCTTCCTCTGTGAGCCTTCCCGGCTTCATGAGTATCTGGTCCCTGATGCCGATTTTACCTATGTCATGGAGATGGCCTGCAAAGGCGAGGGTGTCGAGCTTTTCCTGCGGGCAGCCCATTTCCTCTGCAATGCCCAGGGCCCATTTTGTAACCCTTTCGGAATGAAGCCTGGTATACGGATCCTTTGCCTCAAGGGTGCGGACAAGGGCCCTGAGCGTGGCATGGAGATTGATTAAAAGACTGTCGTAGAGCAGGAGATTTTCAATGGTCAGGCTTGCCCGTTCCGCAAGAAGATGCAGCAGAAACAGGGCCTCTTCTCCAAGGCTGTTTTTTCCTTCAGTTCCTGAAATAGCCAGTACGCCAAGGATTTCACCGCGTATGGAAAACGGAACCATGATATAGGAATATCTGGCGGCCTCTTGTCCGGAAAAAGGATCAGGGCCACGTTGGGCCGTTCCATCAGCCAGAATAGGAATACCGTCCCTGATCACCCTGGCGCAGGGATGATTACTTCCGTTGATCTCGATGCTTTTGTGTACTACCTCGAGAGGCCCGTGGGAGGCCACCAGAGCGAGCCGGCTGGAATCCGGCTCCTTGATCCACAGCATTGCCTGGCCGGCGTCTATGAGCCTGGCCGCAAGCATAACCAGCACCTGGTAAAGCTGGTCGGTGTTCCTGGTTTTGGCCAGGGATTCACTTATGGAAAATAGTACAGCCTGTTCCCTGATCTTCTTTTCCAGCTTTTCATTCATCCTTTCCAGGGCTTTCTTGATCTTCCTTTCCTCGGTAAGAAATTCGTTTTCAAGAAGCATGGTGCGTTCTTTAATCATGCGCTCCATTGAGACCTGGAACTGCTCAAACTTGAAGGGCTTAATGAGAAAATCAGAGGCCCCTGCCCTCATGGCCTGTACTATGATATCCATGGACGGCTGCCCTGTTATTACAGCGGCTACCATGGTGCTGTCCCTGTTTTTCAGCCTCCGCACAAATTCTATGCCGTTCATTCCAGGCATATTGATATCCACGAAGACTACATCTATGTTCTCGATTCTTTCCAGCACGGAAAGGCCTTCCAGGGCATTGGATGCATGGAAGACCTCACAGCCTTTCTGAAAATCAAGGTAGGATTCCAGTGTGGTCCTGATGGCCTCGTCATCATCCACCACCAGGATCCGCCAGGGCCTGCCATTGAGCTTGCCGGGATTATGGCAGTCTGCTTGGGAAGGAATGGTGCAGGTCATCTCAGAAACAGGCTATAATTTGCCGAAGAGTTTTTCTTTCAGGAATTTGAATTCTTCAGATGTTAGAGCACCCTGGTTCTTCAGCCTGGCCAATCGTTCCAGCTCGTCTATGGCAGCCTCTTTCTTAATGCCTGCCTCAAAATAATTTGGGGGAAACCAGTCCGGGCCGAAAAGGGTCTTCTGGTCAGGATAATTTGGAACTGCTCTGCTGGAATCCTTTTCTTCATCGGGGATGCTACACATCTTTTTGATATGATCAAGCAGAAGCTCATTTTCCCTTCTGAGCAGTATCTTTTCGCAGGCATTGTCCACGCTTATCTTGAGCTCCTCAAGGCGGAATGGTTTTCGAAGGTAGTCATAAGCCCCCTCCTTGACAGCACTGATAGCAGTTTCCAGGGAAGCATAACCGGTTATTATGATGACCATGATATCGGGATACAATTTCTTGGCCTCGTGGAGCACCTCCATGCCGTCTACTTCAGGCATCATGAGGTCTGTTATCAGGAGATCAAATCTCTTTTCCCTGAGCCTGTTGACAGCTTCCAGGCCGTCGTTGACCAGGGTTATATTTCTATCCTCCTGGTCCAGGAGTTCTGTTAAAAGATCACCGATATTTCTTTCATCTTCGGCGATAAGTATATTCAAAAGGTGATTATTTTCCTTGGAAGGCATATCGAGTTGTGATTACCTGCTTGTTAAATTAGTGCCCGGTGCTTAGTTTCAAAGGGATCGCTATCTCTAAAACACATTTTTTTATTTATCGGATTTATGGAAAATAACTTAATAAAACAGGATATTCACGCCTTTTTTGAAATGGCGCCCAGGGCAAGGGAAAAAAGGTTAAACAGCCTTGCCCTGGAGGAGCAGCTTACACTTGTTCTCCTGTCTCCCTGGGAAAAGCGCAATGAAATCATCATCTCATCCCGCCGGGCAGGAGAACTTGTTCAGGCCATACCGGCAGAAGAATTGTTCTGGACCGTGAAGGCAGCAGGCCCGGAGGATTCTGCTACCATTTTAACCCTGGCCTCTCCGGCACAGCTGCAGTTGTTTTTTGACCTGGACTGGTGGTTTAAGGCAGAAATCAAGGCGGAAAAAGTAGCCGCATGGCTGCTTCTCATGTTTGAATGCGCCAGACCTGCCCTCAAAGAGTGGCTCAAGTGGGTCATGCAAAAAGATGTCTGGCTTATGGCCGCTGCCTTTTCAAGATTTGTTTCCGTTGTAAAACGGCCTGATGATATGGACATCCAGGAAGCCAAGGACTTACTGCCGCCATTTACCATTGATAACGTCTATTATCTTGCCTTTAAAAACCAGAAGCTTGCACCTCTTTTTTCATCCCTCATCGGAACCATGCTTGAGATTTCACCGGCCTTGTACCGGGACCTTTTTGAAACCATGCTGGGAGAAACTCCCAGCCATAACCTGGAAACAGCTTACAGGTTCAGGTGCGGCAGGCTTCAGGATTTTGGTATCCCTGACTATTATGATTCCCTGAACATATACCTGCCCATGAAACCAGAGGAAATGCACAGGATCAGCCCGGAACATTTCCGCCAGCTTCCCACCCATGACGAGATGCCTGCCTTTGTCCCAACCCTTTACGTAAGCGGTTTCCCTGTGCTGGAAAAGGCCGTCAGGGTACTGGCTGGAGACCGGGTGATGGAACGGATCGTACGGGAGATTACGGGAATTGCAAACAAGGTCATGATGGCCGACCTCATCGATCTTGACGATCCGGAAGACCTGAAGGATGCCCTTGAGAAGACCTTCTCCATGCTGAATCTAGGCATGGAATACCTTGCAGGAAAGTGGTCTCTTCCACCTGAAGAAATACTGTCCTCCTGTTTCCTGGAAGAGATAGTCCGGGTAGGCTGCAGATTCCTGCTTTCCATCTCCACAGGGGCAGGTCAAATTGCGGCCAGGGATTCGGCAAGGTTTCTGCCCTATGAACTCAGGGAGCAGCTAAAGGCTGCATCCAGACGCCCTGCCATGCTGTTTGATGATATTTCCACCATTGAAATCCATATAAGTTCCCTTGATCAGCTGCATAAGTGCAGGCAAAGGATCAGGGATGCGGCCTTTTGGTGCGATTTTGCCGAGGGGCTTTCCCCTGCACTGCCGGAATGGGCTGAAGACGTAGAATGGAAGAAGACCAATTTCCTGGCCGTTGAGGAATTTACTGCAGAGGCGGCACTATCCACTGCTGCAGTAAATCTCGTGACCAGAGGAAGGTTTGAAGTGCGCGTTTTGAATGGCCGTGATCTTTCAAAATTCGCAGAAATCCTGGCAGGCGTCGGCGTGGAAAAAATTGTTGACGAAGCTGCATCAGCACTGAAACAGGTTGCGGCCCGCCGCGCTGATAATGAATATGATGAAGATTATCTTAAAACCACGATGCGAAGCTGCCTGGAAAAGACCGTCGAAGACATGGAAATGCTTGATTCGGCTGAACGAGACAGTCTGCGTTTTTTAAAGGCTGTTTTGGTAGAAACAGATTAACCCGGATTATGCACTTCAAACGCCGAACAAAATGATTTCCTTTATAATTTCAGCAGATTATCGTTAATATAATGCCCGAAAATATTCACCTAAAAGGTGACAGGTTCCAACAGCAAAAACGTTCGGCATTTGAAGCCGCAAGGGGCTCGCAATTTCGCCGAATTTGTCCCGCGGTGCCGCGGGATCGGACACTTGAAGTACCATAGTACGTCTACATGCCCTCCGCCTTGCACCTTCGGCAAACTTACGAGCTGCATAATCCGGGATTAACAACACTGGAACTGCAGCCATGAAGATACTCAGGCCCTTTTCCCCTTGACTGCCACTCTTACCACCAATGAACCGTAAAAGAGAAGGCTTGAAACCAGCACTATCACTGCCCCGCTGGGCACAGGCAGCAGCCCGGAAAGGAGAAGTCCCACAGTGGTGCTGATGGTCGACAGCATGATGCTTATCCAGACAAACTGCCTGAGATTACAGGCCAGATTTTGAGCCGCTGCGGCAGGAACTACAATAAGAACAAGCACCAGCAATGCGCCTATGAGTTTCAGGCTTGCAACCACGATGGTGGTCATCAGGGCAACGAATACGTATTCCAGAAACACGGGATTCAGCCCCCTGGACCGTGAAAGCACGGGGTTGAAACTGCTGAGCATGACCCGGTTGTAGGTGATTGTGAAAATTATGCCGGCTGACAGGGCTGCTGCAAATAAGGTTATGAGGTCCATATCGTTCAGTGTTATGAGACTGCCAAAGAGGATGGCCTCAACCTGATGGATGTTGAACTGGCTTGTTACAAGAATCATCAATATTATGCCTATTCCAAGGACCTGGGCCAGCACAACTCCGATAATGGTGTCGTTGGACAGCCTTGATCGATTCTTGATAAAGGTCATTATAAGGGCAACTATGAGGCAGAATCCATAGAGACCTGCATAGGTGCCGTCAACCGGTTCACCCAGGAGTAGTCCTATTGCCACTCCGGACATGGCTGCATTGCCTATGGTCTGTGTGAAAAAGGCAAGCTTCTTTGTTATAACCACAGTACCCATGGCCCCCAGGAGGGGACCTATAAGCATTGCTGCCAGAAATCCGCGGATCATGAAGGTATGCTGAAATATGGAAGGAAGCCAGCCGGCCTGGGCACAGTTTCCTATGATATCATAAAGAAGCTCCATAACGGCCCTCAGCCTTCGGCTTTGCAAGAAGCAAATAAATCCGGAAACCCCAAGCCAAAAATCTCTGCCAGCCTGGCCGGATTTTGAAGAATATCAGGCTTTCCATCAAAGACAACTCTGCGGTTTACAGCAGTTACATGGTCTGCAAGGGCGAGAATTCGCCGGATGTCGTGGCCTACCATCAAGATGGAAAGTCCGTGGCGCTTCTGTAGTTTTTTCAGCAGTTGTTCAAACTGGCTGGTGCTGACCTCATCCATGTTGCTTGCGGGTTCGTCAAGCAGCAGAAGCTCTGGAATGGGAAAAAGGGCCTGGGCCAGGAGTACCCGCCTGAATTCACCACCTGAAAGGCCTCCCATCATGCGGTCTTTGAGATGAAGACACTCTGTTACCGAGATGATCTCCTCGACCTTTTCCATGTTCCTTTTTCTGCCTGCAAGAAACAGGGGGTAATCCTGGAGCAAGAGCTTGATGAAGTCAGATACGGTCAATGGGATAGAATGATCGAAATCCAGAAATTGGGGTACGTATCCAATCCTGCCATTACCCGTAAATCGAAACATGATGGTACCCCTGTGGGGCATCTGTCCCAGGATGCTTCGGATAAGAGTGGTCTTCCCTGCGCCGTTGGGACCAATCAGGGCATGAATGGATCCCCGTGCCACTTTGAAACTTATATTTTCAAGTATGCTATTTCTGCCCAGGGATACGCTCAAGCCCGCAATTTCCAACAGGGCGTCCGCTTCAGGAAAACAGACGGCATTATCAGGCATGTTGGGAACGTGAGGTCTGCCTTAGTGCCATCACTATGGTATCCAGGTTTTTTTTCATGCATTTTTCGAAAAAATCAGCCGAGTAAGGGCCGTTTGAAATGTGTGAAAGGCTGTAAATCCGGCAGCCGGTTTCCTTGTATATGATATCTACGTATCTTTTCCTGTAATCAAGTTCTGCAAACAGTATATTTACTCCGGCCCTTTTGATCCTTCGGATCGTGTCTTCCAGCTGTCTTGGAGTAGGTTCAATACCGTGCCGGGGCTGGACTACTGCCGCAACCTCTATGCCCAGTTCCTGAAAAAGATATGCATAACCGTCGTGAACTGTGGCAATCTTGAGGCCTGTTGTATCCACGTTTTCCAGTTCCTGGAGGGCATGGGAAAGCATTTTTCTCAGTCGCCTGGCATATGCCCTGCTGTTTTTTCTGAAAAACTGGGCTTCTCCAGGACAAAGTTCAGAAAGTTTTCGGGTAATGGTGTGAATCTGCTGTATGGCACCAGTGATGGATATGTAGGTATGGCTGTTATAGGCAACCTTGTTATTTGCAGCATCCTTTTCAAAGGCAAATACGTGCCGTTCCACAGGTATCAGGGGCAGGCCCTTACTGGTATCGATGATTACCAAGTCTTTTTTGTTTACGGCCTTCAACATGGGTTTTATGAATTCGTCATGGCCCAGGTTGTTGATTACAAGAACATCTATGTTGTTCAAGACAGCCATGTCCTTGGCCGTTGGCTGATAACTGTGTGGGTCGGTATTTGGAGGAATAATGGGTATAACTTCTGCTTTGTCGCCAACGATGTTCTTAACCCAGGAATAATAGGGATGAAGTGTTACACCTATTTTAAGACCGCATTTATTCTGCGGCCCGGCAGCCAGGCCATTTGAAGATGAAAAAACCACCAAGAGGACAAGACAGCACATTTTCAGTAATGATTTCATTGTACACCTCTTTTTTACTTCAGCGCAGTTTCAGCCGTTTTTCCAGGTGATTCCACGACATTTCTGTTCTTTCCATCGGCAATATCCGAGGCACTCAATATCCATTTCCACCCGGTGGCAACCAGGTTGCCGGCCGGCGGATAGTTTCTGGGGCCTGGATAGATCCAGACCTGCGTTGTAAATCGTTCCTTCTGATCTTTTTTGTTTACAGAAACGGGATAGGGATGGCCCGGGTTCTGCAGGTCAATAATACGGAGAATAAAACTGTCTTGCAGGGGGTCGGATACCTTCTTGGCAGTCCCGTCTGTTTGCTTGTTGATACCAAAATAATCCACTCTTCCCGGCCCGATGTACCTGGACCATACATAGCCCTTTAGTCCACTGGGGAGAAATTCTTTGGAAAAGGGTGGAAGTTCTTCCTGTTGAAGCTCTGTCACGTCGGGCCAGATTCCTTCCTGCTGATATATGTCAAGTATATCGGATGCAACGCTGCATAATGCCCTGTACATGGCAGGTGCCTGGTTCTTGAGAAAAAGGTCCTTTTGCTGAAAGGGCTGCAGGGCAGACCTTCTGCCCTCGGCCTTGTTCACTGCATAAAATCGAAGGCCCATGAGTGCAATTACAACACCTATTGCAGCCAGTAGAAAAAATGCCTCTTTCTTGGCAGAAAGAGGATTTACATACACGAGTCTCAGAGATTTTTCGGTTTCCATCATGCAATCAGGAATAAAAGGGAAACCCGGAAAACCTGAAGGGCCTTAAGTTGCGGTCTATATCTTGTATTAAGGAAGTAGCTACTTTTCAAAATGAACCCAGATGACTGCACCAAGTTCCACTTCCTTGTCCTTACCCTCGTGTTTCATGGGTGTCTTGGAACTGGTCAGGGCAGCAAAACCCCACCAACCTGGCCGCGGCACCCCGTACGTAAAAACTCCATTGCTGTCAGCCTTAAGGGTCTGGGTCACCATGTATTCGTTAGGAGGGGTAAAGCTGCCGTCTTCGTTGTAGTATTCCACCTCCACCTCTGCAAAGGGCACGGGCTTGCCGTCCACCTTTACAATGCCCTGAAAGACATTTCCGGAATAAAGGCCGTAGGGCCTTGAAAGCGGAACTATCTCTGCCTTAAGGCCGACCTCCCTGTCCCATCCTTCATCCAGTCCGTAAGCCGATATGATTGTCTTGGTATAATGTATTATGAACTTGTCCTCGGCAGGCTCCCAATAGGGTTTAGGCTCCATGAAAAAAATATACACTCCCGGACGCTTAACCTTGTATTCGGCAGTCCAAGCCTGGTGCCCTTTGATTTTTACCGGTCTGAGATCGTTCAACAGGTCCTGCTGCTTTTTATTGGCCAAGACGCCGAATCCTGCAGGTTTTTCGAGGGACATGGGCGTACCCTCCATTGGATGCCAGAATCTGATATCCAACTTGACAACACTGTTTTCTCCCTGGCAGATCATGGAATCGGAAGGGATAATCATGCCGAAATGGGCGTATGCGCTGCTGGTGATAATAGGCATTATGATTAAGGCAAAAAACAAAGTAGCCATGTACTTCATCGGACATTCTCCTTTCAGACCGGGCTCTGAGAAACATTCAAAAGTCAATAATACGTTCCTGAATTTTGTAACACAAATTTTATGAATATTTATAGCAAAACAAGACGGTATTGCAAGTGAATTTTTTACTGCTGTTCCCCCCGGCCTTGATCCAGCTTCCGGCCCAAGACATGATCCCGGATCATGCACTCAGAACCCCTTGTAACCTATTTTGACTCCGTCTATAACGGCATTTCCGGCACTGTATGCCTTTTTGTCATCCAAGTCCGTGGAAGCAAAAACCGGGTCCCCCAATACGTCATGCGCTCCCTTGGAACAATCCAGATAATCCACCTGGTTATGCCAAAGCATGTTGAAATTGTTCTTAAGTACTGCGCTTCGCACCTGAAAATCCTCGGGCCCCAGATAATTGATGATCCCTCCGCCGCCGTTATTGGAAATGATGTTTTTTTCAATTACTACAGTGAAGTCCGCCGGTTGAGGATAGCCTATAACCAACCCGCCCGCCCGGAGTCTCTTGTTTTTTAAATTATTTGAGTCAATGGTATTGCCAGTAACAATTACCTTGCTCAGGTTAAAAGACGTGATATTGATCCCAATATGCTGGTTGCGGGCTATAAGGTTTCCATCAATGACAATGTTTCGGAACTTGTATGACTTGATGGTTGACAGCGGCCCCACCACCACTCCATCGATATTGTTGTATATGCGGTTTGCAGCTATGGTAGGCGCAGATACCTCTCTTATGCCCACGCCGATACGGTTATCGTGGATGTTGTTGGCCTCTATTAATGGAGCTGCCTTTCCCCTGCATCCAATACCTACAACAGCATTGTCATAAACCTCGTTTCTGAAAATCCTGGCCTGGCTGTCCTTTCCGTTACCAATTCCAACCATGTTCTCATATACCAGGTTCCCATGAATTTTGGTTCTGCCGGTCATGGAAACAGGGCCGTGAACGCCTATGCCGTGATGGTTGCCGGTTATCCTGTTGTTGAAAATCTCCGGGGAAGAATCCCATATATTAATACCATGGCCCAGGGGGCCAGTGCCTCCGCCTGTAATTACAAAGCCCTCTATTCTGCCTGCCCTGTCGCCCAAGTAAAAGATGTCTATGGTATTCCTGTTCCCTTCCGGCGACCCACCGTCTATAACAGGATAATCCTTTCCTATGAGGTTGATACTCTTATCTATTTTAATCAATTCATGATAATGACCCTTGCCGACCTCGATATTATCTCCGGGCTGGGCTGCATCTATTGCTGACTGTATGCTGGGATAGTCCTCTGGCACCCGCCTGATACCATTGGAGCTGGTACTCCTGGTATTGATATATATTACTGCAGGCCTGCTGTCTGACTTGCCGTCGTTAACTATAAGCTGGACAGCATATCCTCCATCTGCATCTATCTGCAGGGAACAGTTTTTCTGGTTCGCCTCCTGGAGCTGCGCATTACTGGCGGACGGCCTGAATTTCAACGTCCACTTATATGTAAGCTGGTCTCCGTCTGCGTCACTGCTTGGGCTTCCATAAACCGTGATGGTATCTCCAACTGAAACAGGAGAAATCAGCTCACCTATTACTGCCTTGGGTGGATGATTGGAAGGAACAGTGATTTTGACGGTGTCAGGCTTGCTTGAAGCATTCCACCTGTCCGTTACCACGAGTGTCACAATATATATGCCGGGTTTTTTGACCCTCAAGGAGGCCCTGGGCCTGTCCTGGCCGGATAATCTTGCAGAGCCTGGTGAAGGAGCCTTTTTCAGCGTCCACCTGTAAGTCAGGGAATCTCCATCCGGGTCAATACTGCCGGAACCGTCAAGCACAATCCTTTTGCCGGGAAAGATTTTCATGTCTTTACCGGCATCTGCCACTGGAGGGTGATTTGGTCCTCTCTTTTCTGGCAAGGTACCTGGACCCCCGTATGCACCAATGTCGTTGACCTTGGTACCAAGGGAAGGGGGGAAATGGATGTCGTTATATTCCTCTTCCTTTGTCCCGCGATCAATGGCCGGGGAACCTGCTTTCAGGTGGAAATCATGTCCCTTTTCATCTGCAAAGAGCGGGTCGGCAATTATATTTTTGGTTACCTTGTAGCTTTTCTCATCTTCGTAGCCGCCGAACTGTGGCCTTACGCACCAGAGGTATTCCGGGCTGCAGGCACCAACACCCCCGTTGGCAAACAACAGATTATGAGAATAGCCTCTGCCGAAACTGCTTATGCCTGCATCTGTATTTCTGGCAAAAATGTTGTTTCTGATATCTGCCGTTACAGATGGATCTTCCATGAAAAAACCCGACTGGCCGTTTTCCACCACGGTGTTGTTGTATACCGAAAGGGGCACATGCCGTGCCCTGATACCCGATTTCTTGTTTCCGTAAATGATGTTGTTCCGGATAGAACCAGTTGCTTCCTGCGCATTGATACCAGAACGGTGGTTTTGATAGATTTGGTTGTTTTTTATATCGAGTACAGATATGGGTTTCTTGGTGCTGCTTATACCTGAATACTTGTTTCCATAGATACGATTTTGCGATACCAGGACGTCCGATGCCTTCTCTGCAAATACCCCTGCCTGTGCATTGTTGTAGATCAAATTGCCTATGATCCTTGCCTTGCTGGAACTGCAGTAGATTCCAGAGGGTTCATTGTCTCTAATCTTGTTTCCCTTGATGACAGGAGAGGTCTTTTCACAGTAAATACCAGAGCCCATGGATTCATCTCCCTTAACCAGAAGAGAACCATGAACTACAGTAAAGTCTTCCAGGACTGCCGCATCTGCTCCCATGACTGTAGGACCTTTCTCCCTTATTCCGTCTATAACCGTTTCAAAGCGATGGGCATCCTGCCTGGAAAAATCATTTTTCCATCCCCCCTGAACAGTTACACCGCTCTTGAGCCTGATATGCTCGAAATAGGTCCCCTGTGCCACAAGAACCGTATCTCCGGGAGATGAGGCATTAAGTGCTGCCTGAATAGTTCCATATTGAGCCGGAACTTTCAAAACCTTGGCATCAGCAGAAAAAATTGGAAAAGAAACAAGAAAACAAATGATTGCGGCCAGTATTAATAATGGAAATCTGTTTATCACCTTTTCTCCTTGTAATGAGGCAGACGGCTGTCAACAAGGGGCTGAGATCCGCCGTATGCACCCATGTCGTTAAAAGATCCATCATGGTCATAATAAAAGGGATCAGGGCTTCCCTTATCAATGCAGGGAGAACCGGGCAAAAGATGAAAATTACCCGCTTTGGGCCCTGCAAATAAAGGGTCCTTTGAAATATTGCCGTTGATTCCCCTGAAAATAGCCTTTTGCACATCACAAAAGGCTGGCCTTGCAGCCGGTCCTATCCCAGTGAGTGCCAGGCCGTCGGGTATGTTGTGCCAAAGAATGAGGTTTGTTATACGGACAGAACCCCTTTCCACAAAGACTGCCCCACCGAAGGATGCCTTGTTTTCAACGTGCGTGTTATTTTCAATCATTGAAGCAGCTCGGTCGCATGATATGCTGCCTCCGAATACCGCCCTGTTCTTCCAAAAGATGTTGTTTGAAATCTTTGAAAAATCCCTGTTGCATGCTATGGCCCCGCCGGAACTGCCTGCTGAATTTTCCAAGAACCTGTTGCGTGCAATCAATCCCCGGGCATGGTCAGCAAAAATGGCTCCACCAGCAACATGTGCCCTGTTTCCCTTGAAGAGATTTTCCAAAATCGCCGGTTCCGATTTTACATCGCAGTAGATCCCGCCCCCCAAGACCGCTTGATTGTCAATAAGAATGTTGTGCTTGATAACCGGCCTGGAACCTACCCCGCAATAGATGCCTCCCCCTGTTGTAGAAGATTCCAGGCTGCCCTGCCTGACAATGGTAAAGCCCTCCACTACAGCTGAACTTCCCTCTCTTATAGTGATAACCGGAATGTTGCCGCGACCAGAAATGGTAGTAAAAAGCGGGCCGTTGGTACTTTTTAAGATTACATCTGAATTTTCAGGGATGATAATTCCGGTAAAAAATAGAGTGTATCTTCCCGGTGACACCAGGATGGTATCCCCGTTGCCTGCCTTGTTCAACGCATCCTGAATGGACGGATAACTGCCCGGAACCCTGAGAACCGCTGCTGACGCCTCCTTTATCAGGGGCCTTGCCGCGACCAACAAAGCAAGAAGAGCGGATAGGAGAAAGGCAGTACCTTTTAAAGGCAAGGTGCACTCCCGAAATGCAATCAGCGGGCAGCTCTTTTCTGCAGCGGAAGACGAACCAATCATCTTTTTTCCCAGCCGATAAAATCGATTCCAGTCGTGACATTTTTGAAGATATGATTCCTCCTTACATATACATGAGCTACATCAAGAAGCCTTATTCCAGAGGTAAAATTTCCATATATTTCGTTATCTTCGATGGCAGCCGTTCCTACATCCCATAAACTTATACCGGCCTTCCTGTTCTGAAAGACCGCGTTGAATCTGGCAATAACCTCAGATGTTTTGATGCACCTTATGCCCGCCTGCCTGTTGTTGAATATTTGATTGAATTCAATGAATACTCTTGTATTTTTCCCAGGGGACCCGGTGCCGCGTATGTTTATCCCCGCCATCATATTTCCATAAATACGATTTTGGGTGATTTTAAGCGGCTTTTTGTGGTTGTCCAGATTCAGTGCACCTATGCCTACTTCGTTTTGGTAGCAGATGTTGTCGTGAATAACCGGTCTGGCCTTCTCTCTGATGCCGATTCCAGGCGCAAAAATATTCTTCTGATCAGAGGGCGGAAACCTGTTTTGGAAGATCTCATTATGGGCTATCAGGGCTGCTGAATTACTGCCGTTGGCTATTCCAGGTCCGCTGTTGCCGTAAATAATATTGTTGAGGATTTCTGGTTTGGCTTTTGTATGCAGTTCAGCACCCATTCCTATGCCCAGGCCGCTGGCAAGAATCCCGCCCCAGCTCTTATTGCCTCGAAAGATATTGTTTACGACACTGGGAGAACATCCCCTTATCTCCATAAGAAACAGCCGCACGCCGGACCTGTATTTCGGCATATTCTGAAATGTGAACCCGTCAACCTTCATTGGCTCTGTGGTCTCCGAGGGAAAACTTATGAGATACCCCGGCTCCTCTATCTGACTGCCGTCGATGATCGTTCTGAGTGTCCTTCTTAATACCTTTTTAAGACCTGGTCCGTCTACCAGTTCGTCTCCCCCGTCACCCTTGAAACTGACAAGGCTAACTCCTGCCTTCATCTTGATGCGCTCCCGATAGACCCCGGGCATGACAACCACGGTATCACCGGGTTCAGCCATTTCCAGTGCCTCGGAAATATCCTGATAATCATCAGGCACAAAAAGATCAGCTGATTCGGCAATGGTACTGAATAAAAGAATAAGTAAAATCAGACCTGGGGAAAAAGCGCAAAGGATCATTTTATAAAATCGATTTCCCGATTCTATAAAGGACATGGATGAGATAGTTTTATCTGAGCCAGCGGCAACGTCATTCATTATTCCGGGAATATAGCACAATAATCCCTTACAGGGCACCCTGACTGCGGAATAAGTTTGTATTTTCATGCACAGGTGTGGCAAAATCCCTTATTATGACCGTGTGGGATAAAAGCCAGTTCAAGAACCATCAAGATGTTTCCGAAAATATTCTATCGTCTTTTTAAGCCCTGACTCCAGTGAAGTAGTCGGCCTCCAGTCCAAATATTTTCGAGCAAGGCTTATATCAGGCCTGCGTCTCTGGGGGTCATCAGATGGAAGAGGCACAAACTTCAGTTCCGAATCAGAACCAGTGATCTCAATAAGTTTACGAGCCAGATCGATTATGGCCATTTCTTGCGGATTTCCCACGTTCATTGGACCAATAAGGTCATCCCCAGAGGCCATAAAGCGGATCATAACCTCGACAATGTCGTCTACATAGCAAAAGGACCTGGTCTGGGTCCCGTCTCCGTATATTGTGATTGGTTCATTCAGTATGGCCTGCACAATAAAATTGGAAACCACCCTGCCGTCATCAGGATGCATACGGGGGCCGTAAGTGTTGAATATCCTTGCAACCTTGATCTTGGTGCCATGCTGCCTGTGATAGTCAAAAAAGAGTGTCTCGGCGCATCGTTTTCCCTCGTCATAACAGGAGCGTTTGCCAATGGGATTGACATTTCCCCAGTAACTTTCCGGCTGCGGATGAACCTCAGGGTCCCCATAAACTTCAGACGTGGAAGCCTGAAATATCTTTGCTCCTGTTCGTTTTGCCAGGCCCAGCATGTTGATAGCGCCATGAACAGAGGTTTTGGTGGTCTGTACAGGATCGAACTGGTAATGAACCGGAGAAGCAGGACAGGCCAGATTGTAGATTTCATCTACCTCAACGTAGAGCGGAAAGGTGATATCATGCCGCATTACCTCAAAAAACGGGTTGCCAAGCAGATGCACTATATTTTCCCTGGTGCCAGTATAAAAATTATCTACGCAAAGGACTTCATTTCCTTCCTCCAGGAGCCTTTGACAAAGATGAGAGCCTATAAAGCCGGCTCCCCCTGTAACCATTATTCGTTTTCGCCCCCTGATCTTCTTTCTCCTTATGTCCATCTCTTATCACCACTTCATGATTTCAATCAGTTGCAGAACATTTGTGTTTCCAGTCTATTCGGGTCTTTTTTACTACAGCAGGCACCCCTGCTGCCAACGAGTAGGCCGGGATATCCCTGTTGACAACAGAACCAGCTGCAATTATGGAATTCTTTCCTATGGTCACGCCTTTCAAAATTGTGCTGTTCAGCCCAATCCAGACATTGTCTCCTATCCTTACAGGGGCGGTATCGACTATGCTTCCTGCAGAATGACCATCAGTATCCCAAATGGTAACCCCCTCAGAGATTGCCACGTTTTCGCCTATCTCTATTTTGTTGAGGCAGGTCAGTGAAAAATTGTTGTTGATGTATCCGCTTCCCAGGACCAGGCTTGCATTCTTATTTATCCAAATAGAGTGACCAGAATAGATCTTGAAGACCCCGTTTACCTTGAGCTGACCCCCCTGTCTTAAAACCATGTGCGAAGGCATATATCTGCCCAAATGCCACTGAATACCAAGCAGCAAGCGGCCGTTACCGGAAAGAGTGCCCCCCTTTCCTACCCTAATCCTGACATTTCTGAAGGGAATCACCTTGAAAGACTTGAATTTCAACAAGCAGTAGCATAAGGCGGCGATATTGATCTTCAAAAGATAACCGGCTTTTGAATGCATCAGCATCGGCAAATCAGGTGCCATTGTCATCTTCGCCAGCAGCAATAAACATACGGCCACGAATTATAGCAGAATACATATAGCCTATATACATGGTCAAGAGCATATCGTAAGGGAGGCGGAATCTGATTCTGGGAAGAAAGACTGCATGGAAAAAGGCACTTCCTATGTAAAGAGACGACAAGAGCCAGTCAAATCTTGAAAATGGAAAGCGCTTAACTGATAGGATTCTGGCTATTAGACTAAACAGCAGGGGGTAATAGGTAATAAACATTACAACGGCGCGCCATGTATTGAATTCTCCGGAAACACATAAGTTGTTTCTGAAATTAAAATAGTCTGTCAACTTTAAAAAATAAAGCCTTAAGGCATGCCAGGGCTGACTGGTCCAAAATTCAATAGTTCTGCGCACATAATAGCTGTTCTGCTCCTCCTCAGGCAGCTTGGAAGCCTCTTTATAAAAATCTTCGTTAACATATTCGTACCAGGCTGACAAAGAAGTATGAGGATTGTTGCCGATATAGAGAATATCTCCTCCATGGGTAGTCAGGGGGATGAACCTGTGAAATACTGTATAGTTTCTGTATGCCCAAGCTGACAGGCAGCAAATGGAGACGAAAACGGCTAACGACAGTCTCTTCAGGATCTGCCTTTTTTTGTTGGAAGTCACAACAAGCCAGACACATATAACAGGAGGAACAAAGATCCCTGTCCCGTGGACCAGTACTATTACTGCTGACAATATGCCTAAAAGGAAGGCATAGATTGCTCTGAACGGCTGCTGGACAGCCACCCTTACAACAATCAGGAGTATGAGAGCAAATAACGTTTGAGGATAGAGGGTGCCTGCTGTATAAAAGATGACACAATATCCCAGCATCAATATTGCAGCGAGTCCAATGCCTTTCCCCGCCTTTTCATATTGCAGAATTGAACGCATGGTAAACAGGCAGAAACCCAGAAATACAAAGTTCATATATCGGAGCCATACAACCGATGCCCCCATTTTGATAAAAAGGGCAAGGAGAAAAGGATAAACAGGCGGCAGAAAGGCTGTGGGTTTAAGTCCATCAAATGAAAAGCCATTGCCGGCCGCGATATTCTTGGCTATGGCCAGGTAAAGCCTTTCATCTCGAAATTTCAGCTGGGCTCCCAGATAATAAGAATAAATAAAGCCCCCGATAATAAAAACTGCCAGGGAAAAGAGATAAAGCCGGGCAGAATACCTTTCCTGGAATATGGTGTTGAATGTTTCACGCTTCGTAAATGACATCACAAATCCCAGGTCTTCAGCTCACGATTCAGGGAGGAACAAGAGTTTTTTAACCGAGATTAGGCAGGTCGGAAGTTTGTCGAAGATAAAAGGCGAAAGGGCAAGGCGTAGTTTTGTACTTCAAATGCCCGATTCCGCGACATCGCCAGACAGATTCGGTAAAATTGCGTGCCCCTTGCGGCTTCAAATGCCGAACAATTTTATGCTGGAACTCCTCGCCATTTGGATGGATAGTTTCGGGCATTGTTTTTAAGTTAACCTCTTGAATTTATAAAATAAATTATTTTGTTCGGCGTTTGAAGTTCATAATCTGGGCTTAGGGAACAAACAAAAAGCCCGGATTGATCCTGCAGCCTGACATGGTGCAGATCTGCTCAGGAGTCCAAACCACACATGAAGTTCGGCCGTGAGCCGGGCATTCATGCAAAGAATATTGTTAGTCAATCAGTTCATGCTGGAATGAATATCAAAGCCGTACATGTTTTTCCAGTTGTAGAAATCAACCCATTGACTGCATGACCAATTATCACTCCAGCAAAAGACGTTATCAGGATCTGCCGCCCTGTAGGCATTATAATCGAGAGTACTGGGGAGCTCGGAAAACTGTGGATTTTTGGTTTTAAGGATCAATTTCTGCCCAGGGCCTGCTTCAATGGAATTATGAATAATGGTACATGAGGCATTTGCCCTTACAGGGAAAAGTACTATTTGGGCCGAATCCCATACTGGAGCCCCGTTGTTTATTATGGTATTGAACTGAATCGTATGACCAGGTCCAGTCACAACTATGCCGCCGTTTGAATTGCCTTCAATGGTATTCTTTTCCATCAATGTAGAACCAGTGCCGGTATCAAGCATGATTCCAGCGCTTCTGAGCTGGTTGGATCCGCACGCCCTTATTGTATTGTCCCTTATGATATTCCCCTGACCTACAAACAAAGCGTATATTCCAGCACCGTCATATGCGTATGTGTTTGCATTTTCAATCGTGTTGCCGATTATCTTGTTGTTCTGGACCAAGATATTCTGTTTGGGAAAATCTGTCCAAAGCCCTATTCCAGCTGAAGCAGTATCATGAACATAGTTACCCCTAATGGTATTGTTCCAGGACCTGGCCCATGAATCAGGACCAGGCGGGCCAAATGAATAAATTACCACGCCACTTCCAAGGATTGACTCCACGGTGCTGTCGATGAGGCTGCAGTCATTGGCATTGAAAAACAATACCCCGGACTTGTGCCCTTCCGATCCTATGCCGGATACGTGAACGTTTTGCAACACAACGTTATTGCATCTGCATACCATGATGCCCATCTCGTTGAATCCGCTTACGGCAATGTTGCGAATATTGACAAAGGATGCATTGAAGATACGAAGGCCATAGCCCAAACGGCTGAGTTTTACATGGGCAGCGGCAGGAGGAACATCAGAATAGAGATAAACCGCCTTTTCATCTGGATTCCAGTACCAATCACCCGGCTTAACAAGAGAGCTCATGTCTTTTACTGTTTGGGCTTTGCCCAGGGTATAGGGCCATTGTCTTTCCCTGCCATTTTCAATTTGTCTCACATAGACCTGTTTTTCCGGATCTATCTTGAAAAAGCTGATTCCGGAAACAAGACTGCCGTTTTTGGAGGTCATCCAGAAATTTCGATAGATTCCATCCAGCTGCAGCAGCACTGCACCCGGGGCCAGGGAAGCAGGAACACTGTTGAATCTCAATGTGGTAACTGGAGGAACTACCCTTCCCTTGTAAAAAAGCAAACCAGGTTCATTCAGCCAGTGCACCTGGCCCGTTGTATAAAGATTCCCAGCTATTTTTATCCAGTTGACATTAAAGGGAGAGCTTAGTGTACCGTCTATCCTGGGGGGGGCATTCTCAGCATCGCCGAAGTCTGCCACAACAATAGGCTGCTCCTTGGTGCCAGAACTCATCAGGCTGAGCTGCTCGTGCCAGATCTGTCCGCGTCTTAAAAGAATCTGGTCTCCAGGCAGGAATCTGAATGTGCTGACTCTTCTAAGACTCTTCCATGGACTTTCCGGGGAAGTGCCCGGGAAGCTATCATTGCCCCTGACAGCATCAACAAAGTAAGTCTGGGCAGTCACTGGTTCTGGCAGAAGAACTAGACATACTGCAAACCACACCAACAATGTGCTGAAAAAAATCTCAAATCTTTTCTTGGATAAATTCATGGAAGCCCCCTTGACACCAGGCAGTAAACTTATCTATAGAGATCCATGTCCTGCAATGTTTGCCGATAATCCCTTTGACATTTTTATCGGCATACATGTTTATTTTATTGAGTTGATTGTTAACTATAACATACCTAAAAAATTATGCATAGCTTAAGAGCTGGCAATGAGGACAGGCATAGACTCTAAATCCATTTTATTCTCCATATGCCCTTCCACACCATCTTGAACAGCAGCAAGCCGTGTCTGAATCGACTTATATTGGTTGTGCCGTAGGCACGCTCCCGATAACGTATTGGTATTTCAATAATTTTAAGACTGAGCTTTACCGCTCCGAAAAGCAGGTCGAAATCGCCAAAGGGATCAATGTGGCCAAAATAACTTCTCCCCTTGCTTATTTTTTCGTAGTCATCCCTCCAAAGCACCTTGGTCCCGCATAGGGTATCTCTTATCCTTTGCTCAAACAAATAGGTAAAAGCCCTGCTGAAAAATTTGTTTGCTATCAGATTTAAAAAGCGCATTGCTTCTCTTTCCATCTGGTAAACCAGCCGGGAGCCGTTTATAAATTCTCCCTTGCCATGGGAAATGGCATGGAAAAATTTTGGAAGATCCTCAGGAGGTACCGTAAGATCAGCGTCCAGAATCATAAGCACGTCGTTCTGAGCAGCAGCGAAGCCCTTTCTTACTGCATCTCCCTTGCCCCTTCCGTCCTGCTTAAGCACTTTGATATCAAGCTGTTTATATTTTTCCCTGACACGCCTGCATTCTTCCAATGTCCCATCAGATGACCCACCCTCCACAAAAATTATTTCCGTGTGCCTCCCTAGTTTTGGTATCCTCTTGACAGCAGGCTCTATATTTCCCTTTTCATTTCTACATGGCACAACGATGCTGCAGGTAACGTCTTCCGGTGGTTTTCTGAGGCGGGAAGGCTTGGCGATAATAATTTCAGTAAGGGCCAGTTTCCAGATGAAAGGCATGTTTGCCAGAAATCTGTTAAAAAATGCCGAAACCAACGGAATATAGAAGGGAAGCAGGGTTCGATATGTCTTTCTTATAACATCGAAATCTTCAAGATAAAGAAGATTTTCTATGTCCTCCAGGGGAAGCCAGTGCTGAAGTGCCTGGGGCATCCTGAATCGCAATGCCTCAGATGCCTTGATAAGAGGTACCCAGAGGTAATTGAAATATACGATTATAATCCTTGTCCTGGCATGACATACCTTATGAAGCTGACGAAATGCCTGCTGTATATCATCCACATGTCCAATGGTTTCTATTATGACTACATAATCAAATTTTTCTTCTATTTGTATGTCTTCCATGTCACCTACATGGAATTCAAGATCCGGAAAGCTGCTTCTGGCCTTGCGGATCATTTCAGGGCTTATATCAATTCCTACTCCCCTGGCTGGCTTCAGTGCATTCAGCAGGTCCCCGGTGGCACAACCTATTTCCAGGACTGAAGAGTCCGGCGGTATCAGATAACGAAGATACTTTTCGAGCTCGCGGTGAAAATACTGGCCTCTTTTCCTCCATTTAGAACGTTCGAACGCAAGCGAATCGAACCGCTTGATCAGTTCTTTTTTGTTTGCTGAAATGTTTTTGACTGAGTGATTCATTAGTCAGGTCTTTTCTTTCTCTGAAAATATGTCTTGCTATGGCAGCCTCTTATCCAAAGTATAAATTTTCCTGGAAGGCTGGCCGGCAGCAGATATTTTGGAGGTGTCCCTTACACGTCTAAATTCTACCTTGGAAAAAAATTCTTCTTGAGGAAAAACAGCCGGTGCCAAAAGCTGCAAAGTTTTACGTGTATATCCTGAGGCCCTCCAAAGCAGGGCATATCGATCCATTACGTCGGCCCTGTTTCCAGTTGCCTTGCTGTATAAATATCTCGGCATATTCAGGAACAGTGCCTGGAATATCCGTCCGACACAGGACAGGCAGGTTACCATCCTGCCCCTTTGTTTCCAGTCCGTATAGGCAAAAGCACATCCCCATTGGAGGCTGTACCATTTGATATGACGAGTCTTGAGCCTTCCTCTGTCTATAATATGACGGGCCACGGCTTTTCTAGCCCATCCCATTGGAATTCCATGGTCCCTGGCCCTTAATAAAAAGTCACGATCACAGCCCCCGGTGACCATCCTTTCATCAAACCCCCCTATTTCTGAAAAAACACTCCGGTGGATGAGGCGGTTTCCTCCAGATGGCAGGGGCGGTCTATGCCTGAATTTGTCCGGATTTCTAACATCCGGACTCTCTCCAAAAAGATCCCTGCAAACAGGCCCCAAGGATTGCAAAACGTCTTCGGGAAGATCCAGTACAATGGGACCGCCAACCATCTTTGCCTTCTGCTCCCTTGCAGCATCAAGGAGCAGATACAGCCATGATCTGTGGGTGATCTGGTCATCATCAAAAAAGGCCAGCCACTGTCCCCTGAATTCATGGACGGATCTGTTAAGGGCATGGGTATAACCTTGTCCCGATTCCCTGATATATCGAAGCGGCACTTTGGCATTCCGGGCCGCATCTCGGACAACTTCATGAGTTGCATCGGTTGATGCGTCATCTACAATAAGAATCTCGTAAGAAAATTTCCCTTGGGTATCCTGGGTAAGCATACACTCAAGGAGCTTTTTGAGCAGAGCCGCCCTGTTATAGGTTGGTATAGCAATAGTTGCTGAAGGGTCAGACATCAGGTAGAAACTTCCTGTTCTGCAGCAGGAAGAAAAGCCAGGCGGGCCAGAAAGGTCAAAACAACAAAGGTCATAAACGTGGGCAAGAGATAAAGATTTGCCTCTAAAAAAATATTGTAGCTGAACCAGATCAGAACGGAAGCCACAAAGACATAGGTACTGTTTTCCCTGGCCAGGGTTAAGACCCTGATCAGGGCAGCCGAGAGGAAAGCCAGCATTCCGAAAAGCCCTATTACCCCTAATCCCATGAGTGCATCAAGATAACCTGAATGAATAGAACTTGGGATCCAACCCACGTTCTGGCTGATCTCAACATAGTGCTTTGGGCTTATGAAGGTATTGAATCCGTATCCCAAAATCGGTCTCTTTGCCGCCCACCTGAAACACTCATTCCAAAGAGGCAGCCTGCCGGTCAGGGTGCCTATGCTTTCCCTGGCGGTTTCACCCCTGCCCAGGGTGAGGGCCAAATCACCCAAGCTTGAGATCCCATCGCCCATTGCCAAGTATGAGATCGAAATCGCAATTAACATTAAGAGCACAGCTGCTACCCTGGCCCTTGCCGTAGAAACCCAGGTCCCAAAAAAGAACAGGCCTACAATAGTAGAAGCAAGGGCCATGCGGCTCTTTGTCAATACCAGCAGTACCAGGCCGAATAACAGAGCGGCAAAATACCAGTATCTTTTCTTTGCATCTTTACTGGAATATGCCAGGTATGCGGCAGAAAGGGCCAAAAGGCCGCAGTTCCATCCCATCATCACCGTATGAAACACGCCTGAAAACCGCCACAATTCATAAAAGGGATCAAGGGTATGAAGGCGTATTTCGTTAACAAAACCAGCCGCAGCAGTCACCCCTGTAATCCAAAATGCAATTCTGGCCAGGTCCTTAATTGAATAATGGGCTGCAGTGGCTATGGCTGCGAACCATAAAATTGCGAACACTGCCACCCTTCTCAGGGTAAACATCTTGTCAATTGACCACAGAAGACTCATCAGCACCCAGGCAAAATAAATAATCAAGAGCCAGCCGGCGGCCCCGTTGATACGGAATCTGTTTCTGGTAACAGCCAGGAGCCCTGCAGCATAAAAAGCAAGCACCACAAGTCCTATGCGCCTTCCCAAATTCCCTCTTTCCATGCGGTAAATGGCCTCATTGACCTGGATGAAGTTTTTTTTGTGTTTAACATCAGATGGCCAGGAAAAATCATACGGGGTAGTGAAACTGAAAATAACCAGAAAAAAAGGAATAATTATCCAAATTTTCCTGCCAGACCCTGAATTTTCGAATTTATTCATTTACATCAGCCTTGCGCATGGATTTAAAAAAATAGCCGATAATTATAGACGCAGTGATTGCTAACCCCAGAAAAAGGCCCAGTGCAACTCCAAATGGACCGAATTTTTTCACAAAATAAATACCACAGGAAAGCGTTATCAGCAACGGGACCACATTTGCTGAGAAATAGGCCCTTGTTTTTTCCATGGCCAGCAGACCGTATGAAAACGGGAAACAAGCTGCCATGATCAACAGATTAACCGCCAATACCGAAATTATTTTTTGATTTCCTGCATATTTTGCCCCATAAAACAGAACCGCCAGGTATCCGCCCCCAATAAACAGTGTGACCGCCACAGGCAGAACAAGCAGCAAAAAAAGGATGCTGTTCTGTCTTGTGCATTTCAATAGTTTTTGTCTGCCACCTCTGGCATATGATGCAACAATTCGAGGTCCCAGGAAATTCTGGATACCTAACATTAGAGGATTTGCAATGGACGCAATTCCCCAGCATGCACCCCAGATGCCTGCAGAAGCCGTCCCGTGAAAATATGCCAGAATCCAAGGGTATAGAGTCATGCTCAAGGCCCAAAGCAGGCCGCTTCCAAAAATCCAGCTTCCAAAAGCCCAGTTTTGGGTAAGATGCTTCCAAAATCGCAGGTTGGACAGGGAATACAGATCTCTATTAATGAGCAGCCAGCCTGTTGCTGCAACTGCACAGGCAATGCCCATGACCCAGAAGGCGGTGCGTGCAGAAATAAGGGCCCTTGAATATAGAAAAAGAAGGCCTGACAGCTGGATTACACAAACTGCAGAATCAACCAAGAATGCTGTCTTCATGAGAAGATTTGCAAAACATAGCCTGCGAATAAACTCCTTCAGCATAACGAAGGATATGACCAGAAGAAGGGTGTCAAGTACGTTGATCAGACCAGGGGCTGGGAATGCCCTTACAAGAAAATTTTCCCCAATCCATATGGCAAAGACAGTCAACAGGCATAGCATCAGCTGCTGTATCAGGCTGCTGCCCGTATAATGAGCCAGTTGTCTTCCTTTTAATCGCTGGCAGTAGACGGTATAGGGAGATGAGAGAAGCGATGTCTGAAGGTCCACCACAAATAATACTATATTAAAGCACAGAAGATAGAGTCCGAATTCATCCTTGGTACAAGCCCTACCTATGATTATTCCAGTCAAGAAATTGGTGGCACTTGCCACCACCTGGTCCAAAAGGGCAATGACTCCTCCTCTGCCCACGGATGAAACATAGTGGCCGCAAGCCTTGAACAAAGATTTGGCACGAAAAAGAAAAAATCCCGATGATTTGATTGAATTTACAGGGGATCTGCCGGCCGCTTTTTTCATTTGATTTCTATCTGCCTGTCAGCGATGATGCACGGTGTACACCACTTGCGATAAAGGCCTTGCAGGCAGGAAATGCGTCAAAACCGAAACGAAGCATCTTGGCAATGAGGCCTGGTGGTGGTTGGTAACTGCGAAAGACCTTGTAATAAAACAACATGAATTCCTCCTTGACTTGCCACAGAGGAAAATGAGGAAGCTTCAGTGCGGGATATGTCCTTTCTGAACAATTTTTTTCTGCACTTTTAATGATAAGATGTTTTTTCATGCAAATTTTGTGAGGCATGGTACCCGGGTATGGATAATATATACATACAGCATGTTTTGGCCCCGCTGCCATTAACAAAGAGAGGCGGCATGTCTTCCAGCAGGTGCGGCCCATGTCATTGGGCTGCTAACCACACAAATCAACCGAGATTATTTATACTACCCATTCACTATATTATAAGTCAATGATTTGAGAGGAGTTGTATCATCTTATATCAAATCCCAAAAAGATATCTGATGAAATATAGCCATAATGAAGGTATTGTCTGCATGTTATAGCCACAATCTACAAACCCTTAATTTAAAAAGGGACAAATAAAACTGAAATATGAAATACCCGGCATAAATAATATTTCGCATGGATATATATTCCCAATCCATTTTAACTGGTTGACAAAAACAAGATGGTGGTCTAAACATAATTTAGTTTTAAATCTTGTCCCCAGTTCAACCCGGATTATGCAGCTCGTAAGTTTGCCGAAGATGCAAGGAGACGTACTATGGTACTTCAAATGCCCGATACCCCGGTATCGCGGGACAAATTCGGTGAAATTGCGAGCCCCTTGCGGCTTCAAATGGCGAACGTTTTTGCTATTGGTAAGAAAAATCATTTTGTTTGGCATTTGAAGTGGATAATTTGGGTTAAAAATTCATTTCTATAGACTGAAATGCCTCAATATCTGGTTTTTGTCCCAAATTACACAGCTCTCAAATTGGCAGCAGCTTACATCATGCGATTTCTTTAAAACAATGAGTGCTCATTTCCCTGATAGGTTGGACCTGCTATCAGTTTCCCCGATTATCCAGGATTAATGTTAAAAGGAATCCAGGTTGCAAGAGGAGTAGCTGCACTCTTTGTTGTTCTTTACCATGCATCTAGATGGTCTCATGTGTTTTATCATCAAGTTTTCAACAAATTTTTTAATTTTGGTTATATAGGAGTCGATTTCTTTTTCGTATTAAGTGGATTTATTATTTTTCATGTTCATAGCTCGGACAGTCCCGGGATAAAGACATGGAAAAGATATTTTTTAAAGAGACTGATTCGAATCTATCCTCCGTATTTACCCATATCTATAACGCTGTTGCTGGCATATTTCTATTTTCCTGAAATAGTAAAAGGAAATCGTGAAATTGGAATAATAACCAGTATTTTTCTTGTCCCTTCAAAATATTGGCCATCGCTTGAAGTTGCCTGGACATTGATTCATGAGATGTTGTTTTATTCTATTTTTTCTCTTTATTTTTTTTCAAGAAAAGTCTTTCTTGTTGTTACATTCTTCTGGGTAAGTTTGATTATAGTTAATATATTTATTGGTGCTAAGTATTATTTATTGGCTTTTCTATTCAATTTTCACAATATTGAGTTTATCTTTGGAGTTATTATTGCATATATAATAAATTTCTACTCGAAATATTATAAAATTTCACTTGTTTTTGGCTTCCTACTAATTTTCTTTTATGCTCTAGGAGCATATTATCAGCTTAATAATCTGTTTTTAGGTCATAGTGAAATTTCTATTTTATATTTGGGTTTAGCTTTTTCATTAATTGTCTATGGCTTATATGGTATTGATAAATATACTTCTGTCTCTTATCCAATATCTTTAATTGTTTTAGGGAGTGCATCATATTCTCTTTATCTAATTCATTATCCTTTGGTCTGTATTTTAAATAGAATTTCATCAATGATTTATCCTGAAATCACACCCTATTATAATATCATTTTTATAACAACTGTTCTGCTTTGTATAATTATCTCAATTCTTTATCATCGTATTTATGAGGTCAAGGTAATATCATATTTGAGAAATAAGCTAGGATTGGGATCCAGCAGCTCTTTATATACCAACCCTGGGTAATATTCTATACAAATGTCAGTGAAGAGCCCTTTGGTTTTCATAAGTAGAATAGGGTTATAAGTATTACTCAGGTAAGAGGAATACCCATGTTAAAAAAAATATTAAGAAAGGCTATAAACCTTACTCGATCCAAGCAGGATGCTGAAATAGCTTTTTGGCGAAATGAAATAAAAAGATATCAGAAATGGTTCAAAGGAGATTTATCACCTCTCTATAAAACGCCTAGTCCCAAAGATTCTCAAAAAGAAAAGGCTACCACTCTAAAAGATGCAAGTATACTCACATGGCACAAATTACATCAGGAAGTCAAATATCTAGAAGCCCTTGCATTAAAACCTGATGCGTTTCAAAACATGAAACTCTTGGATGTCGGCTCTGGACCCATGCCGAGTGCAACTTGCTTTAAAGGATGCCGACTTTACTGCCTGGAGCCCTTGCTGCCAAAATACCTGGAGATCGGCTTTCCTCTCCATTATTATGAGAACGTAACATTCATTCACGGAAAATCCGAAAAAATACCCGTGGAAAATGGCTTTTTTGATGCGGTTATTTCAGTAAATGCAATTGATCACGTGGACAATATCCGAGAAACCGCTGCCGAGATCAGGCGGGTATTGAAAAAAGGGGGGTTGTTGCGCATGCATGTGCACTATCATCCTGCCACAAAATGCGAGCCAATTTCTTTTGATGATGATTTCTTTCAAGAGCTCTTCGGCTGGTGTCTTAATCTTTCAAAGGTTGAGATCCCCAAACAAAATTACTCCACAACCCTGCCTGATAAAGAGAATTTTGTTTTGTGGAGCAATTTTTAAAATTTGTCCCCCTTTCACTTCTTCATGATCCGCCATCTCAAAATAGCGGCCAAACCAGAAATTATATTTTATCCCGAATTTCGACAAAAGTCCGAGCCTGTTGCGGCTTCAAATGCCGAACGTTTTTGCTGTTGGAACCTGACACCATTTAGGTAAATATTTTTTGCATTATGTTAACGATAATCTACTGAAATTATAAAATAAATCACTTTGTTCGGCACTTGAAATGCATAATTTGGGTTAAAGTGCATAATTTGAATTTATCGTTACCAGCCCGAGCGCGGCGCCCGTTTTACGTATTCCATGATTATTATCCACGCCCTCCAAATCACAAAAAAAGGAGCATATACCAAGGACTTGTAAACTCTCTGGTCCGCACGGGCTGAAATCAGCCCCATCAATACATAAACCGCCATGCTGAAAATAGCAGCGACCCATAAATAAAAAAGTCCGTTAAATCCATGAAAGTCCAGGAGAAAATATGGGATAAACAGTATCCATACAGCCAGAAACAGCAAGGCAAAAGGCGGCAGAATTAATTCCATCATGGCATCGAGATATGAGATCTCACGGGTACGCAGGAAGCTCCGAAAGAGTCTGGAAAGGTAAATATTTCGTACCTGGAATTTACCCACATCCCACCGGAGCCTCTGTCCCCGGGATTTGCCTACATCTTCATGGAGCTTAACCGACACCTTTGCATCCGGGGCAAATACTACCCTGATGCCGTGCAGCTTCAGAAACATGGTGAATTCCAGGTCTTCCACCATTGAAACAGCGGGCCAGCCGAATCTTTCCACGATGGACCTTGAAAAACACATGCCTGTGCCCATAAGATTGGCCTGTAGTCCCAGCCTGCTTCGCCCCTTGTACCGCAGATTCCTGTTAAGGGCAAATCCGAGAAAGGCCAGACTCTCCATGGAGGAATGCTCTGGATGTCTTACCTGGGAATATGCCTGAATGGCCTCAGCCCCTTCTATTAAGAGGGTATTCATGACAAGCAGAAAATTGTCGTTCATGTAAGTATCTGCATCGATCACAACCATTGCATCGAAGGAATAAACGGGCAGTATTTTGTCCACGGCCCATGAAAGTGCGTATCCCTTCCCAGGCCTTTCAGGTTCAGACCTTTCGAGACATTTCACGCCCATGGCCCTGACGACCTTTGCAGTATCATCATTGCAATTGTCTGCAACAACAACGACCTGGATCAGTTCGGGCGGATAATTCACCTTCTCTATCCTTTCCAGGGTATGGGATATGACAGAGGCCTCGTTATGTGCAGGCACAAGTATGAGAAAGTGCTTTTGAGCTGGCATGAGGTTTCTTCTCTTTTCAGGCAAAAGACCAGCAGATGCCAGCACAAAAAGATAACAAAACACCAGCAGCAAAACTGCTGCGATGAATCCAAAGATAATATCCAGCAATATCTATTCCTGCTGTCTGAAAAAACGCTGAAAAAAAACCATGGCTATGAAAACCATATTGCCAATCAGATATCGGCGCCAAAGCCGCCTCGGTTCGGCCATAAGACGGCACAGCCATTCGAATCCGTTATCCAGCAGCCACTGCGGGCCTCTGGGTGTGCTGCCTGAAAGAAAATCAAACAATCCGCCCACACCCCACAATATTCTTGGGGACAGGAGGTCCCTGTTCCTGGTTATCCAAAATTCCTGATATGGGGCACCTAGACCTACAAGAAGGATATGGGCACCGCTATTGTTTATAAGAGATATAACCTTTTCAGTTTCGTCCTGGGTAAAATATCCATGGTGCGTACCGGCGATCTTGAGGTTGGGAACCTTCTCCAGAAGACGGAGGGCAGCCTTGCTGGCCACCCCTTCCCTGGCACCCAGCAAAAAAATCTTGTATCCCCTTTCTGCGAAATGGCTGCAGAAATCCGGCATGAAATCAGCTGCCGTGGATCGGGCGGCCATCCCGAGACCCAAAAATCTTGCACCAAGTACCACACCTATGCCATCTGGATATAATATGTCAGCTGAGTTCAATAATTTCTTGTAATCCCTGTTTTTTCGAGCAATCAGCATGCAGTCTGCGTTCACATACATGACCAGGCGCTGACGGGAACCTGAGGCATAGCAGAGTATCCGCTCAAGCAGCTGCCTTGTGTCCAGATTGTCCACCTTGACACCCATAAAATCTACAGTGTCTCTGGTGGTTATATCAGTCTTCCCTTTCTCTGTTCTACAGCTTAAAACACCGGATGATCTGTCCGCACCGGAATCTTGCAGGACATTCATTTTACAGTTCCCCTCAAGAACGAATCCTCGAAAAATCGAGTATATGTCCCAGGACCGCCTTGGAACCACGCAGGACATAATCAAGATCTTCCCTGCTGCGAATGCCCAGGATCTGGCGCAAAATAAATTGAGGCGTTACGAAGGACTTGTAGATATTGCTGCACATTTTCATGACCTCTTCAGGGGTCATGTCCGGAGTTTCAAGTACCGGTTCAGTCATATCGTATCGCTGCCAGGAGTCTATGGGATTGAAGCGTATCCAGCCCTTTTTGACTGCCTCTTTGAACAAAGGGGTGCCTGGGTAGGGTACAACCACCGTGGCCTGCAGCATTTCCGCGTGTCCCTTGGCCATGAGATTCCTTGCAAGATCCAGGGTCCTTTCTGCATCCTTCCTGGTCTCCCAGGGATAACCCACCATTACTGTAAGCTGTATATTTAGTCCGGCCCCGGATGCCAGCCGGCAACCTTCTACAATATCCTCCACGCGGATATTCTTGTTTATCTTGTCCAAAGTAGCCTGATTTGCTGATTCAAGGCCGGATTTCATCTTTCTGAACCCTGCCTTTTTCATGAGGCTAAGCAGCTCCGGCCTTTTTACCAGGTAATCGAATCTCATGTTGCAGGAAAAGAGGATTTCCTTGTTGAGGCCGCGTTCAATCAGGCCCTGACAGAACCTCTTGAGCCAACCGCCAGCAGGAAAATTTCCCGTATCGTCGAATATTTCTTTTACTCCGAAATCTTCAACCAGCATTTCTATTTCGTTCAGCAGGCTTTCGACGCTGCGTGTTCTGAAGCTTGGATACAGGGTTGTCCATGAACAGAAACTGCATCTGCCCCATGGGCAATCACGCCCGGCCATGGTGTACCTGAAGGGTTCGCGTTTTTTCCATTTTTCAAAATAAAGATGAGCCTTGGTGAGTTTCCTGTCAATAAAAGGAAGGCTGTCCAGTTTACCCGACAGGGAAAATGCTCCAGTGTTTCTGATACCGCCGTCCTGCCTGTAATAAGTGCCAGAAGGCAGCTTCGTCTTGCCGTAAAGCGCATCTGCAAGGGCCTTGAGTCCAAAATCATAGTCTCCACCCGTGAGAACAAAATCCACTGAGCACTTTCGAAATGATTCTTCAGGAAGGGCAGTTACATGATCCCCCACCAGCACAGTCTTAATATCAGGATCTATTTTTTTGATATCGTCGATAATAGACCAGTGCAGCTTGACCACTGGGGTCTTGGTCTCCATGATGATCATGTCCGGCCTGGAACTTGTGACCTCTTCCAGAAAATTCTCATAGGACAGTTGTTCCGCAATGCCGTCATGCCAGATGACATCGTGTCCCTCCCTGGCAAGAAGCGTGGCGGCAGATGCCATGACAAGAGGATAAATATAGGAGCCTTGGCTCATCCACTGGAACTGACGATTTTGAGTCAGCATCGGGCTTCCTTTACCCTGGAGCTGAGGATAGCTTATCATGATCTTCATGGCACTTATTCGCCCGATCTCATCACGCTGCACCTCTGCCAAGAAGAACAGCAGGAATTGTCTTCATCAAAATGAGTACATCCAGCCCCAGAGACCAGCGGTCGATGTATTTCAAGTCCATCTGTATCCATTTTTCAAAAGGAATATCGCTCCTGCCGTTTATCTGCCAAAGACCTGTAATACCGGGTCTCACACTGAAGCGCCTGTTGAACCACTGCTTATCAAATTCCCGATAGTCTCGAACCGGCAGGGGTCTTGGACCTACAAGGCTCATGTCTCCTTTAAGCACATTGAGCAGCTGAGGCAGTTCATCTATACTGCTTTTCCTCAAAAATTTACCAATGGGTGTGATGCGGGGATCGTCTTTGATCTTGAATACAGGTCCGCTGGCTTCATTATATTTTTCCAGGTCTTTCTGCATCTCCTCTGCATTTGGTACCATTGTACGAAACTTGTAAAGACGAAACAGCCTTTTGTTTCTGCCCAGCCGTTCCTGAATGAAAAAAACAGGTCCCGGGGATGCCATCTTAATGGCAATGGCTGTTATTAGAAAAACCGGAGAAAGTATTACAAGAAGGGCCATTGACAGGCTGATATCCATGAATCTCTTGATGATGAGGGCTCCCGAGTTCATGTTGCCAGTATAAAGGCTTATGAAGGTATCTTCACCGAACTGCTCTATTCTGGACTTTGCCAGGCTGAGAAAAAATAGGTCTGCTACGAGCCTTACAACTATTCCCTGTTCAACGCATAAATCGATTATTCTGCTGTATATATCGTAGTAGTGTTTTATTGGCAGACATATTATTACTTCATCTACCACATTTTCCCTGAGATAATCCCCGAATTTCTGCAGCGGAATCAAGGGATACTTGCGCTTATAGCCTTCGCATTCCGCACATACCCACTCCTTGTCGACAAAACCCACCACATCGTAGCCTAGTTCAGGTTTCTCAAGGATCTTTTCAGCAAATTTAATAGCATGGGAGTTTGTTCCTACTATCAATAGGTTCCTGAGATTGCGGCCGTATCTCCTGACGCGTCCGAGAAAAAACCGGAGCAGAAATCTTACAATAATCATCAAGGTTATATTTGCAGCACAAAATACTATTATAAAAAGCGTATTGACCAGGACTATATTGAATAGGAAGGCGGCCACGTAGAGAAATCCTGTTGCCAGCGCATTGGCCTTAATTATGTCAACGACCTCCATCCAAAAGGATGAAAGTCTTCTGGAATAATAAAGACCAGACATGGAAAAGATGATGTGCCAGGAGAGGAGAAGACCGCAAAACAGAAGCAGGTTTTGCAGACTTATTCGTATGGCCAGAAACTCTTCCAGGGAAACTATGCCCAGTTCATTTTTTACAGCAAGGGTGGCCAGTGAAAATGAACAGACAAGAATAAAGGTATCAGCAAGCTGGAAGCTTCGAAGCAGTATATCTCGACGTTCCAAGATCACCATAAAACACCCTTGATGGCATGTAATGTCGGCATGAACTGGAGATTATTTCGGAGTGTCCAAAAATATCGAGAGAATCTGCGGAAAAATTCGGCTAAATTGCCTGGAGATACAAAGAGATTGAAACAAATAAATAAGAGATTCATATGCCGCATCTAAAAATCTCCCCCTGCCTCACATCTCGAGGATTCTTGAATAGGTAAAAAATTATAAGAACTATATCATTTCATGGAACCTAACAAAAGGAATTTTCTGGGGCAACAGGCCAAGGAGCTGGTGCTGTTCAAGGCAGATTGCTCTCTGAAGTCCTATTCCACAGGCCAGCTGGACGATAAATTTGAACACACTTCAAGAACGTTCCGGCATGGAGCCTTTTGACCTGAGGGTATCTGATGTATTCTGGGAAGGGCAGAAAAAAAGCGGAAGGCCGGAAAAGACCTGCCTGATAAACAGTTGGCTGTTGCCTTACAAAAGCTGTACCGTATAATAGAACAATTTTTCCAAAGGCAGCATCAATGGATATCCTTTTTCTTATAATCGGAGTGGTTTTTTTCCTTTCCCTTATATATCTCTATTTTCTGGCTGCAGCATCCCTGTGGCCCGGGGGAAAGACCCTGGATAAGACCAAAAAGAAGATCAAATTTGCCATTCTTATTCCTGCCCATAATGAATCGAACATACTTTTGCGGACCATAAATAGTATAAGAAACGTCGATTATCCGTCGGATCTCTACCAGATATTTGTTGTAGCAGACAACTGCGATGATAATACCGCTGAAATTGCCAGAAGGGCAGGAGCTGTATGCTGGGAAAGGAAATCACGTGACTTCGGAAAGGGATTTGCCCTTAAATTCGGCTTTGAAAAATTGCTGGAATACGAAAAGGCTGCAGCAGGCAACCCTGCTGACAATTCAAAACTGTTTGACGCGTATTTGCAAATTGACGCCGATACATTCATAGACAAAGGATTTCTACAGGCATTAAGTCACCGCATCCAGAATGGGGCCAAGGCGGTACAGTGCAATGCCATTATTCTCCACCCTGAACGTTCGCCCATGGAAAGCCTTGCCTATCTTGGCTCGGTCCTTAACCGAACCCTCCGATATAAAGGAAGAACCAGATTAGGATTTACCACAAATTTGATCGGAACAATGTGTTTCGCCAGCGAAGTAATCAGGAAATTCGGCTGGACTGCCACGTCTTTGGTGGAAGACATGGAATATACCATGTTCCTCCACTTGAACGACGTCAGGGTTGTTTTTGCACCTGAAGCGAAGATTTATATTGAAATACCCAAAACCTTCAAGGAAGCAAGACATCAGAGAAAACGCTGGGACGGCGGAAAATTCAAAATTCGAAACAGCTATCTTGCCAAGCTCATTTTGGAAGGGATTAAAAAACGGGATATGAGTTATTTTGACAGCGCCATGGAGCTGCTGATCCCGCCCTTTTCAATATACGCCTTTCTAATAATCTTCTTTTTTATTCTTTTTCTGCTCCTTGACTTCCATGGGCCCAATCTGAATTTTTTCATCTGGGTAACAGTTATGTCAGGGCTGTTGATATATGTGGCTGCCGGTCTCATACTTGCCAGAACAAGCCTGAAAGTTTACCAGAATCTGCTCTATGCTCCCTACTATCTGCTTTGGAGAAGCTGGATAGTACTGCAGCACACATTAAGCAAAAAAGAACTTCAATTTTATGAGAACAAATGAGCACCAACAGTTGTAACAGTATGTTTGCGAAAGCTCCTGACTTTACTCGATCCTGTTCTCCAAGCATCATGATCATGAACCCGGATTATGCAGCTCGTAAGTTTGCCGAAGGTGCAAGGAGACGTACTATAAGTACTTCAAGTGCCCGATCCCGCGGCACCGCGGGACAAATTCGGTGAAATTGCGAGCCTCTTGTGGCTCAAATGCCGAATGTTTTTGCTGTTGAAACCTGTCACCATTTAAGTGAATATTTTCTGGCATAATATTAACGATAACCCACTTAAATTATTAAATAAAATATTTTGTTCGGCATTTGAAGTGCATAATTTGGGATGAAGGCCCCCCAAAAAGTCGAGCAGCATTTTTTAGCCCTGTATGTTAAAATCTATAAAATCAAAATCTATAAAATTTGTTGAGCAAAGGAGAACAACCATGGCGAAATCCGAGGGGAGATTATTTGACAAAGTCAGTGTCTGCAAAATACTGCTCTGTTCTGTTGTCTTATCTGTCTTCATGATGGGCTCAGCATACGGCCATTCTCCAGTACTATGGTGCTACGTGCAAGACGGGCAAGTTCATGTAGAAGCATTTTTCATGGGTGGGACCAAGATACAAAACGCCAAGATATACGTGGTGGACAAGAACGGCAATAAACTCCTGGAAGGAAAGACCAATGAAAAGGGATTATTCCATTTCACCCCGCCGGTGAAAGATGATATGACCATACTTCTTAGGATAGATTCCGGACACAGTGCCGAGTTCACAATTACAAAACAGGACTTCCTGGATGCTGAAAAAGAACAGGAACGGGCGACACCAAAATGAGCCTCTCTTATCTTATCAGTCCCGGGTTAAAACCCGTCCTCCACGGACAGCACGTACAAAATAACGCCTGTTCTTGAATCCGCCCCTGTAAGGCTTTCCGTTTGAAAAATCCACAACCCAGGCCATATAGGGTGCATCCTCGCAGGTCGTGCTAGACCAATAGGCTCCGGCCCTTGCTCCTGGAAAAAACCTGCTGTTTACAAGGGGCAGCTTATCACGGAAAACCACTATACTTAATAATTCCTTGATATTGGGAAGTCTCCAGTCTGTAAAACCCCCGAGCTGGAGACCTTGGCAATATTTTAGTGCCTGTTTCCATGTCATGGGTTCCTGTTCATCGGCCTGAAACATCAGGCCAGAGGTTTCATCAGTGACTGTTCCATTGGTGCTCTTTAGAAACCTTCCAGTGGTCAAAGACGCACCTTTTACCGCAAGAACCTTCAGTTTTTCATCTATGTCAAATATTTTTACCTCATTGGCAGCAGAGCAGTATCCAATGGCTTCCCGGGTATTTCCAAGACTGGTAACAGACCAGAAACAATCACTTACATCACCGGCTGCATTGAAAACAGCAAAGACTATTCCCTGGTCGGAACCGAATGAACCAAGGGTTTCAAGTTCATATATAGTGGGAAGTCTCCACTTTTCTCCACTCTTACTACATTGGCTATCCACAGCATCCAGGGCCTCGCTCCAGGTTGCACCCTGGGAGTTTATTTTCCTCCAGGTCAAACCAGTAACCTGATCCAATACGATGTACTCCTGACCCTGTTCAATCACCGAATAAGAAGGCTTATTGATGAGATAGTTTCCGTCTTCTCCGAAAAAGGCCTCACCGGGCTTAGGACATGGAATCAGCCTGGAATCGTCAAAACAATGTTGCTGGCCCGTATCCGGCAGGAACATCTCGACAGCTGTGGTATTCGTACATTCAAGCCCGTGGTCCTGGTCACCAGCGTTGGCCTGAACAGTAATTATTCCTGCAGTCATGGTTACTGCAAGCCAAATATAAAGACACCTTTTCATGCCGTCTCCATGCCTGCTATTTGACGATACTGTGAGCCACACCGTGACACCTGCCGCAGGAACCGAATTTTTTGAACATGACAGAAGGATGAGGCTGGCCGTGGCATTGCCTGCACCTTTTTATGGTCTTGTGTTTGTCAGGATGACATCTCGTACAGGACAGGGCGGAATGTTTTGTTCGGCTTTTTTTCAGCATCTCGTAAGCCTTTCTGTGGCAGAGGGCACAATCCTCTGGGGATCTTTCATTGGAATACCTGACATTCAGTGCCTTGTGAGCTTGATGACATGCCTTACAGCCGTCAAGCGAAGTCGCAACCGGTTTGAAACCCGCCTTGACCAATACCACACCCTGATGAGGCTGGTGACATTCCAGGCATTCCGGAATGTAACCATGCCTGGTGTGGTGACAAACCGTGCAGTGAAACTCAGAATGCTTGGTGGTAAAGGTCATGACCTCTTTATACAGCTTTTGGTGGCAGACCCGGCACCCCTCTGCCAGATACAGGGTTGCCGGGATATCAAGGGGAGTGTGGGCCTCAGTGTGACAGCTGCTGCAATCTGTCAACTCTTTCCCGTGCGGATGCCCATGGCACCTGGAACACTTGGGTAAAATATCCTGATAATCTGTCTTCCCCGGTTTATAAACGTGAAATTTCCGGTGGCAGCTCCTGCATGCCACCCGTTTATGACCAGCCCCGTTTATCCTTAAAAGCTTTGCAATAATCGGATGACACCTCATACATTCCTGTCGTGTAAGCCTGTCAGGATGTGGAGGATAAAGCCCATCTGCCCAGACAAATCCTGCCCCTGCCAGGAAACACAGCCAAAGGATAAAGACTGCCTGCAGGTTCATGGACATGCTGCCCTTTTATCCATTCCGGGCACTAACAGTGCTCCCATGCATCTGTGATCAAAGGTCTTCAGATATGGTATATCCAGATACTTGCCGGCATCTACAGCCGGGGATGTGTCCAAAATGGAAAAATCATAATTGTCAGGATCAGAAAAACGCGGATCTGCCAGTATATCTCCGCGGCCTTCAGACGGACAACCACCGTACTGCATCCTCCTTGAAAGGAAGGCGTGGTCCCTGTCCCGGTTAAATTCCGGGATCTGGCCGTTTGCAAAAATAAGATTGCTGGAAAAGTTGCCGCAGCGGGTTACCAGAAGGCCTGTACGTATGTTGTAGACAATGATGTTATTTGCAATATCGGCCGTGGCATTGCTGTCAATTCTAACCCCTGCCCCTTCATTTCTGCTGCCGTTTGAAACTATGGTATTATGGTAAATATTAATGGGCCCTGGTGCGGAATAAGTATCCGTTGCGGAAAGACAGGCGATTCCCGATTCCAGGTTGTTGTAAATCCAGTTATTCATGATTCCCAGGGAACCTGTACAGCCTCCACGGATAAAAATGCCCGCCTTCTTGTTGAAAAAGATTCGGTTTTCAACCACGTCTACGACAGGAAAACCAGATGTCCTGCTTTGTCCGTAGACACCAGAAGTGCCGTTTGAGAAAATATCATTTCCGGCTGCGGCCAGTCGTACTCGGCCTTCAACACGCAGGCCTGCCCTTGCATTTTCATGGATCTGATTCATTGAAGCGTATATATGCAGGCCACTATCAGAGGAGACTGCGGCATACAGGCCGGCCTGGCCGTTTAAGAATATATCGCTCTCTATTATCCCAACCGAGGTTTCCCAGAAGCTTTCTTGTTCAATCTTCCTGATTCGTATCCCAGCGCCCTGGTTGTTAAATATACCCAAGTGCCTGCAATCCAGTCTCAAAATATTCCTGGCATCCAAGCCTGCACGTTGATTTCCATAAATTCTGGAGTTTTCCACGTAAACATTTGCATTTTTTTCAATTCTGATGCCCCCTCTGCCGTTTCCATAAATATCGCATTCTGTCACCCTTACAGGCAGGGAACCGCGAATTCTCACGCCGCTTCTGTTGTTTTCATATATTTCATTTTTTTCCATGACCGCCTTGAATATTCCGGGATCAGGCAAAAAATTCCCTGTCTTCATCTCCCTTTTCACACCATCGGTACTGGTGGAGCCTGCTGCAGGAAAAAAACTCTGGAACTGACGCTCCTGAAGACTGCAGCCGGAAACAGGAATCAGGGGCACCAGACACAGCAAAAGAATCAGGCGAAAGTTGCGTTTGGTGCTGCTGCTCGGCTGGCCTTTTTTCATATCCATTTGTTAAAAAAACCTCTTGGACAGGCCTGCGTGTATGACATAATCTTCAATCCAGCCGTTCTCCTGTTTCACCAACGGAACCCTGCCGCCTATCTCAAGTTTCAGGCCTTCGGCTACAAAAAACTGGAGACAGGGGGAAATAAAGAGACTGTTTCCGCCTTTGTCGGTCACCCAGGTATCTACAGGCACAGGACCTCCCGGGAGCCGCTGGGGTGTTATGACGTCCGGCCTTCCTTTCATTGCCAGGATGTGCTGCTTTCTTCTGACATGTCCCCGCCAACGGTAGTTGAATTCAAGATCTCCGTATACCGAAGGATTAAGGGGATACAGGAAGGCAGCTCCCATGTTGAATTCATCTCCGACATGCTGCCCGTTGGTAAACTTGTATGAAACGTTGATGTTTGTCTGGACTTTGTTCAGCTCTGTACTAAGGGCCAGTCCAGGCATGAAATCTACACTTCCGGAGCCCAGCGGAATCCAGCGCCAGACATCCTCCTGACGGACATCCTTGTCCTTGCCGATAGCATTTTGATCTCCAGTGGGAATGGACAAAAGGTGAAAAAAGGCAAGATGAGTCTTTCTCTTGCCCCAAAGATGATATTTGGTGAAAAAAACAGTGTCGCCAAAGCCGGATACATTGAATTCTGCCTTTGCATCAGGGCCCGGCACCGACTCCAGATTCACATCCACTGTTTTCCAGAAATATTTCCCGATAATACCCATGGTCAATTTGTCCGTCACCGCATACCGCATGCCCATAATCAAGGTCTTCACATGAACGCTGCGTTCTTCTGCCGGGTAGAACAACGGAGAGCCTTGCTCGTACATATCGTCGGCAATGGTTGCAGTCTGGTGCCAGAAACGGAACAATGTGTCAAAAAGAAGTTTTCCCCTGGGCATGGGAAAGGCACTGATTCGATTGAAGGACGGATTGGTAACCATCCTGTGGTAAGGAAGCAGGTTCAGATCGAAATTGTGCAGTCTTTTGTAAATGTATTGAAGATTATTCTGTGCTGCCCTGCAATCAGGAAAGCTTTCCAGGAGTTTCTCCAGCTGGCTGGCCGCTTCTTCCAGTTTTCCCTGCATCCGGTAGATTTCAGCCGTATTTAGCATGGAATCTACCAGCAGCTGCTTTGAGCCCGGCTGAGACATGAGAAAATCGCTGGAAAGGATCTGGATCTTTACCTGTTCGAACTCTCTTCGGGCAAGCCCCAGCCGGCCCTGCTGCATGTGGATCTTTCCCAGCCTCAGCTTGGCTTCTACCAGAAGCGGACACAGGTCAAGGGCTTTTTCCAGGCAGTATGTCTGGCGGTGGACATCGTGAAATGAGGCGGTTGCCTCCTGCAGCCATTCCCAGGCCTTGTCGCAATCATCCGCTCGAAGCCCGCACGGGAAACTCCATTCCAATAAAATGGCCAGAATTATTATTGTCTTTTCCAGACGTGACATCTCCTTTAATCAACTCTGCCTGCATATTGGACAGGATGGATTCCTGACAAGTTCCAGTTCCTGGAATTTCATGGCCTCAAAATCCATGATTAACATCCGGCCGGAAAGTGCCATTTTCCTGCCGGAGAGAAACTTTAAGGCCTCCATGGCCTGCATACTGCCGGTGGCACTGGTTACTGCTCCAAGGACAGGGGTGCATTCGGATTCCGGTGCGGACGGAAACACACAAGAAATACAAGGGGTGTGGGGAGGCTGAAAGACTGCCACACGTCCTTCCATACCCCAGACAGCCCCGTGGATCATGGGAATCCCCTTTTTAAGGGCACACTGGCTCAATGCATAACGGGCCTCAAAGTTATCCAGGCAGTCTATTATAATCTGGGCGTCGCCCACCAGTTCATTGACATTTTCAGAAGTGATCTTTTTATCGATTGTTTCGATTCCAGAGTCCGGGTTCAATCCCCTGAGGCATTCTTTGGCAGAACTCGTCTTTTTGGCCCCTATATGAACATCCCTGTGAAGAAACTGACGATTAAGATTGGTTATGTCCACCATGTCAGAATCACATATCCTGATTATGCCTATTCCTGCAAGTGCCAGGTTGAGTGCTACTGGACAACCCAGTCCTCCTATCCCGGCAACAAAAACCCTGCTGTTCCTCAGCCTTACCTGGGTGTCAACCCCCCAGCCCTCCAGCAGGATCTGCCTGTTGTATCTATCAAATCTTTCCCTCATTTATGCGGCACTGCATGATCCATCTGGACTGGCCAAGGGACACAGCCTTTCAACTTCAACATCCTGCTCGCCTAGATCTTTTAAAACCTTTGCCGCAGCACCAGCTGCAAGTCTTTCTGAAAATCCAACATGGCTCTCCGGACTTATTATTGCCCTGATTTCCTCCTTGGAATATGAGCTGGCTATTCCCTCCTTTTTAAAGAGGATATCAAGAAATTCTCCCCTTTTTTCAGCAGCCTCCATGGCGGCTTCGTAAATCAACTGGTGGGCCCTGTCCTTCCCCATTTTTTCCCCGATATAAAACATCAAGGCCTCGCTGCATATCAGGGGTGCTGCATTCTTAACATTATCACGGATCCTGTCCGTATGCACAACCAGCTCGTTCAAAATAAATTTCATTTGAGAAAGGGCAGAACAGGTATACTGGCATGAATCCGTTATGGCTGCCCATTCCACCCTGACAGCCCTGTAATCCCTCTCGTGTTCATTTATAAGGCACTCCATGCCCAGACCGGCTTGAGCCCTGACAAGCTTGGCAAGTACTGCCACCTGTTCGCACATTTCCGGGTTTCTCTTGTGGGGCATGGTACTGGAACCTATTTTACCATGGTGAAAAGGTTCTTCCATTTCACCCAGACTGCTTCTGGAAAGCCCCCTTATTTCTTCAGCAATCTTGGCAAGGGTTCCACATATCAAAGCCAGCAAATTTAAAAATTCCGAAAAACGGTCCCTGGAGTTATGCCACGGAGTATCAGGCGGTTTTAGCTCCAGGCTGCGGGAGAACCTCTCCAACAGCTGCGGTGCCATTGGACCGAATGAATCCATGGTACCGACCCCTCCAAAGAGCTGGCTGACCAGGATTCTTTTTCTTGTCTCTTCCAGCCTTTCAAGGTGCCTGGCCAGCTCATCAAGCCATACGGCCATCTTGAGACCCAGTGTCATGGGAAGTGCATCCTGGGTGTGAGTACGTCCTACTGTTACCACGTCTTTGAAATGTTCCACCAAGGCAGCCAGCCGCCTCATTATAGAGACAAGATCCCTGTGAACTATTAAAAGGACATCCCTGATCTCAAGAACCTGGGCGGTATCCTGGATATCCTGCGTAGTTGCCCCGTAGTGTATATATCCCCGGCTGGACTTTCTGCATTTCACAGCCAGGGCGTTCAAGAGGGGCAGGAGGGAATGACTGGTACTCTCAAGCTCTCTTTTTACTGTCTCAAGATCCAGTTTTCTTATGTCTGCATTGGAGCTTATGTCACGGGCTGCACTGTCTGGAATAATGGCCAATGAGGCCTGAGTCACTGCCAATACGGCCTCGACATCAAGCCAGCGCTGATATCTGTATAAATCGCAAAAGATCCTCTTTACCTCAGGTGTTGCATATCCTCTGGAATAAAATCTTGAGTCTGTTATATGGCTTGCAGGACTGCACCTGGTCATATTCTTGGCCTTTGCACGTGGAAAAATGGTTTTAAATGTTTAAGGCAGCAGTCTGCCTCAATTGCAACAAACTAAAGTTCCTGGGGGTCTTCAGCCCTTGATCTCCTGATTTGGCCTGCAACCTGGTTTATGATATTTACCGCCTGGCCCGTGTAGGCTTCGGGACTGTCCAGCATAAAAAGATCTCCTTTACTGAAAAGACCTCCTATCCCGGGATCTTCCATCACCAGCTCGCCAATGTTTCTGTCTTCTTTTTTTGCCTTTTCCACGATTTTGTTCAACTTTTCCATTGCATTCATCTTGCCTATCTTTTCTCCCAGCCTGAAAAGAAGCCATTCCCCAGCTATAAAATCACCTTTAGATCTCAAGTTTTCGTACATTCGTTTAGTGTCTATTTCCAATGAGGACAAGATTGATTTCATATAAGAGGCAGCCGCACCTGTATAAATGCATATTTGAGGCATTGACAGCCATTCGGCCCACAAGCACCTTGGATCCCTTTCGTGTTCATGACACATGCTCTCTATTGCAACCGCAGAGAGAGCTCGAATGTGTTTTGAAAGTGCCTGAACCCTTTGACACAAAACGGGATTACGCTTGTGTGGCATGGTAGAACTTGCAGGCTGTCCCGGGGCCGCTTCAAAGAGTTCGGCGATCTCCGATTTCTGAAGTTGGTAAATCTCGTTTGCAATCTTTGAAAACGTGGAAGAAAGCATGGCCAGACAGCAGGCTGTATCCGCGATTGCATCGCGCCGCGTATGCCATGCCAATGGGTCATGCTCGAGGCCCAAAAGCCTCAATGTATGGCTTGCAATTTCAAGGGCGTTTTCTCCGAGAGCTGCAAGGGTCCCAACCGCACCGCCGAACTGACCATATCTAAGCCCGGAATGGCGATCTCTTATCCTATGGATATGGGACCTGATCTCCTTAAGCCAGACGGCAGTCTTGAGACCGAATGTGATTGGAAGGGCCTGCTGACCATGTGTTCTTCCTGCCATGGGTGTGTCGGCGTACCGTTCTGAAAGAAGCAGGCAATTTGTTTCTATTTCTCGAAGATCCTTGTACATAAGTCCAAGGCTCAGGCGGATTCCAATGATTTCAGCAGTATCAATGACGTCCTGGGTTGTGGCACCGTAATGAACATATTGTCCAGCCTCGCTGCTGCAGGCATGTCTCAAGGCCTGTAAGAGAGGGACCAAAGAATTCCGGCTTTTTCCATAACCTTTTCTGATTAAAGACTTATCCAACCGGTCAAAACGGGCATTTTCAACTATCTCCCGAGCTGCAGTCCCGGGGATAATGCCCTTGTCTCCAAGGGTTGAAGCAAGCGCTGCTTCAAAATCAAGCCATCTCTGGAAAACAGCTTCTTCTTCGAATATCTCCCGTTGTTCCGGCGTACTGAAAACATCCTGATTCAGGTGAAAATCAATCGGATGAACAGACATGCTTAAGCCTCTTCCATAGGGTTAAAAACTGATCTTGATTCCATCTTACATGGAATCCCTGATATTAAGTAAGCGTCAGGATGCTCCCAAGGACAACATCGACTGCAGGTCAACTGATAATAATGGGGACCTCTTTTTCCCTAATGCCTTCATAAAAGGCCCGAATAATCGGCCGTGATGGATCCACCAAGGAGATAATAAAGCTGAAAAGATTCGAATTTTTGGCCAGAATCATGTCCAGTTTGGTGGGCGTATCGCGCAGCCGATCATGATCCCATGGAACAATGTGCATGTGATAGGTGCCTATGGCAAGCAAATCATCTCTGTCGCATATTTCGTAACACTCCCTCAATTCTTCAGGGTCGGTTATCCATCCCCTCTGGGAAAGCGGGGTCTTGGAGGCCACGGCATATCTGTTCATAACGTCATCCATATAGCTCTTAAGTGGCTCGTGCATCCTGGCATTTTTCTTAAAATAAAAAATTTTCAGTACATGAGCCGCGTCACCATCCAATGTCCCTGCAAGCATGCCATAGGCTCGTTTCACCCTGGTTTCACCCGGCAGATATTCTCCCGCCAGTTTTCTTCGGCAGTGCGACTTTACATCATCCCAGAGGGCCTCAGGGAGAAATATGTTTTTAAGACTTGATAAACCTGTCACAGAATTCGACCTTGTCAACCCCCCGCTATGGGAATAATAAGAGAAATCTCATCGTCTTGTTTAAGACTTATCTGAGACCAGTCCTTTTGCTGGACCTTGACAAGTCTGCCGTTTACAAAGATGGAAAGAAGCTTAGGCTGCTCAAAGAGCACGTTTAGACCTTCATGCATCTGGACAAGTCTTTTCATGGTCCCTTCCAGGTCAGGGGCATCGATGACAATTTCTCGCTCGTTGTCAGTATATTTTCTATAAGGAAATGGAATTATAACGCGTGCCATGATATTCTTATCGTGATGATTCAAGCACTTCTGAAAGGGCCTGGGGAATATATGCCAGAATCTCCGAAATCTGCGTAGCAGGATTAGGTTGAGCAAGCTCTCCTGCTCTCCTGTTTGCCCTGCCTGCCACCATGCATGCCTCCACCGGAGTCTTTCCAGCGTAAATCAGGCCGCTGATCATGCCGGTGATAAGGTCCCCGGTACCTCCTACCGCCTCCATGGTTTCTACACATGGAGAATCGATTGTATCCACCACATTGCCGTCATGACAGATGTAATCCACTTTCCCCTTTACAAACATGGTCTTTGGCGCATTTTTAGCCGCATAGGCCCGTTGAATCAGCTCCGTGACATTTTCTTCCATATGGAAAATAGCACCTCTGGTAAAAGCAGGATGGTCGGCCTTTTCATCAGCCAAAAAGGTCAGTTCTCCGATATCAGGTGTAAAAACATCGTAAAATACGGCATCTCCACCCGCCTTGGCCACATACATGGAACCGGCATCTGCTATGAGCACCGGTTTCCTGGGCATTTTTTTTACTGATTGCAGCACCCGTTTATTCAATTTCAAATCAGGCATTATGTAATGGAGGGTCATTACACTAAGCTGGAGAATGGGAAGATTTTCCTCGAGATATCGATAAATGGCCTCGCTTCCTTCCCTTTTTCCTATATCACCGGCTACAAGACCTACTGGTCTTTCACATCCCAACAGCTCGCAAACCTGGCAGGCTGCAGTCATCATGGCTTCGTTGCCCCTGTTGATTCCAAGTTTTCTGCCGCCAATCTCAATACCTTCAGGAGAATAATCGATGTGGCCCATGACAAGGGAAAGACCTTCCACGGGTACAGATCCTGCTAAAAGCAACATCCGTCAGTCTCCTATGAGCCTGATCATTTCTTCTCTTGCCGTATTGAGAGAATATGCGCAAAGGGAAAATCCTACTTCACCCGGGTCCGGGGCTTCGCGGAGCCTTTTGCCCAGCATGGACGTGGCAAGAAATGGGACATCCGGGCAACCACCTCCCGAAATATTAACGATTTCGCGGCTTTCCTTGTCCACGGTAATCTTCATGTTGGCTGCACGCACCATAAGATACCTGCCGAAATCCTTCACCCTGACGAACTGGAGGGGCTCGGTGCCCTTGGATGTTATGGGCACCACATCCATTGGTGGCAGTCCCACCCGGTGGAGAAGCTCAACTATTGCTGATTCTGCATCAAAGGGAAACTCGACGCTCAAATCGCAGCCTGTTCTGTATGTGGGAGGCGGACTGACCACCCTTATGTCATACCCTTCGTCTCTTAAAAGCTCCTGAACCGAAATTACCGTTGTGGGATGCGCAAAAATCAGGAGTCCGCGGTCAGGCTTTCCTGTGTATTCTTTCTTTTTTTCTTTTTTCTTTTTAAACCAGAGCATTATCACCTTACCCCTATAAATTTTTCCTAAAAACAGGTTATCTGGCACTACCTGACAGCCGCTGGAGACCTCCGATAATACATGACTAAAACTACACATGCCATGAGCCCTGCCAGCACGGCAATCTTTCCGTAAAAAGTCGGCCCTGCAGACGTTGATCTTATTGACCAACCAATGACCAAAGCCGCACCTGTGAGCATGCCAAAACACGTAACAGCCGAATCCACGTCCCCCTGGCCTGCCTTGATCACCTGTCTGAAGGGACAACCATCTATTATTACCGAGGCCAACCCTACCAGCATCATGGCTAAAAATGTCCACAGATGACTGGTATGAGAGGCGGGTTGACCGTTCAGACCCAGATGAAACTGTCCCAGCACAAGGCTGAGCACCAATGCCCCCAGAAACGCAGCCAGCACCCCCTTAAACAAGGTGCCCTCGCGAACAAGAAACAGGTTTCTGAAGCCACCGGTTATGCACAATCCTGAACGCTGTGCCAGACAGCCGATTACGAAGCTCACTGCCAGGGAGATAGGTACAGGTGCGTGCAGTGCGGCAGGACCAGTCTGGCCGAATACGATGAAGGCAGGCTTCATAAATAGGAAAAGAAGCAGGTTCAGGGCAAACAACGGAAAGATGTATCCGTTTATCTTGGGAAGCTTTCTCACTCTATCAAGGGCAACCCCGGCCTTTATATACCTTGCCCCAAGCCATACACCAAGCATAAGACCCAGGAGGGCAGCGCAGGCCGTCAGGTCACCTGCAGCCAGCCGGTGAATCATCTTAATTGGGCATCCTATAAACACCGCACAGCCCACTATCATAAAAAAACCCAGAAAAAAACGTATAATGGGAGAAGAGCCTCCAGTCACCTGAAAACGCCTTGTTGCCGTTGCCATGGCAAATGATCCAAGTACAAAACCGATCAATTCCGGCCTGAGATAGCTCATTCTGACATGAGAGTGAAGCTGCATGGCCCCGGCAAGGTTTTCCAGGAAACAGGAAAGACAGATACCTGAATTTACAGGGTTGCCCAGGTATGAAAGAACGACACAGCCGGCGCCAAGGACAGCACCGGTAATAATGGAAACGTCAAAGAAGCTCTTAAACACCTCTATTCGCATCCTCCGGCTATTCTGCGTTGAAGGTAGTAGATATCGTTTATGGCAGTTTGAATCTGTTTATCTTCAGGTTTCAGTTTTTTCTCCCTGTTCAGCTTTCCTCTGGCACTTGAAATCAGCTTCATTATTTCGTCACCTATATAGAGAGGCGTGGTCTTGTCAACGTAATCCGGATCCAATTCTACAGCGCGGCGATAGCTGCGGACTGACTTAACAATTTGTCCCTGCTGGCTGTAAAGCCTTCCAAGCAGTACAAGGCCGTAGGCATCATCGGGATGATCTTTTAGGATTTTTAAAACCTTGGAAACGGCCTGATCGAAATCCCCTTTTTTTTCAAGATAAAGGACATCCTTATAAAGCCAGGCCTTCTTGGCCAGCTGTTCTTCATATCTCTTCTGAAGGGTATTTATACCTGGTGAGCCGTGGCTAGAGTCGGCCTTCAATTCAAGCTCGTGCTGCACAATCATGCCGGCAGTAACAGCAACAAGCACAATCAGAACAGCAGTATTCACTCGGAAAAACCAATCCACCCCTTCATTCTCCATATGGTTCGCCATTTATGAAGTGGAGCAGCAATCTTGATCTAGATCCAGGGACTAAAACCGTCCGGCTCCTGAAACGGGTTCATTGGCAAAGTTGCATATCCTGACTCGACCAAGGCCCTTATCACTGGATGCATCCTTGATGCTGCTTCTAATCTTTTTCAAATCAGTACTTCCCCACCAGTTATAGCGGGCATCAACATCCTGCTCCTGACCTTCCAAGAGGGAGATGTTATAATCTGAGTTATCAAAGATATTGTTCTCTCTTAATATGAGCCGGGGGACGGAATACAAGATGATCCCTTTTGCGTTCTTGAAAATATTGTTGAAGCGGATGCAGCATGGACCGCTTTTCTTGGTAAAGATGCCGAAGAATTTATTTTCTGTGATTTGATTATGGGATATTATAGAATTGGCAGATCCCCCGATCAATATGCCGCCGCCATTTTGCCAGATCCTGTTGTAAACAACGGGTACAGCACATTTTATATCCATACCCCGTATATTTTTCATTCCTATGGCAACACCATTGTCGTGCAGCCTGCAGCGGCTGACCAGCACCTGTGCTGAATGGCAGTGTATTGAGGTATGACCGTAACTGATGCTGCAAAACTCCAGGATATTGTCCCTGCTGCCGATGAAATTAATGGCTCCCCAGTCTGAGACAGACGGCCTTTTTTCAGCGCTGGTAAAGGTGATCATCTTGTCCCTTAATCCCTGGGCGATAAGTCTGCCCCTGACAATCAGTTCGGCCCTGGGGAAATGATTTGCCTTATCAAGACTGAGTTTATCAGGCCCGAAATCCTTAATCTTTTTAAATCTGATATTGGTCCCGGGAAGGATTATCAGAGTAGCCCCCCTGTTTATCCTCACATCCCCCTTCAGGAGGATGTCTCCCTGCCACACCGTGTCAGAAGTTATTTCCGTCTTGCTGTTTATTTCCTGGACTGCATAAGCTGGAGATGAATAAAGGAGAAAAAAAACATTCAGAACAAAGAAAAAGAATCTTGCCAGCTTTACCATTAAGATCTCTCCGCTCCGGATTTGGTCAGCATCTTAATCTCGTCTTTTATCTTCTGCTTGTCTGCAGGCCCTTGGGCAAGGGTTTCAGCCCTGGAAAATTCCTGTTCAGCATCCACCTTCCTGCCCATTTTCTCAAAAACCACGGCCTTATGTACATGAACCAGGATATCAGAAGAATTTACCTTTTCTGCAATGTTGAAATATTGCATTGCCTTTTCAAGGGCATTCTTTTTCATGAAGACCAGCCCGAGACCATCCAACGCATTGAAGTTACGGGAATCCTTTTTCAGAACCTTTTCGAATTGTTTCTGAGCTTCTTCCATCTGTCCTGCCAGCCAGTATGCCATGCCAAGCTTGTTCCTGGTTTCCAGGTCATCAGGGTTCATGAAAAGGACCATGTTGTACTGCAAAATCTGTACGGAAGGGGGGAACTTAGATATGTCACCGTGGGCAAACACCTGGGAGGGGCCGATACACATTGCAATACAGGCCAATATACAGACTGCAGCTTCAAAACATTTCATGGTCATCAGATCAGTATCAGAATCAAATTCCGCCTAAAACCAACGTCTCTTTCACAGTCAATCTTTACGATATGGAGCCATATTGCAGAGTTTCAGCCTATCGCGTATGGGGTCATATTCTTTATCTACGGCCTTGACGAAGCCGTCTATCCACATGCGCTTAAGCACCTTTAGTACCTCCCCGTCTACCAGGACTGTCTCATCCTTTTTCAAATTTAAAAGCAATTCCAAAACCTGTTCCTGAAGAACAGGATCAACCTGGGGCATGGCACCAATGGTGCAGTATGGCATGGGTATGCTCTCGGCTATAATGTTGAAATCCTGTTTGCGAACCTTATGTTCTTCAATCATTTGGTCCAGATCGATCCTGGGAGCCGCCCCCACATCATATTTGCCAAAATAAACTCCATAAATCACCTTTTCATGCTTTGCAGAGCCCATGGGGATGGCATAAAGTGAAAAATCGATTTCCGGGTCAAATCCATGCTTCAAAAGCATTGCATATTGGGCCATAAAGCCGAAGGGAGCCAGGGCAGGTCCGAAAATCATGCTCTTTCCCTTCATGTCCTTTATGGTCTTTATACCGCTGTCTTTCAGCGAAATTATGGTTCCTGTTGACTTGTAGCCATTTCGTCCGCGAACATCTACTGCCAGAAGCTTCATGCCGAATCTCTTATTGAGCATTATGGCGATTATGGAATTGACATGGACAAAATCCACCTTCTTTTGCTGGGCCAGATCTTCAAATTCGAACGTATTTGCCAGGACCATTTCGAATTTCCTGCCTGTCTTTTCAGAAAGATAGGCAGTAAGAGGAGCAAATCTTGCCCGGGACTGTTCCCGGCTGTCGCAAATCATGAAGCCTATGCGGACAGGTTTTTGACTGGTGAACTTGGAGCCCTTATCTTCTTTGCTGCACCCAGAAAGGGCGAAAATAAAAACACCTAAAATTATTGTTATTGCCTTGATATATATATTATTGGGATCCATATCAATGATAATCTGCCCGCGTTTCCGTTAGTACAAAAATACTAGTCTATTTTCCCAAACAAAAACATTATTGTCAAGTTAAACGCAATCTAACTGTTAGAGTTCTTCTTAAATTCCAGCTTCAACTACAAAGATAAAATATTAAAGAAAATTATTAAATCACAAAAAAATAATTGTTTATATAAGATATTGAGGAGAGTGATGGGTCGGCCGGCGCCAAACAAGAAGACTATTCCTTTAAAACTGTCACTAGGACACAAAACTGGTTTCTCAATTGAATCAGGAAGACGGAAAGGGTGCTGCTGGAAGCCCGCTGAACAAGACGACTTTTGTGCTGCCATTTAAATCAGGTTTCTCTGTTTGAGAAATTTTTTGATGGCAGCTTTATCTTTGCCTGAATCAGAACTTTGCACCAGCTCTTTTAAGACGGCATCGTCTATCTTGCCGCTCAACTTGTTTATCACCCTGTCGAGTACTGGAAACTTATTAAGGACCTTTCTGGTAATGACTGCTGCTGCCAGAGAATCTTGGTCAGAGTCTGATTGCAGGTACTGATCAACGGGTCCATGATAACCAAAAGGCCTAAGCCATATCATGGAATAATTATGTATAAAATACTGCTTTACCAGTGAATAGGTCTCCTGGGCAGTATTACCCTGCCTTATCCCGGGAATGGCTGAACTGGCAGGTCCTGTATAGCTGATGAATATATCCGCATCCCCCCTCTTAACCATATCCTGGCATTCATGGATATCTGAGCACGATTTCAGATTCACCGTGGTACCAGTTCTTTCATTTATGAAAACTGCAAGAACATTGCCTACAGTCTGCTGATCAGGAGATGAATCTACAGCCAGATTCAATATTCGGCCTACACACGAAATAGCCGAATCGCAAATTATAAATTGCAAAAATATTATAGTAATGAAGATAAAGAAGAATTCTGTCCTTTTCATCATGAAAGCCTCCTGATCTGTCATATCAATAAAATTCAAAGTTGGATGCGCTTATAAAAAACCTTATTAGCTGAATTGTCCAAGAAAAATTGGATCTTTGTTTAGGTTTCTCTATCAAAGTATTTTAAGGCTGCATGGGATTTCATATCATATCCAGAAGTTTCCACCACAGAAAATCAAGTGGGAACAGGACAACCACGGTGATGCCGGCCATGATAAGACAAATCCTCGTGGCATGGGAAAATTTCTCCCCTGCCAGCTGCATTCCTACCACTATGGGAGGGGCTTGGTAAGGAAAGAGTACGGTTGAAAAGCCCAGCACCTGGATGTTTAGAATGCTCGTAACAGGTATTCCTGCAGCCTTTGAAAGGGTTTCAGAAAACTGCGTGAATACTGCCGGCATTGCAGGCAATGTGGTTGCAACTCCTGTGGCTGTTGCTGCAACGCTTAGGGATAAATAATTTGAAAAATCATGCCCTGGTTTAAGGGGCAGCATTCCTAAAATCCTGTGTGCCAGGGCCTGGCCCGTACCCGAGCTGCTAATAAGCGAGCCCATTCCAAGAATTCCCGCCACAAAAATGATGGAAGCCCAGTTGATATCCCTGCTGAACCTCTTGCTGTCAAATACGGCCACGCCTGGAAACATGAGGAACACTGCTCCTGCCAGGGCAACCCATGCAGGAGATACATGATGCAGGAAATCTGACATCCACAGAAGGAGTAGTACGAACAAAGTAACGGTCAGCAGCCTCTCATCACGCGAAAGAGGCGGGATTCCACGGGTTTTGTTGTTCTTGACCTGCACCGGCCTGTCCGGGAAGAGCCAGACAATTAAAAGCACTATCAACAACCCCTTTAATAAGCCCAGGACAGGAAAATGAAGCAGGAGGTAGGGTCCATAAAGCAGGCTTTCATGAAACAGGTTTTCAGATACGCCGATTAAAACCATGTTGGGTACATTGGCAGGCAGAACGGCAAAGGCCGGCAGAAATGAACCCAGAATGACTGCCAGGACAATACCGGTACGCCCCCTGCGTCCCTTTTGAAATCCGAAAAAATCGGCAACAGCCAGGGATATGGGCACAAGCAGCACCACCCTGCTCATTGCAGAGGGCATCAGAAAGCTGAAAAAAACGCTGCCTGCCACCAAACCGGCAATGATCTTCACGTATGAGCCGTGCAGGTGCTGCGCAATGAACTTTCCCAGTCGCCTGCCCAGCCCGGTAGTGGTTATGGCAGAGCCTATAACAAGACCTCCAAAGATCAGCCAAACAGCCGAGGAGGCAAATCCTGAAAATACAACTTCAGGCCTTGCAAGAGAAAACACAAGGCATACAACAAAAAAACAAAGGGCGGTTATGTGCTGGGGGATTATTCCAGTTGCCCAAAAAGAGATTGAAAGAAGGCAGACCGCAGCTATTTTTTCCTGGCTGCCGGAGAAAAAAGAGGGCTGAAAAATCAATATAAAGATAGAAGCTGCTATGGCCGCACCCAGGACGGCTGGCTTTAATTTCATGGTTTTTGGAATTTATCCCTGTTTATTCCGGGCTTATCTGAATTTACCTTGGAATTAGCCATTGTATCCAGGTTGTGAAATACATTGAAAGGACTGAAACATTACCCTGTTTAGTCGGTCTTGTGTATGCCAGGAATCTTAAACAAGAATTCAATTTCACCTCTCTTCAGTTCAAGGAATTTAAAACCAAAAAACTCCAGGCCCTTCGCCTGTAACAAAAAGCTTCAGGAAAAATATTGTAAACATTTTCAAGATTTGGTAAATAAAAAATTTAACAATGACAGAAGATAAAATAAAATTTTGTGTAAAAATATAAAAACAGACTGCCCTGCAGTTTCTCTGTTGGCAACACTTTTTTTACTTAGCTTCCCAAAGGAACAATACAGGCCTAGATGGAATCAGTGACCACAAACCATACAGCGAACAGCAGCCTTCAGGATCTCCTTCAACTTGCGTCAAGGCGTAAGCGGGGCATGTTTTTCATATTTGCTGGAACAGTTCTCCTGGTGACAGTTTGGACATTTATCCAATCACCTGTTTATGAAATCAAATCAAAAGTAATGGTTAAATACGGCAGAGAATATATTTACCGGCCGGTTGACCTGTTGCAGCAGGGAGACGTTCAGCCCATGCTCTCTTTCAACAGGGAGGAAATTATCAACACGGAACTCCAGATCTTTAAAAGTTCCGAATTGATATCCGAGGTTATAAAATCCGTTGGAATGGATAAACTTTATCCAAAGATATATGATGATAAAAGGAGCGACCAGGAAAAGCTCTCGCTCGCTGTTGCCAGGTTTAAAAAGGACCTGGATGTCATACACGTGAAGGGCTCGGGTGTAATACAGGTTACTTTCAGCCATAAAGACCCGGAAACCGCAGTCCAGGCCGTCAGCTGTCTCGAAGATCTTTTCAGGAATCGTCACTTGAAGATTTTCAAAAGTCCAAAGATAACATTTCTGGAAGAACAGCTTCAAACCTACAAGAACAAGCTGTTAAAATCACAGGCAGACTTGGAGGCGTTCAAACTAAAAAACCATATAATCTCATTAAAGGACCAAAAGCAGCTCCTGCTCCAGGAATATTCACGAATTCAGGCCCTTCTTGTTCAAGGGAAGGGACGTGTAAGACAGCTGGAACAAAAGATAGCGGCCCTCAAAAAACGGTCCACCTATGTGCCAGTTGATGTGGTTATCTTTAAGGAAAAGGCTGAAAGCAATAACATCGATACTGCCAAAGCCAGCCTCCTTGCCCTTCAGCTGGAAGAAAGAGACCTTCTCCAGAGATACCCTGAAAATAACAGATTGGTTAAAAACGTAAGGGCGAAAATCCATACTGTGCAAAATTTCCTGGATACCCAGGCCCAAAACAGGACCGTCAACAATAGAAGGGGTAAGAATAATGTTCACCAATACCTCGAAAGGCTTTTGATCGAGGCTGAAGCTGACAAAAAAGGACAGGAAGCAGAAAATGAGGTGTTGGAGAAGCAGCTTACAGAAATAGAAAATCAGCTCAAGGGATTCAGCAAAAAAGAAGCCGTGCTCAACATGCTCAAGGAGAACGTGGAAATAAACGAAAAAAGCTATAAAAACTTCATTGGCAGGCTTGAAGAAACACGGATTCTGGAGGCCATGGATAATCAGAAGATGGTAAGCATTGCCGTTATTGAAAAACCCTTCCTGCCAGTCAAGCCTGTAAGGCCCAAAAAAGGCTTGAATATTTTAATCGGAGTCATACTCGGGTCTGCCTTAAGCTTGTCTTATGCCTTGTTTTACGATTACCTGTTTGTCAGTAAAAAAGGAACTTCCTGATGTTGATTATCCCTAAAGCAATATTTTCCATCCCTGGAAGCACCTTTTTGCCGAAAAAACCCGTATTGCTCTCAATTGCAGCTGCATTTTTTGCGGTATTGCTCCTTCAAGGCTGCAGTAATTCCCTGGTGAAAGAGCCCGTGGTTCCTGAGCAGGTTGGCAACATGCCCCTGCCTGACCAGTCCGTCAATGCCTCTATCCCTGAATATGTCATCCGCGCCGGAGATGAACTTGACATCAAGTTCTTTTATAACCGTGAATTGAATGAAAGGGTGACAGTCAGGCCTGATGGCCGTATTTCTCTGCAGCTGGTTCATGATGTCCCTGCAGCAGGTCTGTCGCCTGAAGAATTGACCCGAATCCTTTCAAGAAGGTATGCGGCTCACATCAAGGAGCCCGAAATCTCCGTAATTGTCAAGTCATCAGGATCCAGAAGGATTTTTGTTGACGGGCAGGTCAAGAACCCCGGACTGGTTGCCATGGGCGGCTACATGAATGTCCTTCAGGCACTGGCAAGCGCAGGTGGCGTGATGGATAGCGCACTTGAAAGCCAAGTCCTTGTAATACGCAGAAACGGCCTGGGAAAACCGTTTATAATTGCCGTAGACGTGGAAAAAATCCGCTCTGGAGAGGACACATCACAAAACATAGAGCTCAAACCCTATGATATAGTATTTGTTCCAAAATCCAGAATTGCACAGGTCAATACGTGGGTGGACCTGTACCTCAGAAAGAACATTCCCTTTGACTTCAGCGCAGGAGTCTACCGAAGTCTGGATTAAGACACACCCGTTTTTATATGCCTGGATGATTTTTTCATATCCCGGCAATTCCCTGTAAGCTCTTTTTGCCCACTTCTGGAAAAACGCCTTTCCTGCATTCCGGCCAATCATATTGCTTGAAATAACAAAGACTAAGGTGTAAAAATTGCGTTTTAAAGAAGCTTCATTGTCTTGACTTTGTGAAAAAATGGTGCTTTTATTTACTAAATATTAGACTATTTGTGTTTTCAGGCAACTGCCGGGCAGTGAGGGGAGAGTCTTTTGTCCTGTTTTTTATCTGAAAAAACTAAAATGGACTGCGTTCTTTAATTAAGGAAGTAAAAATATTTGCAACACAACATGAGTCATTATTCACTTTCAAAATGCTCCTGGTACATTAACAGCTTATTGGGTCGGATTGCTTTTTAATTCGGCCTTAATCCTAAAGGGAAGAGGGAGGAGTTATGAGGAAAACCGTTTTCATCGCTACAATCCTATTGGCCGCACTACTTTGTCTTTCTGCAGGAAATGGTTCATGTGGAGATGATAATTCTCAGACCAAGCTGCAGAACAGTGATTGTGTCAAATGTCATCCACAGGTAGTCCACGAGAACCAGGAGGCAGGGGGAAAGCATAAAACAGCGGTCGGATGCCTTGACTGCCACGAGGGAGGACATCCCCCGCTGGTGCCGGCAGAACAGATAATACCAGAGTGTTCAAAATGTCACCAGGGAGAAGCACATTTTGAGCTTAAGGGCTGCCTGAAATGTCATCAAAACCCTCATCAGCCACTAAATATCGTTTTCAGTGAAAAAAGCAATATCGCAGCCTGCAATACCTGCCACCCCGAGCAGGTGGAAGAGGTCAAGAATAATCCCAGCGCCCACAGCAAGATTGACTGTACTTACTGCCATACCAAGCATGGCTACATTCCAGACTGCATGAAATGCCATGAACCCCACCGTGAGGGGCAGCAGTTCAAGGATTGCGTCTCCTGCCACAAGGTACACCAGCCTCTGAATGTTGCTTACGGCGATAATATTCCGAACCAGGATTGCGGAGCCTGCCATGGAGACCTGGTAGATGAACTCGAATCCAGCAATACCAAGCATTCCAAACTGAAATGTGTTTACTGTCATAAAGCCAAGCACGGTATGAAACCAGCCTGCCAGGATTGTCACGGAGTGCCTCATCCCGCTCCAATGATGCAGAAATTCAAAAACTGCACTGACTGCCATAATGACCCGCATGCGCTGGTCAAATAGATTGAAGGAGGAGATTATGAAAAGCAAGATTTGGGCTGGTTGCCTTTTGGTTCTGGCTGCCATGTTTACCTTGTTCTTGTGTGCCGCCTGTGCAAAGCAGATTCAGGGGCCTGTCAAAACTGAAAAACATGCCCAGCCAGCAAAGGACACCCAGGTACAGAAGGAACAGCCTGCTGAAACTGTAGCAGAATCTGAACAAGAAAAATCAGATCAGACAGGAGCTGAGCTGTATCAGCAGGAACCAAGATCCATGAAACCGGTGGAATGCGGCGCCTGCCACAAGCGTGAATATACCAGGTTAAAGGAAAGCAACAGCAGGCACAGATTCGACTGTCTGAATTGTCACACCAAGCTTCATGCCTATATTCCTCCCAAAAACAATTATGCGGAGATAATGCCTAAATGCGCCAGGTGCCATGGTGCTCCTCACGGCAAGGCATTTACCAAGTGCCTCCAGTGCCACGAAGACCCTCATTCTCCAAAGGATATCCCCTTTTCCGCTGTGTCCAAAAAGATCAGGATAAAGGGCGGAAAATCCGTGGTCGCCTGCCAGGTGTGCCATTACGAACCTGAAGGACGGGAAATGGAAACTCATCCCTGTAAGCACAACAAAGAGATGGGCTGTACAGGCTGTCATGCCGACAAACACGGTGTCAAACCATCCTGTCTGGATTGTCATGAGCCGCATATTCCCGGGCAGACGTATGCTGACTGCCTTGTATGCCATCGTCCCCACAGCGCTAAAAACATCCTGAAATATCCTGAAGATATGAACAACCAGGTGTGTGGTTCTTGTCACACCACCATTTATGAAGATCTGCAGAAAAACCATACCAAGCATTCGGAGCTGCATTGTGCAGAATGTCATGAACGGCACGGGCAAATACCAAAATGCCAGGATTGCCACGGGCTGCCTCATGGTGCTGCACTTCATAAAAAATTTCCAAACTGTCTGGAGTGTCATATTGACCCGCACAACCTGCCGGTTTTGAAAAAATAATAACGGCATTACAAGCAGAACAACAAAGGGCCCGGCTGCCCCTAAGAGGTATCCGGGCCTTTCCTTTTTCATTTTTTTCAAGTTACGAGCTTTAAAAGACGAACAGACCAATAAAAGACTGCCCAAGAGGATGGTTCTATGAAACTGTTTGTCTCATGCCTTAATATTTCAATCTTTTTGACTGTACTCGTAGGATTGATGGTACCTGCCATTTCTTTTTGTGAAGACCTCTACGTGGATTGCTATTCCGGGAGAGATACAGGCAGGGCTTCTTCTCAAACACCATGGAAAACAATTGGGGCTGCATTAAAACATGCCAGAAATTCAGATGTAATTTACATAGAGCCCGGCACTTATCACGAGTCCTTGAACCTTGCCATGATCCCCCTCAGGGGGGTCAGCCTTGTGGGAATATCTGACAACGGAAACAGGCCGGTTATTCACTCCGAATCTCCAGACACTGATACAATCTTTCTGGTCAACTATTATGGTGTGGTAAAAAATCTGGACATTACAGGTGCAGCAAACTCGCATGGAATAAACTGCATTGCAAATGGCGGCAGAAATCAGGCTGAAATCTCAAGATGTAATATTTACGGCAATAACGTGGGAGTGCATGTCACCACTGTTGGAAACAGCAGTTCGGAGTGCATCCCTTTTATTCATGACAACAAAATATTTTCCAATGTCACACAGGGCATAGGAAATATGGGCCATTCAAGTGCCTTGATACAAAGAAATATTATAAATGACAATGGCAGCGGTGAGGCTGGAAATGGCGGCATCGGAAACAGGGATAATTCATCTGCTCAAATTATAGGAAATATCATTTATGCAAACAATCACTCAGGCATAGCAGTACGTGACCATGCCTCCCCCAAGATCGTGAACAACACCATATATAATCACAGTTTCTCCGGGAATCAGGCTGCTGGTATAAGGTTTGCCAACCCGCCCAATAATGACCCCACATCCATAATAAACAATATAATTGCGCAGAATACCTTTGGCTTACTTACAAAGCCTGGCAGTTCATTGCCTGTCATTGATTATAATCTGGTTTGGAATAACTCGGCAGCCGACTATAAGGGATTCCAAAAGGGAGAACATGGCATATCTGCTGACCCGCTCATGCTGAATCCTGAAAATGGCGACTTTCATTTGACGGCAGATTCGCCATGCATAGATGCAGGCCTTACGAGCGATTTGTCAAAATATCCGGATTTTGACGGGATCCAGCGGCCGGTTGGGGCCTCCACAGACATTGGTGCCTATGAATACATTGATGAGTCTGAATCTCCTTCAAGGCCGACGCCTCCAGTTATCGCAGCTGAAGTAAATGGACAGAATATAAATATCACCTGGAATCAGGTTCCATGGGCCAACCGTTATATTCTCTTTTATGCCCCAGAAGATATTAGTTACATAAACACCATAAACTTGGAAAACCGCAAGGAATTTTCTACCAAATTATGGGATGGAGCCGCTTTTTTCGTGGCGGTTAAAGCATGCAATAATGAAGGATGCAGCGATTTTTCAGACATTAAATATCTTGAGATAAATTAGCCAGGACCCCAATCCGGTTTTGACCTGACGGGGTGAAAAATTTAGGCCCTAAACAGAGACCTTGGCATCACTTTTAATTCTGGGCGGAAGGGGGAAGGCTGCACCTGCCCTCCCCGTCTCTTTGCAGTCTCCTTTTAGAAATCCAACTGGCTTCTGATACCCCATATATATATATCATCTATCCTGGAATTTCCGCCGGCATTATCTATCCATTGAAAATCTGCACTCAGTGCAAAATACTGGTTCATCATGAAACGGTAGTAGGCCTCCACGTAGTTCTCATTTGCAGTGTGGTCATTGTCATCCTCATAATCATCTGTGAGCAGTGTCTGGCCGTATGCAAAACCAAAGGCATCACCTCCCCTGTTCCATAGGCCTCCATCCAACTCAAAACCCGCTGACCACGTGCGGTTAAAGGGAATCATCTCCCATGCGTCATCATCGCTGTTCCACACAGCACGATCATCCGTAAGGGTCTGGCTGTAGCGGGCAAAACCCTTGAGGCCTTCTATAAGTTCCTGATCAAAGGAAAGGCCCCAGCCCGTAAGGGAACTATCAGCAAGTTTTCCGGCCTTTTCATGTTCCATGCCCGGGACCTTAGCAAGGTCCTTGTTCTTGAGATATCCCCTTTTGTCAACCCAGCCATAAAACCTGTAGTTGCCGTTTCTGCCGAAAAGACCGGGCATGACGTTCATCTGCCCGGCTATCATCCCATCGTCAAAGACATTGTGCCACACGGTATCTTCGCCATGAGCCCGGACGCTTGCCCCAACAACCTTGAATTCCAGTAGATCAACGGGTCTTGCCCGCAACTGGAACGCAGGGCAGTAAAAATTGTCAGGCTCCGGGATGTTCATGCCCATGCTCTTTACAAATATATTCGAACTGAACTGGCTGGTCTCGTCACCTGCTACCTCGTTTTCATCAAAAAGTACGCTTATATCCATTTTTCCAATATCAAAACCGTACCTGTCATCCAGGAAAGAGAACTCATAAAAGGCCTCGGATATGGTAAGGGCAGCCTCATCAAGGGCCGTGGCTGTCTTATAGGCATCATAATTGGGCACACTGAAGCTGGGAACGTCATTGTTCAGGCCGTCTCCGTCACCACCCTCGAAATGGATAAAGAATTTTCCCCACTTGGCAAAGTCTGCATCCAGGTTGAGATCAAGGGTGTAAGAGGCATCCTGGGTAGACCTGATGTCTTCCAAGCTGTCCGTATCCCCGAGGGTGCCCATCAAGATGCCCGTGGCACCTCCTCCCAGGCTGAACCTGTCATACCAGTGTTCTTGCGGCTCGGACTCTTGTACCTGTGCCTCAGCTGCTGGGAGCGCCTCCTTTTCACCTTGGTGCTTAATGCGTGAAAGCTCTTGTTCAACACTTTCCAGCCTCTTGCTGAGATTCCTGTTTTCCTTCATAAGCTGTTTTACCATTTCTTCCAGTCTCTGCTCCCTCGGCGAGACACCTCCCCCTGCAAAAACATCGGCAAAGGCACCAAAGAACAAAACGATAACAAAAAAACACACAATTCTTTTCATTTTCATCCCCCTCGGTTATACACGGTTATATATTTTGGAACAAAAAACCCGAAGCCATTATCTGACGGCTCCGGGCTGCCCGCTAATCCCGTCCACCTCGGATCAGGTTCAGGTCTCCGCTGAATCAAATCCTTCATCTTCTGCCTCCAGGTATCCTGACTCGTGGATCAACCTAATTTCTGAGCCTTCCCGTTGCATGAACAGTGGCATCGTCAGATTTCGTCCCCACTCACAGTGGCGGGCCCGCTCTGGATTTTCACCAGATTCCCTGAAAGACAGAATGAATGATTATTCATTTTAAGATCTTTGTGAAATATATGTCAACAGAAATTCTTTACCATGACAAATATTTTTTGCAGTGAATCCGCCAAGACCTGGAGCAGTAATCTCCTGTCCCGGATTCGGCTCCAGTTTTTGCAGCAATCCAGATAAGTATGGGCAAGGCAGAATACTATCTTATCCGTTTACTGCTAAAATAATGCCTGCTGAAATGCCTACTGTTTGCCAAAGACTACTAAATAAGCAAACTATGGGAGCATTCCTAATTTCCCCCCCATTTGTGCCATTGGCAAGGAAGGAGTGTTTCTTAAAAGGTTTCACCACAAGGAAGCCAACTTCAGCCGCAGTCAAGCCGCAAAGATTGGCCATGTCTGTATTCGAGAAGGATTTGAAATTTGCACAGCGTCTTGGTGAACCTTGAAAGAAATACACCCATCCTTGCCCTTCTTCATCCAGGTACAAACCCGGAATGCCCCCCAGAAACTACAGTCTGCCTTCCATAAAGTCGACCATGGACCGGGCGGCAATTCTTCCCTGGTAGGCTGCCTTTGCCACAGTCTGAGGGCCAAGAACATCGTCTCCGCCGGCAAATATCCAGGGGACAGAGGTCTGAAGGGTCTCAGGGTTCACTTCAAAGGTGCCCCATGGGGCCCTTTTAATTTCTATGCCCTTTACAGCAGTAGGATCCACGTTCTGACTGATGGCTGCAATTATACTGTCGGCCTGGATCATGAAATTGGAACCTTCAATGGGAACAGGCCTTCTTCTTCCTGATTCATCCGGCTCTCCAAGCTCCATCCTGATGCACTCTATCCTGTCAAGTCTTCCCTTGCTGCCGTGAATGGCCACGGGAGCTGCCAGGAATTCCAGGCGAACTCCTTCTTCCTCCAGGTGATGGATCTCGGCCTGGGATGCAGGCATTTCCTTCTTGGTCCGCCTGTAGAGGATAAAGACATCCTTTGAACCAAGACGAAGGGCGGTGCGCGCCACATCGATTGCAACGTTTCCTCCGCCTACTACCACTACTCTTGCTCCCAGATCCAAGTCTGCACCGAGGTTTACCTCCCTGAGGTAATCTACGCCGTGCATCACGCCCTTGAGATCTTCACCGGGTATGCCCAGTTTCCTGCTCTTGTGAGCTCCTATCCCAACAAAGACCGCGTCAAAGCCCTCGGACTTCAATTCTTCCAGGGTCTTGTCCCTGCCGATGGTGATATTGCTTTTGATCTCAACGCCGCAGGCTTTGAGTGCATCAAATTCGGCCTTTATGATATCCCTGGGCAGCCTGAAGGCAGGTATCCCCACACTCAGCATACCTCCAAGGACAGGAAGTGAATCGTAAATAGTGCATTTAACTCCTTTATGGGCAAGGTTGTAGGCCACGGTCATACCTGCCGGCCCGGAACCCACGATGGCCGCCTTCCTGCCGGTGGGAAGGGCACAGGGCTCCATGAGGGTCTTGTTGTTTTCCACCATCCAGTCCACTATAAAACGCTCCAGCATGCCTATGGCCACTGGCTCGCCCTTTTTCCCCCTGATACAGTGTCCCTCACACTGGAATTCGTGCGGGCAGACCCTTGAACAGACTGCGGGCATGGAACTTGTCTTTCTTATGGTCCAGTAGGCCTTTTCGATTTCGCCTTCCCTCAGAAGCTTTATAAAGGCGGGAATATCGTTATGCAGGGGACAGCCCTTCCTGCAGCCGGGTTTTTTACACTGGAGGCATCTTTCAGCTTCCATCCTGGCAGTTTCCGGGTCGTATCCAAAAACTATCTCGTCGAAATTGCGAATTCTTTCCTCCGGGGACAGTTCCTTGGGTTTGTGGCGCTGGATGGCCATCCTTTCCTTGGGCTTCACTCGATTCTCCTTGACAAGGTAATTGACTAATGTCTAAATGCTTTCAAAAATCAATGTATAAGGGTGTTTTCACAGAGAAATGGAATATTACTGCGAAAAAGATAACCGCCAGACAGATATAAGTAAAGGGTGCAGGCATCCCAATGATTTCTGCCAGCACCGCCAGGCCTGCATGATTCATTTTCTGGAACAGGAAGAAAAGAGAAACCAAAAAATCGGGGAAGAAACGTCCCCGAAAACCCTTAGCGAGACCAAGGAAAATGACCAGAGAATGTAAAATTACAGTACTTTGTGAAAACAGCGTGGCAGGGCCCTTCGGCCTTACGGGTGAGCACGGCTGGGCCGCATACGTGGAGACAGACGGATGCAGGATACTTTTCGATACCGGCCAGGGTCAGGGCCTGGTCCCCAACAGCCTCATCCTGAAAAAGGATCTTGGCAAGATAGATTCCATTGTGCTGAGCCACGGACATTATGACCACACCTCTGGGCTGCCCCAGGCAGTGCAGCTCAGGGGTGAAGTACCAGTCTATGCCCATCCCGATATCTTCCTGGACAGGTACTGGTCAAGAGGGGGACAGAAGAGACATATCGGAATAAGGTTCAAGAAATCCTGGCTGGAATCCCTTGGCTGCAGGTTTGAATTCAGGACAGGCTTTGCGGAGATTTATCCAGGGATCCATATAACAGGAGAAGTACCGAGAACTACCGATTTCGAACCACCTGATCCCAACATGAAGATACCCGGAGAAAAGCCGGGAGAAATGCTTCAGGACCAGCTTCGAGATGACCTGTCAATGGTGATAGATACCCGGGAAGGACTAGTGATCCTACTTGGCTGTGCCCATGCCGGGCTAGTAAACATCTTGAATTGGTGCTCTGAAAACCTGCCTGGAAGACCTTTTCACACGGTTATCGGGGGTACCCACCTGGGTTTTGCCGGAGCTGACCAGTTCGAGAAAACACTTGCGGCCCTGGACCAGTTCGATATCAAAAGACTTGGTGCGTCCCACTGTACCGGGCTTGAAAACAGTTCCAGGCTGTACTGTGCCCTGGGCAAGAGGTTTTTTCATGCCTCAGCAGGCATAACCGTGACCATCGGCTAATTTGCATCCTTCCATCTATTTAATGCCACCTGTACCCCAGCCGCCGATTCCAAGGAGTTCAACATTTACAAGGAACGAGGTATCATCGGAATCGGTCTTCAGCTTTCCTTCAACCGCCCAGCAGCTTGACTGGTATCTCAGGGCATAGCGAGATTCTATCTGGCGGGATTCCTCAAAATTCTGCTTGATATGAAACATGAATGACCATGCCTTGGTAAGTGCTGCCCGAAGGTCGCAGTTTAATTCGTTTACGTCTGTGACCTTGTGATACCTGTAATCGAGATCCAGGGTGCTTCCCAGATATCCTGTGTAGTGCCACCGGACGTTGTGAGTTCTGAAACCATCCCCATAGAAATTATAGGTGGTGTCGTACCTCATATAAAAACGCCGCAGGGGCCGGAAATCGATCTCCCCGTAAAGATCGGAGAGATTTCTTTTGGGCATGTCGTGAACAAGGTTCAGGGTGGGAACCTGTTCAAAGTTGTAATCCTCAAAGATTTTAATCCTGATGAGGTCGGAATAGGAAAAGTGACCGTGCCCCAGTTCCCCCTTGTTGCTCAGAAAGCTCAGCATGGAAAACCTGATCCTGTTGATCTGGTTGTAATAATCCTGGCGGTCGATCTGGGGAATATTGTCATCACGTTTATCAGGGGTGTAGAGGTACTGGATCCGGGGTATGATGCTGTGACGCCAGAGCGAATGTCCGGAGAATTTATAATTCCTGGCAAAGGTCTTGCTGAGATCTGCCTGAAGGGTATAGCGGAACTTGTTGTCTGTATCATTGGGCCTGTCGCCAGTTTCTTCCTCCCCGTATGCCACGTATATTGTATCGTCAAGACTGCCGGTAAAAACCAGATCTCCCCAGTCAAAAAGGTCAAGAGGCATGCTGAGACAGGGCGACATCTTTATCCTGTGTTCCTTGGTACCCTGCTCACGCCAGTAATCCGTGTAATCGAAATCCATCTGGTAATAAAGGGGCGAATTAAAGAGCCTGGTCTTGAAGGCGTGGAACAAGACGCTGGGCAGTGTCTGAACTGTATATGCCCTTTCCCCAAAGTAGTGGTTGTCGTTGTATCTTCCGTGAAGTGCCAGGAAGGTATTTTCCGATTCCCTGGTTATCTGGGCAGTAGACGGACGGATTTCATCTGCGTCTTCTGCAAGGGAGCGATTGAAATACTTCTTGAACACGTCATTACTGGCATCAAAGCCCATTCGTCCATTGTCAAATTCCTGGAGGTAGTCCATATCACTCATGAGGTCCACGTCCAGCTTTGCGTGAAAACCCATGGGTAGTCCCTGATCCAGCTTCCCCCTTATCCACCACCTGAAATCATTGCCCCTGATCTGCCCGTCTCCGTTGAAGTCGTCATCGTCCTTTTTGTCATTTAGAAAATTGTAGCGGATCACAGCCTTGTCTTCCCCGGAAAATACATGCCTGTATTCAATGCCTTCCATCCAGCCGCGGCTGTACATGGGATGCTGGTAAAAGGTCAAATCCATGCTGTCGTTTAGGGCCAGAAAGAAAGGTATGTTGACGCCCACGCCATTTCGTTTTGAAGAGGTGAATTCCGGAATCAGAAAACCTGTCTTTCTGTACCTGTTTATGGGTACGTAAAGCCATGGGGTAAAAAATACCGGGATGTCCCGTATCTGAAAACTGCTGTTTCTGGCCTTTGCCTCACCGTTAACAGTAAGGGTCAGGTCAGAACACTTGAATTTCCAAGCCTGTTTGGGCAGAGGACAGGTGCTGATGGTAGCCTCTGTGGCATGGTACTGCTCAGGTCCCACCTTCTCCAGGCGCTTTGCTGTAAGATGTATGTTGTTTCTCTTGAGATAGAGAAAGGCGCTGTCCATCCTCCCGGTTGAAGTCCTCAGGTCGATTTCTCCTCTTGAGCCCTTGAGGACATCCTGGTCCATGTGTATAACCACATGTCCCCTGGCCAGTATCTTCTGGCCCTCCTTGTCATAAAGGACCTGGTCTGCATAGACCTTGAGCTTGTCCTTTATTATCTGGACCCTGCCCTTGGCAATAAAGACCTTAGACTGGTGAAAAAATATTATCCTGTCTGCCTTTATATCCCAGGGCTGGTCGGCAGATTTGGCAGCTGAAGAAACACCAGCACTAAGAATAATCAGGAAACCAAGAATTGATATGCACAAAGAGGCTGATATGAAGGCCGATCCACGTCCAGCCATGGTCATACCACAGAAGAAGGCATGAAGATCCTGCTGTAAAGGTTCTGGGCATAACGATCGGTCATTCCGGCAATGAAATCGCATACATCCCTTTCATAGGGGGTATTGTCCTTTTCAACGCACCTTTCCTCTTCAAAAAGCCTGGAACGCTCTCTTATGAAGGCATCTTTGTCTTTTAGAAAGTATTGGTAGAGCTCCTGCAGGATCTTTCTGGCCTTTTCAAACTCATTGTGGACCTGGGGAGCCCGGTAGACATTGTCATAGAGAAATGCCCTTAGTTCCAGCATTGTATCCAGCATCAGGGGACTTATGTCGAGTTCCATCTTCTGGGGGGTGACCCTTGTACTGGCAATCACATCCTTTATCATGGAAGATATCCGGCTTCCATGGGTATCCCCCAGAACCCTTGTCACATCCTCGGGTACCAGAGACGCCTTTATCACGCCGCTTCTTATGGCGTCGTCTAGGTCGTGACTCAGATATGCAATGACGTCTGCTATCCTTACAACCCTGCCCTCCATGGTCTTGGCACACTCTCCAGGGACCTTGGGGATGATATTGCCAAAGCCCTTGGAATGCTTCAGGATGCCGTCTCTTACCTCATAGGTCAAATTCAGACCCCTTCCGCCGTTTTCCAGCACGTCCACTACCCTGAGGCTGTGCCTGCAGTGACTGAAACCTCCCGGGACTATCTCATTCAAAATGGTCTCTCCGGCATGCCCAAAGGGAGTGTGTCCAAGATCATGGCCCAGGGCAATGGCCTCTGTAAGATCCTCGTTCAGTTTCAGAGCCCTGGCGATGGTCCTTGCAATCTCGGCAACTTCCAGGGTATGGGTAAGCCGCGTACGGTAATGGTCTCCCATGGGGGAAAGAAAGACCTGGGTCTTGTGCTTAAGCCTTCTGAAGGCCTTGCAGTAGACGATACGATCCCTGTCACGCTGAAACGCAGTCCTGATATTGCAGGACTGGGACTTGATGCGTCTTCCCCTTGTCTTACTGCTGAGACAGGCATGGGGGCTCAGCATCTCCCTTTCCCTGAGCTCTATCTCTTCCCTGACGGTGAGGAATTTGACCTTTGCGGTTTTGAGCCCTGAATCTATATACATGGTAAAATGTTATAATGGGAACAAATAGGCAAAGCAAGCCGCTCGAACGCCCATTTCAAAAAAATTCCCCCTTGCAAAACAATTCCCTGTGGAGCCAGATGTCAGCTGCCAGATAAAACAGCAAAGCAGCCGAGGCCAGGGTAAGAAACCATAACACCACTATAACCATCTTCACGCCGGCCAGAAGCAGGGCCGCAGACACTGCAAGCAATGCCGGAAGCAGGAATCTCTTCTTGAATATGGAGATATCCCGCCTGTTCTCCTGTGCAGCCCACATGTCAATACCCTGGACGGCAAATTCCACGGCCAGTATCAGCACCACCAGAAGGTGGGCGTTTTCCGGGGCAAAAGGAAGAAGGCCCAGGACGGAAAGAGGCAGCACCAGGGATGAGGCCAGATGAAAAAGGCCCTTCCAGCCTGCCTTCAGGACAGAGGGAAGACAGGCCGTTACGTACTGGAAACCCGATGCCAGGGTTATTGCCAGGACAATTGTGCCGTACAGCAGGTTTATGGTTCCGGGAGAAAAAATAAGGGCTATCAGCAGACCTGCTGTCTCAAAGGCCAGGGCTGTCTTCAACCTGCTGCTGAGCAGGCCGGTCTTGAAATATATGGCAATCCCCAGGAAAAGTGTGGCAACGAAAAGCCCTGAAAGAAAGGAGATGGTGATGAGCTTATCGGGAAACGTGGCTGTCAGTAGAATGAGGCCCACTCCCACCATCTGAATAGTGGTCTTGATCTTGGCAAGCTCGGTAACCTTGAGTTCCTTGCTCCCAGGGGTCATGAACCTTCTCATCTCGGTAACCAGGAATTCCCGAAGGAATATGGGCCACACTATCCACATGGGCAGAATGTTCAGATCTGCCAAAGGAACCAGGGTGACTGCTACAAATATCTTGTCGGCTATAGGGTCCAGAAGCTTGCCAAGGGCTGTAACACCATATTTCCTGGCCATGAGACCGTCCAGATAGTCTGTAAGGCCGAGAAAGGTCAATATCACCAGGGCCGTGAACCTGGAGGTCGTCCCCCCGTAAATGAGAAAAAGTGGCAGGGGCAGGAGAACAATTCTCAATGCCGTTATCTGGTTTGCATTTATCTTCATTCCATGTCTCCCCCGAGCTCCTGCCAGAGGGGATAAAATGCCCTCATAAGATCTCCCCTGGTGCGACTGAGATCCTGGACGTCCTTGATGAATTTCCTGTAGTGTTTTATAGGCCCCACGTCTATCTGCACCATCAAGGGGTCGCAGAAATACCAGGTGCACCTGTAAGGCCGCTGTATCCTTGGGAGAATACATCCCTTTTCACCAATAAACTGGCAAATTGCTTCCCCGTCAACATCAAGGTCGTATGGCGGTATAGAAAGCCCCAGAGACAGGAAGGTAATGATATCGGCAAATTCGGGAAATCCGAACTTGTTGGCGCAGCAGACAGTGCCGCAGTAAGGACAAACCCTGGAAGTATAATACTGGATAAAGGGATCGAAGTCTTGGAAACACTTGTTCATTATCAACGCCTTTTCAAAGACTTCATCCAGCCTGTTTCTGTGCTGCGAAAAAAAATCTTGCAGAAACTGGATCTTGTTCCAGAAATCCTCTGGTTTCCTGTAATCAAGCCTTGGGAAAACCGTGGTATCAAATCCTGCAATCATAGATCTTACCTTATTGAAAAAGGACACCCTGACAGGCTCGTCAGGTATATCTTTCATAACCCTTGTTCCTGAGTTCCTCTACCAGGTCTCGAACCCTGTCCAGCTGATCTCTGGGACAGACAAGGACCGCATCTCCTTCTGCCACTACTACTATATCGGAAAGCCCCACGGCAGCCACCAGCCCCGGGCCTTCAGATATCATGAGCATGCCCTTGCAGTCCAGTTCCACAGCATTTCCTCCAAGGGCGTTACCGTTTTCATCCTTGGGGGAAAGCTCGTAATAGCTTTCCCAAACACCCATGTCATGCCAGTCAAAGGAACATGGAAAGACCACCAGGGCCAGGTTTCCTGCACTGCCATTGGGCGGCTTGCACCTGGCCATCTTTTCCAGGACGGCGGTATCAAAGGCGTCGTCGGGAAGCCTGGCATATCTCCTCCGGGTAGAGCTTCCGGAAGCGCCAAGATCACCTGTTTCTGCAAGCTCCATCAGGGGGCTCCATATGGAAAAGGCATCCATGCTCAATGCCTCCTTCAACACAGGAGTCGAAAAGGAAAGCATGCCGCTGTTCCATAAAAACCGCTTGGAGCCCAAGTATGCTGAGGCTGTTTTCCTGTCGGGTTTTTCATGAAAGGCAGTGACCTCCATACACTGATGTCCCTTGCACTGGTCCACTGTACTTCCCGCCTCTATGTACCCGTAGGAGGTTTCCACACGTCGGGGCCTTATGCCGTAAATTACAATGGCCGGATTTTGGGAGGCCCATTCCATTCCTGCCTCCATGGTCTTCTTGAACTCCTCCAGGGGCCTTATAAGATGATCCGAGGGAAAGACAGCAACCGTTGATCCGGGAGATCTTTTATCTATGAGAAGGCTGCCGTAAATGACGGCAGCGGCAGTACCCTTTGGAGACGGTTCCACTATGATGTTTTCAGCCGGGATATCAGGCAGCTGGGAGGCAACTTCCCGCAGGTGATACGACTTGCAGAGAATCCATATGTTTTCAGAGGGAAACAAGGCTTCCGCCCGCTCCACGGTGCGCACCAGAAGCGTGACCTCGCTCTGTATCTTGAGAAACTGCTTGGGGCGGTGCCTCCGGCTCTTGGGCCAGAGCCTCGTTCCTATTCCCCCGGCCAGTATCAGGGCATGAAAATTCTTGTTCATATCTGCTTGGCACTCCAAAAAAATTGCGAAATGACCGCAGCACTGTACACGGCAGCCGTGCCACTCCTGAGAATCCTTGGGCCAAGGCCTGCGGGCTCAAACCCTCTGCCAATAAAACGGGCCGTTTCTTCACGGCTGAACCCCCCCTCAGGCCCCACTGCAGCGGTGATTGGAAAGGGCTGCTCCTTTCCCTGTAAAAGCTCAAGGAGGCTGATATCCATATGCTTCTCTGAAAGGACTATCTTGAAACCACTGCCAGAAAGGCCGGAAAGCACCTCCTGGACAGTACAGGGCTTAAGCACCCTGGCAGTCTTGATGCCGCGGCACTGCTTCAGGCCGTGAAGACTGAGTGACTGCCAGCGTTCCCACTTCCTGGAAAGGCGGGACGAGTCAGCCCGGACAATGGTCCTGCTGGTCAAAACAGGCTGTATCAGGCCGACCCCTATCTCGGAAAGCTGCAAGACTGCCTGATCCATCCTTTCGCCTTTTATTATTGGCAGAATCATCCTGAGAGGGACCAGATCATCTACTGTTTCAACCGGACCGCTCCTCTTAAGAATCACCCTGTCTGCATGTATCTTTTTGATACGCGCATGCACCAGGCTGCCCAGACCGTCAACCAGCCTGACAACACTGCCCGCCTCAAGCCTCCTGACCCTGACCATGTGGAAATGCTCCCGGCTGTCAAGGCAGATGTCTTCATCCTTCAGTATTTCCGGGGAAACAATGAATTCAGGCGCCCTCATCCAGTCTTTTCAAATTTCAGCAGGAGCCACTCCGGCTCCTTGACATCATTTTTTGTAGATACCAGGGCCAGACCTTTTTCCCTGTACGATTCAATTATTTCAGCATCCTGGCCCTGGATGATACCGGATGCCAGCAGCACGCCCCCTTCTGCAACAAGCCGTGCTATTTCCCTGGAAAGAAACAGCAGGGTATCCCGGTCCAGGTTTGAAAGCACCAGGTTGAAGGGACCTTCCAGCTCCCAAATAGGGGTACTGCTGACAAAGACGCGTTGATGAACATGATTCAGGTGAATATTCTTCCTTGCCGTATCTACTGCATCCTGGTCGATATCCACGGCCATGACATCGCTGGAACCAAGCTTTGCAGCAGCAATAGCCAGTATTCCCGTGCCTGTGCCGATATCAAGTACGGCTGCATCCTTGAGAAATCCCGACACGGCCAGCTCCTCAATTGCCTCGAGCATCAACCTGGTGGAGGCATGTGTGCCCACACCGAAGGCCCGGCCTGGATCTATCTCAATGACTACCTCCTCCTCATCCGGTACCCAGGGCTCCCAGCTGGGTTTTACCACAAGACGTTTTCCCAGCCTTAAAGGTTTGAAATACTTCTTCCAGCCATCAGCCCAATCCTCTTCCACGATCTGATGCGTGCTCCAGCTGATCCTGGGATACTCGGAGTGGAGCTCGAGAATTTCATAAAAATAGGTTTCTATCCCCTTGAGCGCTCCAGATTCTATGTCTTCCTCGTTCAAATAGGCCTTGATTACAAGATTTCCCTGGGTATGTGAATCCTTGTCTTGCTCTTCTTCCACGATTACGCCGCGATGGAGCTCGGATACCAGAAAGTCCACCAGGGCTTCTGAAAGATCCTCAGAGGTCCTTACCCGTAGTTCGATCCAGTATCTTTTCCCATCTTTGGTACCTGGTTTGCTAATCATAAATATGGTGATATTCCGATAATTTCAGTAGTTGCTTTGCAGGATTTAGATCCGGGGCATCAAGGCCGGATTATTCCATGCATGATAACAGATTGACCTTGGCCTACAAGACATGAATAACATTTACGAACAACCTGAATTCATTTTTCCGCTGCTGGAAAGAAACAGGCTGCTTCCACAGGAAAAAATAGAAGCCCTAAAGAAAAAGGCCCATATAGCCAAACGAATGGGCATAGATCTTATTCAATGGATTGACTCTCTGCAGGTGACCAGAAACGGTTCCAAGGATGAACTGCTGTCAGAAGCTGATATACTGGAGGCTGTCTGCAGCGAAAGGGGCTGGAGGTTCAAACGCCTGGACCCCCTCAAGCTCGACATAAATGTCGTAACCAAGACCTTCCCCTCTTCCTTTGCCAGAACAAGACTGGTACTTCCTGTTGAATGGCATGGAAACATCCTGGAGGTTTGCTGCTACTACCCTGAAGACGATGAACTCAAGGAAGACATAAAGAGGGCATGCCAGGCAGGCATCCAGTTCACCGTCTCTCCCAGGTCAGATATTGAACGTGTAATAGCCGAATTCTTTGATTTCAGAAAATCTATCGCCGCCGCCCAGGACGTATTGAGCGCTCCTGAAGTTGATATCGCAAACCTCGAACAGTATGTAAAGCTTTCTTCCCGAGACGGCGGGGCTTCCAGCGACAAGCATATCAACAAGGCTGTGGACCACTTGTTTCAGTATGCCCTGAACGAAAGAGCAAGTGACATCCACATAGAACCCAAGAGAGATGAGTCAGTGGTGCGCTTCCGCATAGATGGCCAGCTTCATACCATACACAGGCTGCCAAGGGTGGTCCATGAGGCACTGTGCACCAGGATAAAGGCCCTTTCAAGGCTGGATATAGCTGAAAAAAGACGCCCCCAGGATGGAAGGATAAAACTTTCCTGGAAGAAAGAGGACGCCGAGGTGCGCGTGTCAACGGTGCCGGTTGCCTTTGGAGAAAAGGTGGTATTGAGGCTTCAAAGCGCCGAGATACTCATGAGTGATCTGGAGGAACTGGGATTTTCCCCAAGAGATCTCAAGACCTACAAGGCCTTTCTCCAAAACACCTATGGGATGATACTAATGACAGGCCCTACTGGAAGCGGAAAATCCACCACCCTTTATTCCACCCTGAGATACCTGAGTTCTCCCGAGGTAAACATCGTTACCGTGGAAGACCCCATCGAGATGGTCTATGAAGATTTCAACCAGATTGCTGTCCAGCCTGGCATAGATGTTACCTTTTCCACAATACTCAGGAACATACTGCGTCAGGATCCCGACATAGTTATGATAGGAGAAATCCGGGACCCTGAAACAGCACGATATGCCGTCCAGGCAAGCCTTACAGGCCACCTCGTTTTTTCCACCCTTCATACCAATGATGCTGCCGGGGCCATTACCAGGCTGCTGGACCTTGGCCTTGAGCCTTACCTCATTGCCTCTACGCTCATAGGGGTGGTGGCGCAGAGACTGGTCCGGATGATATGCAGAAGCTGCAGGGAGGAAAGGATTATTTCAGCCCGGGAACTGGCTGCCTTTGGATGCCGGATAAATTCAGAAAAGACCCGGGCATGGAAGGGAAGCGGCTGCAGCATGTGCAGAAACACCGGCTATCACGGCAGAATTGGAATATATGAGGTCCTTTCCGTCTCTTCCAAAATCAAAAAGATGATCCACCAGGGCAGTTCTGAAGGCGCCATCAGGAAACAAGCCGTCAAGGAAGGTATGAAGAGCCTGAAATACGATGCCTGCATGAAGATGCTCTCTGGAATAACCACCATGGAAGAGATAGCACGGGTTACCTATTGATTCAGGAACTATACATTTATCCCTTTATGAAACTATGAAGCAGCCTGCTCTTACTGGGATGCCTGAGCTTCTTCAGGGCCTTGGCCTCTATCTGCCTGATGCGCTCCCTGGTAACTGCAAAATCCCTTCCTACTTCCTCCAGGGTCTTATTTGTGGTCTCTCCAATTCCGAACCTGAGTCTCAGGATCTTTTCTTCCCTGGGAGTAAGGCTGGAAAGCGCCAGACGCACCTGGTGAGTGAGGTTTGTCAGGATGGCCTGCTCATCCGGCTGAGGTGTCTTCTTGTCCTCTATGAAGTCGACAAGTTCACAGCCTTCATCGTCTCCTATGGGTGTTTCCAGGGATAGGGGCTGGTTCAGCAGCTTCAGGATGTTCTGAACCTTTTTAACCGGACAATCCAAAAGCTCGGCCAGCTGTTCCGGCGTGGGCTCCCTGCCCTTTTCCTGAACATATTCCTTGGCAGCCTTGCAAAGCCTGTTCAAGGTCTCGACCATATGCACAGGAATCCTGATGGTACGCGACTGGTCGGCAATGGCCCTGGTGATGGCCTGCCTGATCCACCAGGTGGCATAGGTGCTGAACTTGTAGCCCTTCCTGTATTCAAATTTTTCCACCGCCTTTATCAAGCCTATGTTGCCTTCCTGTATCAGATCCGAAAGATGCAGCCCCTTGTTCACATGTCTTTTTGCAATGCTGACCACCAGGCGAAGGTTGGCCTTTATGAGCTGTTCCTTGGCAAAACGGGCCTGCTGCAGACCATTGTAGTAGCCGCGGACTATTTCGTGGAGAGATTTTTCCGAGAGCCCTGTGGTCCTGAAAAGATCCTTCATGCTTGTGGCGCCGGATTCATTCATGAACTGGTCAAAAGAGAGCCTTACCACATGAAGAAAATTCTTATCCAGCCTGCCTCCGCCAAGAAGTGAAAGCATTTTCTGGGGAATGAGAAGCAGCTCCTGGTTTATTTTGCGCCTTTCGTCCAGGTCATCTGTCCGGTTTATTGCCTTTATCAGTTTTGAGCGTCTCTTTTCCAGGTAAGAAATCTTTTTGACCGTTCGGAAAACCGGTCCCAGGGCAGCAGGATGGGTACTGAAGGTCTCCTTCTGATTCTCTTTTGATATGGCAGAGGAGCAGCTGTTGATCTGCTCCAGCATGAGACTTACCACCTGGGGAATATGGAGGGCGCAAAACACATAGTCTTTTTCGCTCTCCTCCAGGTGTTTTGCGATCTTCCCCTCCTCCTCCCTGTCCAGTATATCGCCGCTGCTCATCTCTCTGAGATAGAGCCTGATGGGATCAAGACGGGCCGACTTGGATACTGCCGCACCTGAACCTGGCGAAGACAGATCAGCTTCGACATGTGCGGCCGGGTCCCTCTCAGCATCTGCAACCAGGTCACTCAGAATGGATACATCCATTGTCCCGCTGGATTCAGCCAGTTCGGCAACAGGATTTGGTGTTCCCAGGCCGGCGCCTTTGGGCTCTGTCTCCAAAGAAGCTTTGGTGTTTTTTTCAGTCATGGATCGTTCTCCCTCTCCCTTTAAGACTAAAGACCTTGCCTGTCTTCAGTTCACCTCAGGCCCTGGAGCTTTTTCAGAATCTCCGCTGCCTGATCCTCCTCTTGAGTTTGGCGCATTTCATCCATGAGATGCATCCTGAGTGCCTTCTTTTTTCTGGCCCGGCAAAAATCCTTCAGCCCTGAGATCATCTCCTGCTGATCCCCGCACGGGGGAAATTCGGCAGACAACCTAAGTGCAAGGGCCTTCAGGCCTGGTGCATCCTCTAATCTTCCGCATAACGATGACAGGTCGCACCTGCCTGATATATTATAAAGATTAACCATTGATTCCCAGAGTTCCAGAAGCCCCCTGTCGGAAAGCCATATATCAAGGCCTTCATCCAGGAATTCTTCCATGAAATGAGGATAGCAAAGTATGAAACCCAGGAGTTTTCCTTCTGCCCTGTTGGAAATCCTGAAAACAGTCCTGACTGGTTTCTTTTCCTGACTCTCGTCTGCCTGAGGGGACCTTTTCAGCTGCAGTTTCCCGGAAGAGGCTCCTTGGTCCTGCTTGAGTTTCTGCCAGAGGCTTTCCTCTCTGATTCCCATCCTCTGGGCAATATGACCTACAAGCAGGGATTTTCGCACAGGATCTGAGATCTGTGAGACGGATTCCAGGACAATTTCCACCGCCTTGGCCTTGCCCTCCGTATCATTGCCGAATCTCTTCCTGCCGATTTCAAGCAGAAAGTCAATCCCGGATGGGGCATTTTCAGCCAGTTCTGACAGGCTGGCGGCCCCTTCCTTCCTGACAAAACTGTCCGGATCCTCTCCTTCGGGCAGGGTCAGCACCCTGGGCCGTATACCGAACCTGTAGCATACAGGAAGGGCCCTTGAGGCCGCCTTTATACCTGCTTCATCCGCATCAAAAAGAAGGATCCATTCCTTGGTGATGCCCTTCATCCTCCTTGCATGATCCTCTGTCAAGGCTGTGCCAAGGGTGCCCACAGCTTCCCTTATCCCGAACTGCCAGAGGCTTACCACGTCCATGTAGCCTTCTACTATCAGCCCGGCACCGGCTTTCCTGATGGAAGACTTGTTTTCAAAAAGGCCATAGAGAATCCTTCCCTTGTGATAGACCGGAGACTCGGGTGAATTTATGTATTTTGGCTGCTGCTTTTCCGTCTCCTGAGAAATCACCCTGCCTCCAAAGGCAACTACGCGCCCTGCGTGATCCCTTATGGGAAACATGACCCTGCCCCTGAACCTGTCATACCATCCCGGCGCATTGGTCCTTTTAATTATCAGGCCTGCCTTTTCTGCCAGGGAAAGGGACTTGCCCCTGTCTTCAAGAAACTTGATGAGTCCGTCCCAGGAATCAGCGGCCCATCCCATGGAAAATTGCCTGATGGTCCTTTCCGAAAGGCCTCTGGCCTGAAGATATGTCCTTGCATCAAGGGCCGAGGCGGAATGGCTGAGCAGGTGGGAAAAATAATCTGCTGCTTCCTGATTTATGTCAATAAGGGCGTCTTTTTCCCGGATCTCTTTTTTGCGAAATCTTGATACAGGGCGTTCGGGGATCTCGATGCTGAGCCTTTCAGCAAGCTGGCGCACGGCTTCTACAAATGACAGCCCCTGGATCTTCATAAGGAATTTAAAGACATTGCCGCCTTCCCCGCAGCCAAAGCAATAGAATATCTGCTTGTCTTCATTGACAGAGAAGGAAGGATCCTTGTCGGGATGGAAGGGACACAGGCCCACCCAGTTCCTGCCCCTCTTCTTGAGCGGCACATACTCCTGGATAATCTGCCTGATGTCGGCAGATTCGTGAATCTTCTGGAGTATGTCTTCAGGAATGTAACCCATGGGAACCCTGTCTGCCCTCCAGGCTCGCCGGCCAGGGGATGGTAGAGGTTATTGATTCACGGTTCGGCCAAGAGCCTCTATAAGCCCTTGGGATAGTTTTGTCAATTTTCCTTTTCTGTCCGTGGATGCATGTTTGGTATGTCCCTGGACTACCAGCCTGCCGGAACGGGTAATCCTGTAACTGAATGTTATGGAATAAGACGAGATTTCCCTGATCCCCGTTTCTATTTCCAGAAGATCGTCATAGGTGGAGGAGGATTTGTAGCGCAGGTAGGCCTCCACTACCGGAAACAGTATGCCCTCTTCCTCCATGGCCCTGTAGGGCCTGTTAAGGACATTTCTCATGAACTCGGTACGCCCGATCTCAAAGAGCCTGAGGTAGGCCCCGTAGTATACCACCCCTGCCTTGTCCGTATCGCCGTAGATAACCCTGTAAGGCACGGTGAATCTGATGCCCCTGGGCCTGACTTCATTTTTCATTTTTTCTTCTTGGGATCAAGCTCCACATACCTGGGCTCCGCCCCTATGAAATGGGGCAGGATGCGAAAACCATCCTGGAAGACGATCCCAGTCTTTTTGGCTGCAGGCTCGTTAAAGGCCGCATGGGGATTATTCTTCACATCCAGACTGTCGTAAATGACAAAGGGCACCGGACTCTTGGCATGGGTCTTTATGGCAACAGGGGTATAATGGTCGGTTACAATCATCATTCTGAAGGAACAGCCCATGTTCTTCAGCCCCTCGAAGACCGGCCCCACGACTTCCTTGTCAAAGTGTTCAATGGCCTTGATCTTTTCCTGGACATCTCCCAGATGTCCCGCTTCGTCCGGGGCCTCCACGTGAAGAAAGACAAAGTCCTTTTCCTTGAGTTCCCTGAGGGCTGCCCTGGCCTTGGCACCGTAATCGGTATCCAGAAAGCCCGTTGCCCCCTTGATGTCTGGTGCGTCCAGGCCTGCCCATATCCCAAGCCCCTTGATGAGATCCACTGCCGCTATGACGGTTCCTTCCAGGTCATACTGCTGGGGTATGGTGGCTACCACAGGTCTCCTGCCCTGGCCCCAGGGCCACAGGGCATTTGCAGGAAGCTTCCCCTCCTGCTGCCTCTTTTCATTAACCGGATGCCTGTGAAAGAAATTTATGGCCTTCTTGAGGACCTCGTAAAGAAGCGGTTCATCCTCGTAAACACGCCAGGCCTCGGTTACATCGTGGCCTGTGTAATCGTGGGGAGGAACAGTTGCAATGCCTTCAGGGCCCCCGCGCCAAAGCAGAAGATGACGGTAGCTCACCCCGGGGAAAAGCTCGAAAGACCTGCTTTTTACCAGCTCGGCAAGATCCGTTACGAGTATCCTGGCCTCTTCGGTGGAAATATGGCCTGCACTGTAGTCTTCCATAAAAACCCGGCCTTCCCTGAAGCTGAGTGTAACGAGATTGCACCTGAATGCCACGTCTTCCGGGTTCATGGCAACCCCCATGGCAGCGGCTTCCAGGGGCCCCCTACCCGTATAGTATTGAGCCGGATCGTAACCCAAAAGGGACATGTTGGCCACGTCACTTCCTGGTTCCATGTCGTCAGGTATGGTATTTACGAGGCCTAATTCCCCCATCCTCGTAATGAGGTCCATGAAGGGCGTTCTGGCTGCCTCCAGAACGGTCTTTCCCCCGAGTTCATCCAAGGGGAAATCCCCCATCCCGTCTCCAAGAAGTATTATGTACTTGTCTGCTGGGTGGGGTATCCTTTTCTCTTCTATCTCCTTACCAGCTTCCTGGTCCTGCAGTTTTGCTTTTTCCTCATCCATCCTGATCAGTCCTCCAGTGCCTTTAGATCCTCTATTCTTATTATCATGGTCCTGTCCAGGACGAATTCCTGAGCATCTATTTCTTCCAGGGCCTTTCTGACCCGGCCTTCGTCGGCTTCGTGGGTAACCATGACTATGGGTACTGAGGAAGATTCCCGGCCCCTGCCCTTCTGGACCACAGAGGCTATACTTATCTGTTCTTCCCCAAGAATTCCTGCAATCCTGGAAAGCACTCCGGGCTGGTCCTTTACGGTGAAACGAAAATAGTATTTTACCCGCACCTCTTCCATGGGCCTGATCCTGGCAGATGCCACGTGTTCAAAGGGAATGGATAGGGCTGGCACCCTTTGGGTGCATCCCTTGACGAGGTTTCTGGCTATGTCCACCACGTCTGCCACGATGGCGCTTCCCGTGGGCATTTGTCCTGCACCCATGCCATAGAGCATGACCTTGCCAACGCTGTCCCCGGTAAAATAGAACGCATTGTAAGCCCCGCGTACCTGGGACAGGAGATGATCATTGGATATCATGGTGGGGTGTATCCTCAGATCAACTATTCCGTTTTCCTGCCTGCCTATTGCAAGAAGTTTGATGCTGTAACCAAGTTCGGCTGCAAAACTTATGTCCACCGGCGTAAGGCGGCTTATGCCCTCGGTGTAAATGTCGGAAAGGCCTATCCTTTGTCCAAAGGCAAGGGTTGCCATGATTGCCAGCTTGTGGGCGGTGTCTACCCCTTCTATATCATAGGTTGGATCAGCCTCGGCATAACCCAGCCTCTGGGCCTCCTTCAAGGCATCCTGAAAAGGCAGCCCCTGGTCTGTCATACTTGTGAGGATATAATTGGCTGTGCCATTCATTATTCCCAGAACCGTGCTGATGTTGTTGGCCGCCAGCCCTTCCTTCACAGCCTTTATGCAGGGTATGCCACCGCCTACGCTTGCCTCAAAGCCTATCTCAACTCCGGCCCTTGAAGCAGCCTCAAAGATCTCGAAACCGTGTGTGGCAAGAAGGGCCTTGTTGGCCGTCACCACGTGTTTTCCACTCTCGATGGCCTTGAGCACAAAGGTCCTTGCAGGCTCCAGGCCGCCAATGAGTTCTATGAATATGTCAAGATCAGGGTCCTGAAAGAGCCTTTCAACATCATCGGTGAGAATATCAGGCGGGACGGCAAAACCGCGATCCGTTTCAAGATCCTTGTCACAGATCCACTTAAGGTTTACCGGACACCCTGCCCTTTCCTCAAGCATATCCTTTCCAGACAGCAGTATCTTGGCCGTACCGCTTCCCACTGTTCCAAAACCAAGAAGTCCAACATTCAACGTCTGTTTCATTTCCCGCTCCAGTTACCGGACCTGTCCCGGACAGGATATTTTTTATGAAGCCAAGATAGAGATGGAAAAGGTCCTCGAACCTGCAAAAGGCCTAAAAGGATTAATTTCCATAATTTCACAATAAGTCTGTGCAAATTCTCATGTATCTGCTTACAAGGTACGGAAGATACAAGACGGAGGTCGCGCTGGAGGTACAACGCGTACTTCAAGCGTCTGATCCTGCCAGATGCGCCTGCCTGTGAGCAGATACTAATTTCCAGGTCAGGATACTCTAAACATTTAAAAACCTTGAAGCAACCCTTTGGATGCTAACCGTTTTTTTCATCCTCTTTTGGAGCCAGGCGGATTGCAGGCTGAAGATTTCGTTTGAACCATCAGAAACCAGTCAGCACTCAGCTTCAGCCATGAAACAGCCGATAAATATTATGTGAATTGCAGCCCTAAAAAATATAAGATATCACCTGAAGCCGGTGCGCTCCTGGCAGCATCTGCATGGATCGTATTGATCTCGTGCCTGCATCTTTTCATAACTGCCCAGGGGAATCCCGGGAAAAAAATACGGGTGGGTTTTCTGCCCATTACCTGTCACCTCCTGCTGCCTGTGGCAATGGAACGAAACAAGTGGTTTGCAAAACGGGTGGAAACCGTAAAATTCACGTCCTGGCCCGACATGATCGAATCCATAAAGGGAAAGGAGCTGGATGCGGCCTTTATTCTGGCACCAATTGCCCTTTCCCTCATGAGCCAGGATGTGCCGGTAGATATAGCGCTCCTCGGTCACAGGAACGGGACATGCCTGGTCACGTCCAAAAAGGAAGATATAAAGACTGCCAGGGAACTTTTGGGGAAAACAGTTGCAATACCAATAAGATTCAGCACCCAGAATCTGGCCCTTCAGCAGTTTCTGCGGAAAAACGGCGTTGACCCCAAATACCTGAACCTCGTGGAGCTTCCTCCTCCTGATATGCCCTCGGCACTGGCATCAGGTGCCATAGACGCCTACATAGTAGGAGAGCCATATGCAGCCCAGGCGGAAATTGCCGGAGCCGGAAAAATACTCCACCGTATCCAGGACCTTTGGCCCAATTTTATTTCAAGTGTCCTGATAGTCAGGAACGATGCCCTTGAGGAACACAAAAAAGAGCTAAACCAGATTATCAGCATACTCTATTCCCAGGGTGAATGGATAGAAAACCACCGGGACAGTGCAGCGCAGATAGGGGCAGCATTTTTTGGCCTTCCCGATGAACTGCTCTTAAGGGTGCTTGAGGCCTCTCCCAGGCGCGTGAGCTACCGGGCTCTTACGCCCAAGCTCCGTGAATTGAACGAGATTGGAGGCCTCATGGTAAAATACGGCCTGTTGAAGCAAAGGCCGCCTTGCAGGATCTATAAAAAATGGCACTGAACCACATGAAATTCTTCTATGGGTTTATCCTGATTATTGCCGTTTGGACAGGGATCCGGCAGGCCTTTGAGATTCCTTCATATCTTCTGCCAGGACCAATGGAAGTCAGCAGGGCGCTCTTGGAAACGGCAGAAAGCGGTCAGCTGTTCAGGAGCACTGTGGCAAGCCTTTACAGGGTCACCTGGGGCTTTTATCTGGCAGTGCTTACCGCTGTGCCCCTTGGCCTGGCAATGGGACGCCTGGAGAAGCTCAGGGATATAATGAACCCGGTGATACAATTTTTAAGGCCCATATCACCCCTGGCATGGATACCAATGGCCCTTATGTGGTTCGGCATCGGGGACAAGCCGGCCATTTTCCTCATCTATCTTTCTGCCTTTTTCCCCATGGTGGTCTTTACCGTAAGCGGTGTAGCCGGGATAAATAAGACTTTCCTGCGTGTTGCTGAAAATTTCGGACTAAAGGGCCGGCACCTTTACCTGAAGGTAATTCTTCCTGCAGCCATGCCGGAGATAATCGTAGGCCTGAGGATCACCCTGGGCACCGCATGGCTCGTTATCGTTGCCGCAGAGATGATAGCAGTAAAATCCGGCCTCGGATACCTGATCATAGATGCCAGAAACTCTCTCAGGATGGACAAGGTAGTGGCAGGTATGTTTGTTATAGGGATCATAGGCTTGGCCCTTGATCACCTGATAAGACTCCTGGAGGAACTTCCCTGGGTTGAATGGAGCAGAAAGAGAAGATGACCAAGATCCTGGTAAAAGGGCTTAAAAAGACCTTTTTGGAACGGAGAAGCCGTCTCAGGTATCCAGGCCAGTGCCACCACCGTGAGACCTGCCTGGTCCTTGACAATCTGACCTTTTCCGTGGATCAGGGCAGTTTTACCTGTTTTGTCGGCCCTTCCGGTTGCGGAAAATCCACACTTCTAAGGATAATCGCAGGCTTTGAATCAAAGAATGAAGGAACAGTCCTTATTGATGGAAAGGTCCTCCATGCACCCAGTGAAAAACACGTGTTTGTATTCCAGGAAGACGGGCTCTTCCCCTGGCTCACTGCGTGGCAGAACGTGGCCATCGGGGCACGCCGCATAACTGATCCTGAGAAGAGAACCCACGAAATAGAAGAACACATTGAACTTGTGGGCCTTTCCGGCTTTGAAGATCACTATCCCCACGAACTTTCAGGCGGCATGAAAAGAAGGGCAGAGGTGGCCCGGGCTCTCATTGTGGAGCCGGATATACTTTTCATGGATGAGCCCTTTGGAGCACTGGATTTTGTCACCAGGCTTCAGATGCGCGAGGAAATGGTAAACGTCCATACCATGTACGACATGACCATCCTTTTCATCACCCACGACATTGATGAAGCACTTCAGCTCGGCGACCAGGTCATAGTGCTGAGCGATCGGCCTGCCAGGATAAATGCAGACATCAAGCTGGACTTTCCCCACCCCAGGGATCTGACCACCGGCTCCATTGCCGAGATCAGAAAAGAGATATACTACCAGATGGGACTGCACCCTGCCCTTTAGAACCAATCAGGCGTTAAGCGTTCAGAGGGTACCACATCTGCTGTGTTGGCGGGCGCTTGAAGTACAGGGAGTACGACTACACACCCGCCGCCTTGCATCTGCGGCACCTTCTGAACGCTTATAGAATGGGGAGGGTATGCAACAAAACTCGACATAACCCTGTGATCAGTTACATCAGGCGGCAAGGGCTGGCTTCACATAGGGCTGGACCCTGTAAGGTGCACCGGAGGGAAGGATGCCCCTGATCTTTTCAATATCCTCGTGGTCCAAGAGGCCGGGCACAAAGGTTGTCCTGAAAAGACACCTGATGCCGCAGTCCAGTATTAGCTTCACGGATTGTTCAAGGACGCCGGTATCTACGGGCCTTCCAGCCAGGACATGATATTTTTCCCAGGGCGCCTTTACATCCATTGCCACAAAATCCAGGAGATCTTTCTCTAAGAGCCTCTTTAGAACCTTGGGCCTGCTGCCGTTTGTATCCAGTTTGACCTTGAGGCCAAGGGCCTTGACCTGTTCCAGGAAATCGTCAAGATCTTGCTGAAGCGTGGGTTCTCCCCCGCTTACCACAAGGGCAGTGACCTTGCCCTTTCTTCGGGACAAAAAGCTTAGGATCTTCTCTGTCCCTGCTTCAGCAGCCTCAGGAGATGAACGGGGAATCAAAGGTCTGTTATGGCAAAAGGGGCAGGAGAAATTGCAGCCTTGTACAAAACAGGTAGCTGCAATCTCCCCTGGAAAATCCGACAGGGTAAAGGGAACAAGCCCTCCTATCTGCATGAATGACTCAAGCCCCCTTGACCCTGAATCTCTTCCTGATGGTAAACTCTGCCCGCTTTCCGTCGTTCCACTGGTTCACAGGGCGAAGATAACCCACCACCCTTGAATACACCTCGGTATTCTGCCCGCAGTCCGGGCAGATCTCCTTTTCTCCGCTGAGATAGCCGTGCTCCGGACAGATGGAAAAGGAAGGAGTTATGGTGAAATAAGGAAGAGAATAATTATGGCAGACCATTTTCACAAAATTTCTCACGCTTTCAGGGTCAGGGGCTGCCTCTCCGAGAAACACATGAAGGACAGTACCGCCTGTATAGCGGGACTGGAGCGGCTCCTGCAGTTCCAGTACCTGTATGATATCGTCTGAGAAGTTCACAGGAAGCTGGGTTGAATTGGTATAGAAAGGGGTTCCGGTTGCTTCCATGTTGCCGACCCTTATGGCCGGAAACCTCTTCTGGTCAATCCTTGCAAGTCGGTAGGCGGTCCCTTCTCCAGGAGTGGCCTCCAGGTTGTAGAGGTTTCCCGTCTCTTCCTGAAAGACCACCAGGCGGTCCCTGATGAAGTCCAGCACCTTCTGTGTGAATTCCACTGCCTCGGGGTCAGAAAGATCCTTGCCAAGGAAGTTCAGGCAGCCCTCGTTCATGCCGATGAGGCCTATGGTTGAAAAGTGGTTGCTCCAGTATCTGTCAAAACGCCTCTTCACGTTTCTGAGATAGAATTTCGTATAGGGATAAAGACCCTGCTCGGCAAACTGTTCCAGCACCTTTCTCTTGCTCTCCAGGCTGGTTCGTGCAATCTCCATGAGCCTTTCCACCTGGTCCAGGAAATCGTCCTCGGTCCCGGCCCTGTAGCCTACAGCTGCCATGTTGAGGGTAACGACACCGATGGAACCGGTCAGGGGATTGGCTCCGAACAGGCCTCCGCCCCTTCTTTCAAGGGTCCTGACGTCCAGGCGCAGGCGGCAGCACATGGAACGGGCGTCATCGGGAGACATGTCGGAATTGACGAAGTTGGCAAAATAGGGAATGCCGTATTTTGCAGTGACCTCCCATAGTCGTTCTATGCCCGGGTTGTCCCAGTTGAAGTCCTCGGTGATATTATAAGTGGGTATTGGAAATGTAAAAACCCTGCCTCTGGCATCTCCCTCGGCCATGACTTCCAGGAATGCCTGGTTGAAGATATTCATCTCTTCCTGAAATTCAGAATAGGTCTCGGGCCTATACTCACCGCCTATTACAACGTGCTGGTCCTTCAGGGTCTCAGGCGGTTCAAGGTCCATTGTGAGGTTGGTGAAAGGTGTCTGGAAACCAACCCTTGTGGGCACGTTTATATTGAATACAAATTCCTGGAGGGCCTGTTTCACCTCGCGGTAGGACAGATTGTCATAGCGTACAAAGGGGGCAAGCAGGGTGTCAAAATTGGCAAAGGCCTGGGCCCCGGCTGCCTCTCCCTGAAGTGTATAAAAAAAGTTGACAATCTGCCCAAGGGCACTTCTGAAATGTTTGGCAGGACTACTTTCCGCCTTGCCCGGCGCTCCGCGGAAGCCCGACAGCAAAAGATCCTGGAGATCCCAGCCCACGCAGTAGACAGAAAGCAGGCCCAGATCGTGAATGTGAAGATCCCCCGAGAGGTGAGCTTCCCGAACTTCCGGGGTATAGATCTTGTTCAGCCAGTAGGTCTTTGTGATCTCGCTTGATACATAGTTGTTAAGGCCCTGGAGGGAATAGGCCATGTTGCTGTTTTCCTTGACCTTCCAGTCCAGGCGTTCCAGGTATTTTTCTATCAGATCCATGTCTGCCTTCTGGATCATCTCCCTGATCCTGGCATGCTGGTCCCGGTAGAGAATATAGGCCTTTGCGGTACGCTTGAACGGAGATGCCAGAAGTACTTCCTCTACAAGATCCTGTATCTCCTCAACGCTTGGCAGGGATTGCTCAAATACATTCTGGGCCAGGGTCATGACCCGTATGGTAAGGCGGCGGGCTTCAACTTCACCAAATTCCCCCGTAGCCCTGCCGGCCTTCAAGATGGCACCTGTAATCTTCGAGCTTGCAAAGGGTACAACCCGGCCGTCTCTTTTTATTATCCTGTCAAAAATGACCGGAGAGCTTTCAACACCTGTCATCCCCTGTCTGATATTCATCAACCCCTCCTGAACTCTTCCATTTTTTGAATACATCTTAAAATCGTTGATTTTCGACGCCCACATCATGTTGGATATCCTTTGATGGTGCACCACTATATATCGTGGAATAAACCCTTCGTCAAGGGGGCAAGATATTTCAGGGCAAATGATCAAAAAAGAGATTTGGGGGCTTGATAAAAACAGACAAAAATCGCCCCTTCTAGACCACAAACAGGAGCGTTTTCATAAGATTGGCAGATAAGGCCGGGAGCATTCCCAGTTTGTCCCTGGACGAAGAAGGGCAAGGATCGGTGCATTTCTTTCAAGGTTCACCAAGCCGCTGTGCAAGTTTCAAATTCTTCTCGAATACAGACATCGCCAATCACAACGGCTTGACTGCGGCTCAAGTTGGCTTCCTTGTGGTGAAACCTTTCAAGAAATACCCCTTCGTTGCCAGTAGCACAAATGGGGACAAACCTGGAATGCTCCCCATAGGCCAAAGGGAGGTCAGGAATTCCTGGCAGCTTCCTCAAGGGCATCTTCATCCACCTGGTATCTTTTCATGAAAGAATGCAGTTCTCCTGCAGAGGCCACGATTGTCTGGTGGGCGTTTATGATTTCAGCTGCAACGTTGGACAGCAGTTTCGCATGGTCATACAGCTGGGCCGCACGCGACTGGAGATCTGCCATGATTTGTTCGGCAGTTTCCATGCTGCTGCTCATTTGGCCGAAGGTGGCATTCTGCTGTTCGGTTGCACCAGCCATATTCCCGGAAAGTTCATCTCCTCTTGCGATTATCCTGGCTATCTGCTCCACTGCCTCAACTGATGTAGAGGTATCCTTCTGGATATCTTCGATCATGGCCGTTATTTCATCAGTGGCCTTGCCGGTCTGCTTTGCCAGGTCCTTTACCTCGTTGGCCACAACAGCAAAGCCCTTTCCGGCCTCTCCTGCGCGGGCAGCCTCGATTGTGGCGTTAAGTGCCAGCAGGTTGGTCTGCTCCGAGATGCCCTTGATCACCATGATGATATGGCTGATCTTTTCAGAACTCCTGGCCAGGCCGTGGATCACATCCAGGGTGGAGGAGGCCTTTTCATGGGCCTGGTTGGCAATATCTGCAGTTTCAACAATGTTCTGTGCAATTTCAGTTGAGGCAGATTCCATCATCCTGGCAGCCTCTCCTATGGAAGAAAGGGCATCATGGGCCTTTTTGGCACTTTCAGAGACCTCCTGAGCATAAAGATTCAGGGTTTCTGACCCGCCCTTGAGGGAATCGCCGGCCTTTGCCAGATGCCCTGCCTCCTGGGCAAGCTTCCTGGCGTCGGCCTGGACCAGGCGGCAAAGGGTGCCGGTACTGTGCATAACCGCGTTTGCCATGCGGTGCAGGCGCCCGATCTCGTCCATGGATGAATATCTTGAAGCCGATGTGAACTCTCCCTTGGATACCTGCTTCATGAAGTCCAGGAGACCCTTAATAGGTCTTGTCATAAAACCTGTAAGAAGGGTGATGACCAGGCCAAAAAAAAGGGTCATAAGCAGAAAACCTCCCAGAAGCTTGTATATGACCGAATTGAGAGTCTGCCATCCCTGGGAGTCATCAAGGGCAAGGGCCATGATACCACCGTCCCTTCCGGAATAAAAATGCATTGGAAATAGAGAATAGGCCCTTACTCCTTCTACGGCAAAGACCCGGCCAGATGCAGCCTGGCTCAGGAGTTTGCCTTGGGGCAAATGGTCGAAGGCATCCCTGGAAGTTGCTCCCCCCATAACCAGGCCGCTTCGGCTGCTTCCTTTCCCGGCTGCCCATGTATTATCCCTGACGAACCAGGCCAGGTCCATGGTCTCTGAGTTTCCCTTCAACTTTCTGAATACGTTCATTACCGGGATATTGAATTCTATTATGCCTGAAAACATGCCGTTGTAGCTGACAGGGGAGAGGCTTCTCAGGAAAAGGCCGTCCGGACCGGGTTCAAGCCCGGCAAGTTTCTTTCTGTCTTTTATGGCATCCCTTAGCATGGGACGGTACACGGAGGCAGTAGCTCCCCTTTTCACAGCTGGATTTGTACTGAAAATGACCTTTCCAGCCGCATCGTAAAAGGTAAAAAAACCTGAAAGTGACTTTGAGCCTGAAACAGTTTTAAGGAGAGGCTGAACAAATTTTTTCAGTATCTGGGCATCCTTCAAGGCAACGGCAAACTGGACATCGTTCATGCCGGTAAGGCTGTCTGCAAGAAGCTGTCCAGAGGATTCCGCATCAGAAAACTCAACAGGGATCCTGGCGTTCAGGACCTTTAGTTCCTGCACCAGCCTCTGGTTTTCTGCCTGGGACAGGGTGCGATCCAGGATCAGGGCCATTGCCGCGGCAAAAACCACCAGAAGGGCCAAGACCGGCAAGATGATCTTGGTTCGAAGTGATGCATCCCTTAACTTGAAAAATTGAATCATGTCTCAAGACTCCTGCGGAGATATGGGCACTGCTGCCCGGGCATGAAACAGGCCTAGTGGACTGGAAAGGACACGCTTATGGCACCCCTGAGGTCCCCTATCTTGTAACCCTCCTTTACGTGGCCTGATATGTCCTTCTGTCCCTTGGGGCCTCCATGGCATTTGAGGCAGGCCTTCTTGATGTAAATAGGCCTCATGTAACGGTAGAGGCCGTTCACGAACTCGCCATAACCTTTGCCCTTGGGATAATCAGGGGCCTCGAATTTTTCCAGGACCTTTTTTTCGAATGTGTCAGGCTGGTTGTATGCATTCCTGTACTTGAAGGTCGTCTGCTTGATGTTGATATCCGTTCTGGCCTTCAGGATCTGGCCAGTCTCCCTTCCGAACACGGCAGGTATGTACATTTTGAAGGCAGTTCCCTTCTTGTTGATTCTATCCTGGTTCATCTGAACGCTCATCCTGGCGGCGTCCATCACCTGGTTCAATACACTTTGAACAGATGGTGGAAGCTCTGACACGTCTTTTCCAGTGATTTTTTTGAAATTCTCAAGCATGGCTGCCTGAACAAAATCCGGTGTAAAACCCTTGTTGCCCTTTGACGGATCGTTGATGAGATCCTGGTTCCTGGCCACCACGCCCCGTCCTGCCACAATCATGGCAGCAGTATACTCCCCGATCTGCTGGGCATCTGATTTCTGAAGCGGAGAAGCAAAAGGTGAAGGGCCTGGCATGGAAAAAAGGATGATTGATGCAAGAAAGCCTGAAAAAACTGTGGTGACGATCCTGGTCATACTAACTCTCCCTGATATTTTTTTGCACTTTAAACCAAGCTGCATGGGGCCCTGATGGACTTTTCCGGCACCTGAAACCGGATTCATCCTTTTAATCGTCCATGAGAAAAAAAATCTTTAACCCAAATTGTGCACATTAAATGCCTTAAAAAATGACTTTTCTTAATCCAATTTGATTTTGACAAAGATTGCTCCCCGCCCTAAAGTGCCTGTTGTCATGGCATATCCAATGCCCGGGAGCAGATTTGAATCACAACGGTTATTCTCTAACAAACAGGATCAAGAAACTCATACGGCCCTATGCCCCAAGGGTACTTGCCGCAGTCTTCTTCAGTCTCCTGGTCTCAGGGCTTAACGGCACCATTGCATGGCTTGTTAAGCCTGCCATGGATTATATCTTCGTTGAAAAACGCTACGAATATATTGCATTCCTGCCTTTAGGCCTGCTGCTTCTTTACATATTCCGGGGCGGGGCGAGCTTTATCCAATCCTATCTCATGAGAACTGCAGGCTTCAGGCTGGTCCGCGACCTCAGGAACAGCTTCTTTTCCAGAATGGTATATCTGCCGGTTACGGCTGTCAGCAGGCAGACCAGTGGCGACATGGTCTCAAGGCTGATGAACGATATCGGCATGCTGAGTGCAATCCTGTCTGACAGCTTCCGAAGCTTCCTGGTTCAAATACCATCCATCATAGTGCTAATAGGCGTTGCCCTTTACAGGAAATGGGACCTTGCGGTCCTGAGTTTTCTGCTTCTGCCCTTTATCACCTATGGCACCAGGGTGCTGAGCAAGTATGTCAGAAAGAGGAGGAAGAAGGTTCAAAGATACCTTGCAAAACTCACCCACAGGATGAGCGAAACTGCCACAGGCATAAAGGTCATCAAGATCTTCGGCATGGAGGATTACAAGATACAGCAGTTTCTCAGGGAAAATCAGAACGCCTACAGGCAGTTTTCCAGGGTTGTAAAACTCAAGGAGGGAACCAAGTTCCTCATAGACCTTTGTTCAGGACTGTCTGTGGCAATCATCCTGGGATACGGTGCCACCCTGGTGGTAAAGGGAGAGATGACCTCTGGAGACTTCTTCTCAGTGCTTACTGCCATAGTCATGGCCTTTACCCCTCTAAAGAAACTTGGCGGGGCTTACAGCACGTTTCAGGAGTCCGTGGGGGTGCTTGAACGCGTGGACAGGTTCCTGGAACTGGAACCGGAAAAAGGGGGCAGCATCAAGACTCCTCCCCTTGAACGGGAACTCCTATTTCAGAACTGCTCCTTTTCCTATGACGGAAGGAACGAAATTCTGAGCCAAATAGATCTATCCATCCCAAGGGGGAGCGTGGTGGCTCTGGTTGGTCCAAGCGGAGCAGGGAAATCGACCCTTGTGGACCTGATCCCCAGGTTCATTTCCCCTACTTCGGGCCGCATCCTCTGGGACGATATCGACCTCCAGGACCTGGAGCTAAAGTCCCTCCGCAGACAGATAGCAGTAGTAAGCCAGGATATCGTACTTTTTTCCGATACCATAAGAGAGAACATCTTGGCTGGAAAACCTGACTGCACAGACGATGAAATCATCAGGGCGGCCAGACTCGCCCATGCCCACGAGTTCATAATGGAACTTCCTGATGGCTATGATACAGTGCTTGACGAGAGGGGACTTAACCTTTCAGGGGGGCAGAGGCAGCGAATCGCATTTGCACGGGCAATACTTAAAGACGCCCCTGTTTTTATCCTGGACGAGGCCACAAGCTCCCTGGATACAGTCTCTGAGCAGGCAGTGCAGAGAGCGCTGAAAAACGTGGTGAAGGAAAGGACCACCATAATTGTTGCCCACAGGCTTTCCACCATTCAAAATGCAGACAAGATAGTAGTTATGGACCGCGGAAGGATACTGGCCTCTGGCACCCACGAAGAACTGATGAAAGATTCCAGCCTCTACCAGGACCTTTACAACACTACAGCAGCTTCACCGGATTCCGGCACCAGAATAGATGCAAGATATTGAAACAATCCTAGCAAGGGACTTTATCCTCCTGGCTCTCCTTGGAGCAAGCAATACCCTTCCCATTGTGGCCAGGCTCCTTCTTAAGGAACGCCTTGAGACGCCGGTGGACTTCAACAGGAATTTTCTGGACGGCAGACCGCTTTTCGGCCCGCACAAGACATGGAGGGGAATAGCAGCCAGCCTTTGGGGAACCGCCCTCCTGTCTTGGATGGTCCACATGGGTTTTGTCACTGGGTTGAAGCTTGCCCTCTTTTCCATGACTGGAGATCTTGTTTCCAGCTTCTTAAAAAGAAGAATGAATCTCAAGAGTGGTGCCCGGGCCACAGGGCTTGACCAGTCCATAGAGTCATTCCTGCCCCTTGCAGTGATGAAAGATCAGCTTGGCATATCCTGGACTGAATGCCTTGGCATTACTATCTTGTTTACCATGCTGGAAATTATTCTTTCTCCAATCTTTTACCGCCTGGGTTTCAGAAGGCATCCCTATTGAACAAGAATCCTGCCATGGCCTGCCTGAAAGCCGACTTTCACATCCATACAGCCGAGGACCAAAAGGATCTGGTCCGCTACAGTGCCCTGGAACTTATAGACATGGCAAGGGAGAAGGGGTTTTCATGCCTGGCAATAACCAACCATGACATCTGTACATGGACCGAATATCTCAGGGACTATGCCAAAGAAAGGGGGATATGTCTCCTGCCGGGCATGGAGGCAACCATTGAGGGCCGCCATGTGCTGCTTATAAATTTCGATTTCAGGAATCTTCCTTCGATTTCGACATTTGAAGACCTCTACAGGATAAGGCGTCAAGATGCCCTCATAATCGCCCCCCATCCCTTTTATCCAAGCCTTGTGGCCCTTAGAAAAAAATTCATAAAACACATCGGGCTCTTTGATGCTGCAGAATGGTCCCACTTCTTCTGCAAAAGGATAAACTTCAATATCAAGATGGAAAAGACCTCCAAAAGGGCAGGCCTTCCCATAATCGGAACCTCGGATGCCCATCAAAGAAAGCAGTTCGACACCACCTATACCTTAGTAGATGCCGAAACACCAGAGCCCGGGGCCGTGGTTCAGGCCGTCCGCCGCGGAAGGGTGGAGGTGGTTACAAGACCCCTTCCCCTTTTGAGACTTCTTGAAATCAACGTCAAGATGGCCCTCAGGAACAAGATTATAAAAAGACTTGGATCTAAAAAATGATCAGGCCTTAAGACATCAATAAACCGAAATTTCAATAAGATAGCCTAAAGACTTAAAGTATCTGTTTAGGTTTTTTCAGACGTAAACTCAGCTGTCATAAGTATAGTAACGGCAAGGTGAAGCAGAATGGTACGTCATCCCCCTTACAGCACCGTAAATACAAGCCTCGTTTACGGTACACAGTGTGTAAATCAAACAATCAACGTTCCTCATGAAAGTATTTATCCTGCATCACATTATCCCAAATTATGCACTTCAAATGCCGAACAAAATGATTTCTTTTGATATGATGCCACTGCTGTCGTAGATATGCGTCTTCTCCTCGTTCATCTTGAGTAAAAGTTCTTCTTCCGAATAGTGGCTGTTCCGCCTTCCAGGAACAGCACAAAACAACAATATCATCCGCATAAATTTCCTGGCTTCTGCTTGACTTCAGTCTCCGACACAGGCATAAAGTTATAAAATAAGGGTTATTATTCATTATTCGTTATTCATTATTCACTGTTTGCTGTTCACTATTCGTTGCTAACTATTTTGTTTCAGGAAAAAGGATTAGGCAGAAGGAAAAGTGAATGGCGTTTTTGAGGCATTAGGCGGGCAAGCGCCTGGAAATACGAAAAACTTTTTTTCGGGGGTGTTTATGATGAAAAAGATGGAAAAAGAAAGGAAAAAATGGGCGGGCGTCAAAATGGCTTTTTTGCCAGCTATATTTCTGGGCCTTTTGATGTGGACCGGGGCTGCCTGGGCCGCCGATTATAATCCTCTGCCCGACACCGGGCAGACCAAGTGCTATGATGAAGAAGGCAACGAAATAAATCCCTGCCCGGCCCCTGGCGATGATTTCTACGGCCAGGACGCAAATTACCAGGGTCTGCAGCCGTCATTCACTAAACACATAAATTTTAACGGCACCGGCGACGATGTAACTGTTGACAACAATACAAAATTGATGTGGATGACAGGCACTGCGGATACTGACGGGGACGGGGATATTGATGGTGATGATAAAGTTGCCTGGCAGGATGCCGTTGATTACTGCGATGATCTTGTTTACGCAGGCTTTGACGACTGGTACCTGCCTGACATCTTTATGCTTTTAACCATTGTAAATTATGGCACTTATAGCCCTGCCATAGACACCACGGTGTTTGACTGTGAGTTGTCCAATTACTGGTCTTCCACTACTGGCGCGTATAATGCCGATCACGCGTGGGACGTGCATTTCCGAAACGGCTACGACAATTGTTTCATTAAGACCAATTATTACTATGTCCGGTGCGTGCGAGACGGTTCTTGAGGGCATAAAGATCCATCTGATTCCGGCAAAGGAGGTAAAGCGTTCAACAGGCCGAAATCATTTTTTACATCGCTGAGTTTGACAGCGGCGTTGAGCCGTCAAAAAAAGTCATGGATTAAGAGTGTTTCTGGTTATTCTTCCAGGGAGCGGGCAAAGAGGCCGCGCGGGCCTTTCTCTCATCACGGGGCTACGGAGCTTTAAGAGAGGCAATGTGGCTTTTACCATAGGTTTAAGCGGATTTCTTTTGAAGATAAGGCGGGCGGGCTTTCATGCTGTGATAGTTGAGGAGGTGAAGTCTTTCTCAAAGGGCGTAGAACTCCAACCCCTGGCTTTTTATAGTTTGAAGGAGGCAAGGCATGAAAAACTTTTTAATGATGCTGCTATGTTGGGTGGTTGTTTCAGGAGCAGGCCCTGCTTGGGCCATAGGGCCTTATGTTGATAATGGAGACGGCACGGCAACAGACCAGGGGACAGGTCTTATGTGGATGCAGTCCACGGCAGACATTAACGGGGATGAGGATATGGATGATAATGATAGACTTCCCTGGAAGGATGCCCTTGAGTACTGCGAGAATCTCAATTTTGCTGATTATACGGACTGGCGTCTGCCTAACGAGCGGGAACTCAGAAGCATTGTCAAAGACGATACCTTTAACCCTGCCATAGATCCGGTGTTTGACTGTGAGTTGTCCCCGTACTGGTCTTCCACTTCTCTCGCGAGTGATGCCAGTTACGCCTGGTTCGTGAATTTCGCCGTCGGCGGCGATAATTGGCAGAATAAGACCAATCATAACTATGTCCGGTGCGTGCGAGGCGGACTGTCCGGCAGTGGGCCATTTGATCTATCGATTATTTTAGCCGGCACAGGCGGGGGCACGGTAACCAGCAATCCCGCGGGCATAGATTGTCCGGGCGACTGCACGGAAAGTTACCCGAGCGGCCAGGCTGTCCAGCTCACGGCAACCCCTGATCCTGGAAGCGTGTTCTCAGGCTGGAGCGGGGATTGCGCAGGCACTGATCCTGATGTTACTGTTACCATGGATGGGGCAAAAAGCTGCACTGCTGCCTTTGATGTTGCTGTGTCTTCTTTCACCCTCACGGCAGCTGTTGATCCGGCAGGCGGGGGCACGGTAACCAGCAATCCCGCGGGCATAGATTGTCCGGGCGACTGCACCGAGGATTATAATGACGGAACCGCTGTTGCCCTTACGGCCAATCCGGCAGCGGACTATGCCTTTGACCACTGGACAGGTGATTGCGCCGGAAGTAACCCTGTGTGCGACCTTACCATGAACAGCGACAGGGATGCCACCGCCCACTTTGTCTGCACTGCCATAGGCGCGCCTGCTGCCAATGATCCAGGTAATACAATTTCCTCAGGCACAGCCTACCAGGTTAGCTGGGCTGCGGTTGATGGAGCCCAGGATTACGTGATCCAGGAGGCTACAGATGCAGCTTTTACCGCCATTGTGAGCACCCATACAGTTGCCACCACCCAGCAGCAATACACCCATGATGTTGCAGTGGATACCACCTATTATTACCGGGTGAGAGCCCGGCGGTCCTGCGGAAGCGAGAGCCCCTGGAGCAATGTGGTGGACATGACTGTGCTTACTCATGTACTTTCTCATTTTGACCTTACCGGCCAGTGGAATTGGTACTACAGGTTTGGCAACCTTATGTTGAGCGGTATTTTTGAGGTTCAAAACGTAGGGGACCAGGAATACCACGGCCTGGTCACCGTCGATTTTTATCTTTCCGATGACCGCCAGTTGGATGGGAATGATCTCTTTCTTAACAGACGAACAGTAAATATTCAGGGTCATAGAACCCTGATATCTTCGTATGGGCATTGGTTGAGGGGGATATTGAGGTGGTGGTTGACGAGGAGAAGTTTGGGATTCCCTTCTATTCCCAATCAGATAATCGCCGTCATTGATCCTGACAATCTCATTGATGAAACCAATGAAGGAAACAATGTTATTCCCAGTCCGTAGCCAGCTATTTTTAGAAAGCCCCTTTTTGAAGGGGCTTTCTTTGTTCAAGGGACCTTGTTTACCTCAAAGCCGTAATCTTTCTCTCCTTCTTGTAACGGTGTCCCAAATAGCAAAACGGCAACAAAATTTTATATGTGCAAGTAAGGATTATGATATAGAGAGGCCGGATCAAGTCTGGTGCAGCTGATGTCACACATGTTTGAGTGTATCACGGCTTTATTCATTCTGATAGCCATTATGGACTGGTTTATCTATCCATCCCACCATCCCGGTTTTATCGTTCAAACTATTAACAGCCTTCACGGGCCAGGACTTCATCATTACTACGGACTCGTATGCCACCCTGCACCTCTCACTGAACCTTGGCTTTGGCCTTGCGCTTACCCATCCCCAAGAAGCGGGCAACAGTACATGCTTCCCTGGTTAAGACATTTACCCTCTAAGCAATCGCATCCTCAATCACACCACGTGCCTGACCAAGTATCTGGCTTCACGATATTTGGCACGTTTACCCTCCCGTAGCCCGAATCAGATCCGCTTGCACCGCATATCAGACCTGACCGTTACCAGCCATGTCCTTGCCATTCGTGTTGTCTGCTGGTGGGGTTAGGTCTGGGTGACGCAGGCTGGGTTTTCCCGCCATGCAAAACAAACAACAAAAAGGCAGCCTTTCTACAGGCTGCCTTTTCTTATTTTTGTGCATTTTTTGAGCTGATAATCTATCAGCTCTTTACTTCTATCTGTTTGGCCCTGCTTTCTTCTTTCTTGGGAAGTTTTACCT
>JALVJO010000039.1 GCA_027028245.1 Deltaproteobacteria bacterium
GCCGAATACTTTGACCTGGAAAACCCTCTTGATATTGCCAGACTGTCAGCCCCCATGCTTACGTTGCAGGACATGGAGGGACTGGTGGTTCTGGATGAAGCACAGAGAATGCCGGAGCTATTCGAAATTTTGCGGGTACTAATAGACAGCCCCTCCTGCAGGGCAACGTTTCTGCTTCTCGGCAGTGCTTCGCCGCACTTGGTCCGCAGGGTATCTGAGTCACTTGCCGGCCGCATTGCACTTGTTTATATGACAGGTTTCAACCTCATGGAGGCAGGCCCGGAAAACCTAACCATGCTCTGGACAAGGGGTGGTTTTCCACGCTCCTTTCTCGCTGCTGATGATGAAGCAAGTTTTGATTGGCGCGCCAATTTCATAGCCACCTTTCTAGAAAGGGATATTCCGCAACTTGGAATCAGGGTCCCTTCTTCCACATTGAGGAGGTTCTGGACAATGCTGGCATATTATCACGGCCAGGTGTGGAACGCGTCTGAATTTGCCCGGTCTCTTGGCAGTTCACAAAAAACCGCAGCCCGCTATCTCGATATACTCACGGACGCTTTTGTAGTAAGACAACTGCAGCCGTGGCATGAAAATATCAAAAAAAGGCAGGTGAAGGCACCAAAGGTTTATATCAAAGACTCGGGCCTGCTGCATGCCCTTCTAGGTCTTGTCAACACAAAAGAAATACACCAGCATCCCAAGCTGGGCAGTTCCTGGGAGGGGTTTGTCATAGAACAGCTCTGCTCAATGACATGGATAGAAAACCCGTATTTCTGGGCTACTCATGGGGGAGCTGAAATTGATGTCCTCTTGTTTGCCAGGGGAAAGCGTACAGGCATAGAAATAAAATATACTGATGCCCCCAAGATGACAAAATCCATGCGAATTGCCATGAAAGAGCTTTCCCTGGACAGGTTATTTGTCATATATCCAGGTAAAACCGATTATGATCTTGATAAAAATGTCTCTGTGATTTCAGCAAAAAACATGGACAAGATTGTACATAAATCATTTTTTTAGCTTTCCCGCAAACTTGTCATCAACGCCCACATGAAACCTGGAACAGGTGATGTTGCCATAATCACCTCAATATGTAAAAGTGCATGCTGTCGTGTTTTGTGCCGTTTTCCCGGCTGCGGCATTAGATATAATATTACTTTAATTACGGCAAATCCTCGGAGGACCTGATGAACAAAATGGAACAAAAGGATAAAAAGAAGGCGCTTTCCATAGCCCTTTCACAAATACAGAAACAGTTCGGCAAAGGCTCTGTGATGCGCCTTGGCGACAAGGGCGGAGTAGAAGATATAAAGGTCATTCCCACCGGATCTGTTGCAGTGGACGTTGCAACAGGAGTCGGAGGGATTCCAAGGGGCAGGATCGTGGAGATTTTCGGTCCGGAATCCTCGGGCAAGACCACCCTGGCACTCCATATGATTGCAGAGGCGCAGAAGCTCGGCGGGATTGCCGCATTTGTCGATGCGGAACATGCCATGGACCCTGTTTACGCCAAGAAGCTCGGGGTCAATACCGATGATCTCCTGGTCTCGCAGCCTGATTACGGTGAGCAGGCCCTGGAAATAGTGGATGCCCTGGTAAGGAGCGGTGCAGTGGACCTGATAGTGGTTGATTCCGTTGCTGCCCTTGTGCCCAAGGCAGAGATCGAAGGCGACATGGGAGATTCCCACGTGGGCCTTCAGGCCAGGCTCATGTCCCAGGCCCTGCGGAAACTTACAGGAAACCTTAACAGGAGCAGCACCGCCCTGGTATTCATCAATCAGATCAGGATGAAGATTGGTGTCATGTACGGAAATCCGGAGACCACCACTGGAGGAAATGCCCTGAAATTCTATTCCACCATGAGGCTCGACATCAGAAAACTTACGGCCCTCAAAGAAGGAGCAGATGTCATAGGAAACCGCACAAGGGTCAAGGTGGTAAAAAACAAGATCGCACCCCCATTCAAGCAGGCGGAATTCGACATCTACTACGGAGAAGGCATCTCCAGGGAAAGTTCCCTTATAGATCTTGCCGTTGCCGTGGATATAATAGACAAAAGCGGGGCCTGGTATTCCTACAGGGACCAGCGGCTGGGCCAGGGCAGGGAAAACGTCCGCACGTTTCTGAAAGAAAACCCCGAAGTCACCCGGGAGATAGAAGAACAGGTCAGGCAGGCCTACGGCCTTTCTGCAGAACCCTTGCCAGGTGACAAGGAAGAAAAACAGCCTGCAGGAGAAAAGGCCTCATGAAACCTCTAAAGGGTGCGGAGATAAGACAGCTTTTCCTGGATTATTTCAAGGAAAAGGGGCATGAGATTGTTCCCAGTTCATCCCTGGTTCCTGCAGAAGACCCCAGCCTACTCTTTACCAATGCCGGCATGGTTCAGTTCAAAAAGGTCTTCCTGGGAGAGGAAACCAGGCCCTACAAGAGAGCGGCCTCATGCCAGAAATGTGTTCGGGCAGGAGGAAAACACAACGATCTTGAAAACGTGGGCTATACCGCCAGGCACCATACCTTTTTCGAGATGCTGGGCAATTTTTCATTCGGCGACTATTTCAAAAAGGAGGCAATAGAGTTTGCCTGGGAACTCCTTGTTGACCGGCTGGGCCTTCCGGTGGAAAAGCTCTGGGTCACAGTCTTCAGGGAAGACGACGAGGCCGCAGATCTCTGGCCAAGGCTCACCGGCATATCCGCGGAGAGGGTGGTCAGGCTGGACGAGGCAGACAACTTCTGGGCCATGGGAGACACAGGGCCCTGCGGTCCCTGTTCCGAGATCCTGATCGACCAGGGAGAGGAAGTGGGTTGCAGGAGGCCGGAATGCAGGGTCGGTTGTGACTGCGACAGGTATCTCGAGATTTGGAACCTGGTATTCATGCAGTTTTTCAGGGACCAGGACGGCACAATGACTCCCCTTCCAGAACCCTGCATTGACACGGGAATGGGGCTTGAAAGGATAGCAGCAGTCTGCCAGGGAAAACTCAACAATTTTGACACGGATCTCTTTGCAAACATCATGAGGGTCCAGGAGGAGCTGTCAGGCCTCCGATACGGCAGCAACAATATCACTGACGTTGCCATGAGGGTGATAGCAGATCACTCCAGGGCAAGCGCCTTTCTCATAGCCGACGGCGTTATCCCTTCAAACGAGGGGCGAGGGTACGTGCTCAGGCGTATCATACGCCGAGCAGTCAGGTACGGCAGGGTTCTCGGCCTGAAGGATCCCTTTATGAAAAAGACCGCCTTCCAGGTAGTGGAAGACATGCAGGGGACCTACAAAGGGCTGGCCCAGGCCAGAAAATTCATAGGAGACGTCCTGGAACACGAGGAAACCCGTTTTGCAGAAACCCTGGAACAGGGAATGAAGATGCTGGAAGACTACATTCTCGGCATGAAGGAAGAGGGCTCCGACACCATAGAAGGGGAATTCGTGTTCAAGCTTTACGACACCTACGGCCTGCCCGTAGACGTGGTAAGGGATGTGTGCCAGGAACAGGGCCTTAAATATGACCGTTCCGGTTACGAAAAGAAGCGGCAGGAACAAAAGGAACGCTCACGAGGCGCGGCAAGGGAAGAGGTAACGGAGAAGCTTCCGGGGATCTATCGCACGCTGCTCAAATCCGGCAAGGCTACACGTTTTACCGGCTACGAGTCCACCTTCGGGGCGTCCGTGGTGCTGGCCCTGGTGCATAACGGCCGGGAAGTCGAACAGGCGGAAAAGGGATGGAAGGGAGAACTGGTTGTGGAGGAAACGCCTTTTTACGCGGAATCAGGCGGCCAGACCGGGGATAGAGGCACCATAAAGGGGCCGGAAGGCACGGCACAGGTCCTCAACACTGTAAAAAGGGGCGATCTGATTATTCACCAGGTTGAAGTGGAAAAGGGGAGGATCAGGCTCAATGACCAGGTACAGCTCTTTGTCCAGGAAGGAAGAAGGCTGGATACAGCCAGGAACCACACTGCCACCCATCTTCTCCACGCTGCGCTGAAAAAGGTGCTGGGCTCCCACGTAAACCAGTCAGGCTCCCTTGTGGAACCGGAGAGGCTGCGTTTCGACTTTTCCCACCTTTCAAGCGTTTCAAGGCATGAACTCAAACAGGTGGAAGCCATGGTTAATGAAAAGATCCGTGCAGATATCCCTGTCCAGACAGAAGTCCTCTCCCAGCAGGAGGCCCTGGAAAGGGGTGCAGTGGCGCTGTTTGGAGAAAAATACGGCCAGACAGTGAGGGTGGTCAACATACCAGGCTTCAGCATGGAGCTTTGCGGCGGCACCCATCTCAACAGGACAGGCCAGATCGGTCTTTTCAAGATCACATCTGAGTCAAGTGTTGCCTCTGGTATCAGGAGAATTGAGGCGGTGACAGGCGGCCATGCAGTAAACCACATCCAGGCCATGGAAGACGAGCTCCTTGCCGTGGCAGACTCCCTCAAGTGCCCTGTAAATGCCGTAATAAAACGGCTGGAAGGACTGAACCAGAGGGTCAAGGACCTGGAAAAGGAGCTGAAAAAGGCACTGTCCCAGACTGCACTTTCAGATGTTGACCAGATTCTGTCCAAGGCACAGGATGTCCGGGGCATAAAGGTTGTCAAGGCCGTTATTCCCCATGTGGATGCGTCTACGCTGAGAGAGATCGGCGACAAGATTCGCGACAAGATGGATTCAGGAGTACTCATCCTCGGCTCTGGAAAAGACGGCAGGGCCCTTCTCCTGTGCATGGCCACAAAGGACATTGCAGGAAAGGTTCATGCAGGAAAGGTAGTAAAAGAGATTTCACAATATATCGGGGGTGGTGGAGGGGGACGCCCTGATATGGCCCAGGCAGGAGGCTCAAGACCCGAAGGCCTCTCCCAGGCCATTGATGCAGCACCTGCTGTAATCGAAAAAATGCTCGGCTAGATTCGCTGCCCCCTTTGTCCAGATGCCTTGAACAGGACCGAAAAAATGCCAAAAAACAATGCTGAAACAGAAGTTCTCAAGGCCTTGAAACGATCTGTGATTTTCCGCGGAGTGGACAGCAAGAAGCTCCGGGAAGAGTTCCTGCCCGCCATGGATCTTGTCTGTTTCAGAAAGCAGTTCGATGATCAAAAATTTTTCACCAGGGATTATTTTTATATCGTTGTCAGCGGCATGGTCCACGGATTTCTCACCGACAGGAAAAGAGAAAGGCGGATCAGCGTTTTCATGCTGAGAGAGGGGGACGGATTTGACGTTCTCAACCTCCTTGGAGAACATGAAAACATGGTCTCTTATGCATGCCTCCAAAGGGAAGTCAGATGCCTCAAGGTTCCCCTGACGCTGATGCAGGCCTGGGCAAGACAGGAGCCTGAAATTGCAAAGGCCCTCCTTTCTTACATGGGTCACCTCCTGGTAGTACTGGAGGAACTGGTCTTCGATCTTTCCATCAGTGATACCGGTACCAGGCTTGTGAAGCTTCTCCTGAAACATGCCCAGACAACCCTGGAAAAAGACCACGGAACGCCTGTACTGCATCACCTCACCCATGAAGAGCTTGCAAGCCTTATCGGCTCGGTACGGGTTGTAGTGAGCCGGCAGGTCCAGAAGCTAAAAAAGATGAGCCTCATAGAGGTGGAAAAGGGCAGGATCATTATCAA
>JALVJO010000040.1:0-1123 GCA_027028245.1 Deltaproteobacteria bacterium
AGGTTGAAAAAAGCCCCATCACCCTGCCTCTTAGTTCATTTGAGGATTCTATCTGCAGGATACTAAGGGCGCTGGTGGAGGTGATTACCATGACAAAGCCGCTTAGAAACAAAAAAAATGAAATCTCATAATAATTTCTTGAAAGAGCAACGGGAATAATGGATGCAGGAAAGAGAAAAGAGCCCGCCCACCACCAGCTTTCCCTCCTTCCCCTGTGACCATAAACAGCAACGAATACTGCTGCAGCAAGGGCCCCCAGTCCGTTTGAGGCACACATGAACCCGTATTCCCTGGCGCCCAGACCCAGGACATCCCTGCCCAGTGAGGGCAGGAGGATTGAATACGGCAGAAGAAGGACTCCAAAGGCCATGATGGCCGCCAGCACCCTGGAAAGAAGAGGATGATCGGCAACAAAGACAAATACCTCCCTGACTGATTCCAGGGTCGAGGTCTTTATCTTTCCAAGGGGACGGTTAAAGCTTGCATACCTGCTGCGGACGTATACCAGGGAGCCTATTACGCAGAGGGAAGAAAGGGCCTTGAGGAAAAAACAGCCTGCCATCATGCCGGCACTCATGAGAAGCCCGGCAATTGCCGGGCCCGCAAAACGTGCCAGATTAAAGACAGCAGAATGCACGGCTATACCGTTGGTAATATCCTTCCTGCCCACAAGATCAAATACAAGGGACTGCCTTGCAGGCACCTCGAATGCCATCCCTGCGCCCAGGACCGAGGCAAGAAGCAGCACTATTGGAAATGAAATCAGGCTGTTGCCGACCAAGAGGCCGAACAGGACAGCCTGTATGAACAGGGCAAAATGTATCAGCATCAGGAAAGATATCTTGGGAAGCCTGTCTGCAAGGACCCCTCCGAGCACTGCAAGAAGCAGTATGGGAAGCCCGGTAACCATGCCCAGCAGGCCTACATAAAACGTGGACCCTGTAAGCTCCAGGACAAGCCATCTCTGGGCCGTACCCTGAATCCATGTGCCGAGAAGCGCTGCGGACTGACCCAGAAGGAATACCCTGTAGCCGTCGTGTCTCAGGCTTGCAAGCCCCCTGGACCAGATCGGGACCTCAGCAGGATTTTGCAAAATCCTTGGCAAAATATGTTATGATCACGT
>JALVJO010000040.1:1133-1822 GCA_027028245.1 Deltaproteobacteria bacterium
GGCTGCTGCCTGGACCATGGCATATTCACCACTGACCTGGTAGGCAGCTATTGGAAGCGTAAACTCCTGCCGGAGAATTGCTATAATATCAAGATACGGCATACCGGGCTTTACCATGAGGATATCCGCCCCCTCTTCCATGTCCAGGGCAGCCTCCCTCAAGGCCTCCCTGCTGTTGGCCGTATCCATCTGGTAGGAACTCCTGTCGCCGAACTGGGGAGCACATTCTGCTGCATCCCTGAACGGCCCGTAAAAACTGGAGGCATATTTCACCGCATAGGACATTATGGGTATATCTTCGTAACCATTGTCATCAAGGGCTTCACGGATTGCGCCAACCCTTCCATCCATCATGTCAGACGGGGCCACCATGTCTGCACCGGCCCTGGCATGGGAAAGGGCCACCTTCTGCAGGAGTTCCAGGGTTGCATCGTTGTCTATCATGACAGAGTCACCGCCCCGCGCCTTGTCCTTTACCACCAGCCCGCAGTGGCCGTGGGAGGTATATTCGCACAGGCACACATCGGTTATGACCATGAGATCCGGGACGGCCTTCTTGATGGAGGATACTGCCTTTTGAACTATGCCGGATTTTATCCAGGCATGGGATCCCCTGGCATCCTTTTTCTCAGGAAGACCGAAGAGAAGAACTGCTGGAAGACCCAGGTCATGGGCCTCTTTTGCCTCTT
>JALVJO010000041.1:0-4101 GCA_027028245.1 Deltaproteobacteria bacterium
TGAAAAGATCAGCTCCCTTATGCGCCAGGACGTCCACGGGATCTGTTTCATAGGTCTCGCAGGAGGGACAGAATGCCGGTTCGTTCCATATATCTTCACATATGGTTATTCCAAGACTCAACCCATGAAAATCATACGGTTCGGAAGCTGGTCCCGGTTTGAAATAGCGCGTCTCGTCAAAAACATCATAGGAAGGCAGCAGCTGTTTATGCACTGTATGAAGCAGCCGGCCGTTTTCGAACAGTATGGCACTGTTGAAAAGCGGTTTTCCCACATTGCTGGAGTTTCGGGTTATGTTGCCGCAAAGCACTCCTATGCCTTGAACCCTTTCCATGAACAGGTCCAAGGCATTAAGAGCTCCCTGGATAAAATCCCTTCGTTCAAGAAGGTCTCTTGGAGGGTAACCTGTAATTGAAAGCTCCGGAAAGACTATAAGTTGACAGCCCGCTTCCTCGGCCCTGCTGCAAAGGGCTGTCATGGCCTCCACGTTTTCTTCAAAGGCACCAATTACCGGATCTGTCTGGGCAAGGGCTATCTTCAAGATGTTTATTTTTTTACATGCCTTTGCGGCATTCTTCTACAGCCTTTTGAAGTTCATGGTCAAGCTCCTTGGGAAGGCCGTCAATCTTGACATTCAGAAATCCGCGGACAATGGTGCTTGTGGCCTCTTCTTCATCCAGTCCCCTGGCCATGAGGTATTCTATTTCCTCCTTGGCAATCCTGCCCACGGCTGCTTCGTGGGACATGTCCACATCGGCAACGTGCGCCTCCAGTTCCGGGACTGCATGTATTATCCCTCGTTCAGTAAGCATAAGTCCCTGACATTCCAGGTGCGCCTTTATGTTTTCGGCCTTGCCGATGAGATGGCCTCTTGCCATGACCCTCCCGCCGTAGGAAATGGTCCTGGAGATGATTTCTGCCCTTGTCTCAGGTGCCTCAAGTATGATCCTGGAGCCGGTATCAATATCCGAACCTTCCGGGGCCACTATAACAGAATTGAAACGTGCTATGGCGTTTTTCCCCTTGAGAGTGCAGGTAGGGAAGGTCTGTACAGATTTTACTCCCTTAAGAGAGATATAATTGGACAGGAACGTCCCTCCTTCCTCCACCACGATGGCGGTCCTTGGACGAACGTAGACATCCTCTGCCCAGTTGTGGACCATGGTGTAAACCAGTTTTGCCCCCTTTTTGACATAAAATTCAGAAACACCTATGTGAAGTCCCGATGTCATATGGGGATGGGTGGTGCATCCTGTGATGATATGAAGCTCAGAACCCTCTTCCGCCACGACTATGTTGTGAACCTTTTGGGCAACGTTGTCATTTCTTATGTAAAGACAGGTCTGAAGGGGATAGACGACCTTTTCACCCGGATGGGCCCTTATGAAGTAACCGTTGTCCAGGTTTTTTTCCGCCTCCTTTGTAAAGGCATCCTTATCAGGGTCAAGGATCTTCCACCAGTATTCCTTAAGGCCGTCGTATTTTTTCAGGGCCTCGGTTACAGGCAGCATCTCAACGCCCTTGATCTCGCAGTGGCATGAAGCAACGCTGCAGTTGGTCTGTATGAAGGTGCCTATGCGTTTTGCCGCTTCAAGATCAATACCTGTCTGTTTAAGTCTCTTGATTTCTTCCTGATCCAGTTCGCTGACATCCTTTGCACCTTCTACTTCAGAGGCATTCTTGAATCTTTTTAAAAGCTCTTCTTCCATGTTTTTCTCAGGCTGATTATCTAAAACTGGCATTTTGCACACTCCTCGTAACCGTGCTTCTGAATTCCTTCAAAAATATCAATGGGGTTTCCCTGGCAGCATAATTTTCCGTTCAGCATCACATGCCCCTTGTCTGCTGTCACATAATTAAGGATGAAGCCGGTATGGGTTATTATGAGGCCGGACTTGGTGCGGTTGCGGTGCTTGTCCTTTTCCAGGAGCTTTCTGATCATGTCCCCTATAACGTTCAGATTCTCTATATCCACCCCTGATTCAGGCTCATCCAGCAGGGTGAGGTCCGGATTCTGGGCCATGAGCTGCAGGAGTTCGGATTTTTTTATCTCGCCGCCTGAAAATCCGTGATTTACTTCTCTGTCGAGAAAATTTGCAAACCCGTACTGAAGAGCGAGTTCAACACCTGCACCCCGGGTGGTGCTGCACAGGTTCAGCATGTCTCTTAGTTTGACCCCTCTCAGAGTAGGGGGGCGTTGAAACGAAAGGCCCAGCCCAAGCTTGGCCCGCTCATTCAAGGGCATATAGGTGATGTCTTCTCCCTTGAAGATGATCTTTCCGTGCTTGACGTTATAGCCGTCAAAACCCATTATGGTCATGAGAAGGGTGGTCTTGCCGGATCCGTTTTTTCCGAAAAGACAGTGTGTTTCACCCTTGCCTATGTCTATATTTATGCCCTTGAGCACTTCCTTGCCCTGGACATCCACCCACAAATCTTCTATATGGAGCATCAAGACCTCCTTGTAAATGGTTAAAACCGAGTATCCGGCTGCGAAAACAAAAACCGGTATTTGTTTGAGTGCGGCAGCCCCTAGAAAGGATGCCGATCACGCCTTGCTGTTTATGGAAACGGAATATTTATCCCCGGAACCCGGGGGCATTTATCAGGCTCAACTGAACCCTGAGGATCCGCCGCAGCCGGTGGAATTTACAGGTCCAGGAATTCCCCCGCTCAATCCGCCCAGACTGCTGGAGCTCCTGCAAGAAAACATGGAAAACTGTTTCTTAACGTCGTCCGACCCGCAGGACGGGCACTTTACATCCTTTACCTTGCGGGAAGATAAGACAAAATCTTCGAAGTTCCTGCTGCATTTGTTGCATATAAATTCGTATATGGGCATAATCTGTTACCTCGATTCTGTCGATTTTGATAAACCCGAAAAAATAGGGTTATATAAAGAATAAACCGATTTGGGAAAAATGCAAAAACAGCAATTAAACTTATTGTATAAAAATAGTCTTTTTTAATTGGCTGTCAAGTATAGTGGGAGGGTATTTGCGCATTGAAAACCATAGATGAGCTGCAACTGGTTTTAGATGAAGAAAAGATAAAGAGCCGAGTTTCGGAAATAGGTGCCAGTATTACAAGGGAATACGAAGACAAGGATCTGGTAATAATTGGTATACTCAAGGGTGCATTTATTTTCATGGCAGACCTTGTGAGGAAGATCGACCTGCCCCTTGAAACAGACTTTGTCAGACTTCAAAGTTATGGCTCAAGTACCGAATCAGCAGGCCAGGTCACTATAACAAAGGACGTGGAACTTCCCCTGAGGAACAAGCATGTTATCATCGTCGAAGACATCGTGGATACCGGCTACACTCTAAAGTACTTGAAAGAGGTCATGAGTCTCCACCAGGCCGCCTCTGTCAAGATTTGCTGTCTTATCGACAAGAAGGAACGCAGAAAAGTAGATGTCGACGTGGACTATGTGGGTTTTGAGATAGAAAGAGGATTTCTTGTGGGATACGGACTGGACTATGACGAACAATATAGGCAGCTTCCCGGCATCTACCATTTAAACCCCCGTTATGAGGCAAAGGGTTTCATGCCTTCTGAAAGATAAACCCGGATTATGCACTTCAAATGCCGAACAAATTGATTTCTTTTTCGGCAAACTTAGGAACTGCATAATCCAGGATAAAGTGGTATCGAGTCATGGAAAAAGAGTTTTTTGTCGGCTGAAGAACTGAAGGCTTTAGACAAACCGGTCTCCGTGTAAGTTCAAAAGATCGACGGCTTAAACACATATTGCCGGGATACACGAATATGGCTGAAATATGACGGTCTGCCGGCCTGATGTAAGGTGGCAAATGATGTCAGGTGGCAAATCGGACTCAGAGCAACCCGTTCTCGATGCTGTAAGGTTCATGGGTTCTCGTGAATAAGAACGAGATGTAACCGTCAAAATTTAGACGTTTTTTATCCCTGTAGCCCCGGGATGTCGTAAATCTTATCCAGTTTATTTAGGTCCCCCCATCAGATTATGCTCTTCTTTCGTCAGCTTGTATCTTAAATGCTGACATCCAGCCCCCGGTTCAGGGTTGCTGCAGGTGTCTTTTCACCTAAACCAGGTGCAGCAGGCACTGGTATTTCAGC
>JALVJO010000041.1:4201-5570 GCA_027028245.1 Deltaproteobacteria bacterium
CCCCCCATCAGATTATGCTCTTCTTTCGTCAGCTTGTATCTTAAATGCTGACATCCAGCCCCCGGTTCAGGGTTGCTGCAGGTGTCTTTTCACCTAAACCAGGTGCAGCAGGCACTGGTATTTCAGCATGCGGCTTCCTTCCCTTTGGCATTTCTCTTGCTTTTATGAGGCTTGTCATGGAGTGCCAAGGGTTGAAAAACAGACAAGAATCAAACTGCATTACGGAGCTTGGGCGGCTTTGGCGGCCGTTTATCCTCTTATGGATACTTTCTATTGCTCTGCCCCTGGTCCTTTCTTCTAACTCGAAAGCAGCGAAAAAATCTAAATTATCTCCTGATGAACTGGCCTGGCAGCAGGTCTTGCCTGAGGTAGAAGTCTTTTGGCATGAATACCAGACAAGTCCTCACAAGCTTTCTGACGAGGTCTGGCCGTTCATCTCAGTCCTTAAGGAGTTTATAAGGCGCTATCCCGGCTCTCCAAGGATTGCCGAGGCCTATTATCTCCTGGGAGAGGCCTATGCCGCTGCCAATTACTGGCCTGAGGCAGTTGCCCACTGGAAGATAGTGATCCGTTATCATCCAGACAGCAAATGGACCAGCGCCGCTTTGAATTCGCTTGTGGCCTACCTTGAGAAACAGGGCGATCAGGACAAGCTTAAGAAGTTTTACAAGGATATCCTACGTCAATTTCCTGACAGTATCGCCGCCAAGACAACAAGGGTTCTCCTGGCCCGGCATGCCCTTCAGGAAGGAAAGATCGACCTGGTCAAGAGGGTGATAAGGGATATCGAAAGATCCTCGCCGTCAGCAGGGGTGGAGATTCCCGAACTGCTGGATCTCAAGGCTATGATAGCTAGGAAGGAGGGCAGAAGACAGGATGCCTTAAGGCTTTGGATCCATTTTGTAAATCTAAAGAAATCTCCGGTTGCCAGGGCGTCTGCCCTGTTTCAGATCGCAGAAACCTACCGCAGTTCCGGGGACTGGCTGAAGGCCCGGAAATACTATGCACTGATTAGAAGGGATTTCTCCAGCCAGCCCGAGGCGCTATTTGCAAAATTCCGCCTGCTTCAGATGTCCGAGGCCCAGAGAGAGCGCATGGCAAGATATGTAAAGGGCAAAAAGCTGAGGCCTGTCAACCTTAACGAGTCTGAAAGGGTCTTTCAGAAGATCGTCCGCAGATTTCCAAATTATTTCCTGACCCAGGAGGTGAGAAAAGAGCTCATAGCTACCAAGATCAAGAAGGGGGAGTACATGAAGGCATTGGAGCTGGCAGATGATTTTGTCCAGACCAGCCCCAAAAGTGCCTTTGTCCACGATGTACTTGCCCTTTCAGACAAGGCGGCTGAAAGGCTCATATCTGGAAATTTCAC
>JALVJO010000042.1 GCA_027028245.1 Deltaproteobacteria bacterium
CCCCTTCCTTGCCAGTAGCACAAAGGGAGGACAAATTGGGAATGCTCCCTCACAAACGGCAGCTTTCGATAACATCCATGACCCATTTCACCTGGATTAGACAATCATGATTGAAAAAACACCCTTGAGGCGTTCCTGTGGAATCCTTCTTCATATATCGTCCCTGCCGGGACCCTTCGGCATAGGCCAGCTCGGCAGGCAAGCCTTTTCCTTCCTGAATTTCCTCCAGAAGGCCGGGCAGACAATATGGCAGTTTCTTCCCCTGGGCCCGGTGGATGCAACCACTATGTATTCTCCCTATATGAGCAGCTCTGCCTTTGCGGGAAATCCCCTTTTCATCTCACCGAAGATTCTTGTAGAAGACGGCCTGCTTTCCCCTGACGATCTCAAGGATTTCCCTTCCCTTTCAGAATACCTGGTAGATTATGAAAAACTAGTTCCCCTGATGGGTAAACTTCTCAAAAAGGCCCATGCCAAGTTCAAAAAAGGTGCTGGGAGTACTGCTTTCCAGGAATTTTGCAGGTCAAACTCGTTCTGGCTTGATGACTACTGCCTGTTTGCAGCCCTGAAACAATACTATGACGGCAAGGCCTGGAACCAGTGGCCTGACGAAGTTGCAAGAAGAAAAAAGGATGCCCTGGAATCGGCCAGGAAAAAGTTTGCTGAAAGCATCGATTACAACAGGTTTGTTCAGTGGCAGTTTTTCAAGCAGTGGCAGGGGCTCAAAAGGGCCGCTGAAGAAAAGGGAATTAAATTTTTCGGAGACATGCCCATATATGTCGCCCCTGACAGTGCAGACGTATGGACAAACCAGGATTGTTTCGAGCTTGACCCCAACACCCTTAAACCCACCTTCATAGCAGGTGTCCCCCCGGATTATTTCAGCAAGACCGGCCAGCGGTGGGGCAACCCCATCTACAAATGGAAGATAGATGGCAGGCCCAATGAGGCCCTTTACAAATGGTGGGAGAGAAGACTGAAGTTTACCTCCCAGTTCATGCACATGGTAAGGATAGACCACTTCAGGGGCCTGCAGGCATTTTGGAAGATCCCTGCCTGGGAAAAGACGGCTGTAAATGGAAAATGGGTCAGGGGCCCGGGCAGGTACTTTTTTGAAAGGCTCCATGGTGCAGTTGAAAAGCTGGAAATCGTGGCCGAGGATCTCGGCACCATAACCAGGCCGGTCATAAGACTCAGGGATGAACTCGGCCTTGCGGGCATGAAGGTCCTCATATTTGCCTTTGATTCAGATGAACACAATCTCTATCTTCCCCACAATTACGAACACCGAAACTTCGTAGTTTACACAGGGACCCATGACAACAACACTGTGGTGGGCTGGTACCTTGATCCCAAGGTGGGAGATTATGCAAAAGAAAGGGCCAGGCGCTATGCCAACAGCGATGGGAACAGGATACACTGGGATTTTTTGCGCATTGCATACTCTTCCATTGCCAGGATTGCCATTATCCCCATGCAGGACGTTCTGGGTTTCGGCAGCGACTGCCGCATGAACCTGCCTGCATCCACAAAGGGAAACTGGAGGTGGCGCCTGGCAGAACGATTCCTCACAAGGGACGTGGCAGAAAATCTCCGTTCTGAAGCCAAATTCTATGCAAGGCTTCCGGTTAAGATATCTTCCGCCAAGGCTCAGTAAGAAGGGCCTTTGCCTGAACCTGCCCGGACCCTTGGGATTATGGAGCTTATGCAGGGAAATCAGGGCCATGGACAGAAATCTCAGGAAGCAGCTCGGCATCAGAAACCAGCTCGGCACCCTGACAGGCCTGTTTGTTCTGTCCA
>JALVJO010000043.1 GCA_027028245.1 Deltaproteobacteria bacterium
ACTAGTTTCTGTCAGCCCTTTTCCCCCATGGCACTGGTGGTAAAAGGGGCAGTTCTTGCATTCGTGTATCTTTTCTGCATAAGTGCCCATTACCCTGCCTGTGCACATGGTACCTGCTATGGCCCAGCATATACGTCCAAAATAGGGATATGCAGGGCAGCGCCTTGTAGGGTCCTTCTCTATGCCGCATTTTATATATTCCCAGCACTGGGTCTTCTTGTCTTCCTCTTCACTCTGGTATGGGAAATGCAGGGTAAAGGTGGTTCCGGCTTGTTCATCACTTTTTACTTCAATGAAGCCCCTGTGTTCCTCCATGATCTTCTGGACAATAGCAAGGCCCAGGCCTGTACCCACCCCTATCTTTTTGGTGGAGTAAAAGGGTTGAAAGATCCGTTCCAGCTTGTCCTTGGGGATGGGTTTGCCAGTGTTATTTATGGAAACCGTCACCCACAAGACCTCATTATACATCTTTGTGCCGGTTCGGACAGAGATAGTACCCCCTTTCTCATCCACGGCATCAATGGCATTGGTGATCAAGTTGCCTATCGCCTGCTTGATCTGGTCGTAATCGAAATATACCCTCGGGGGATTAGGCAGGTATTGCTCCAGCAGTCGTATCTGCCCATTCTGCCATATATCGCGAAAGAACTTTACGGCATCCTGGATGGGTTTGTTGATATTGCCGCGTTTGAGTTCAAAGCGAAATTGTTCTGAGGACAGTATCATTACATCCTTCAGGATGGCCTCAAGCCTCTCCGCCTCGGAAAGGATTATCTTTACGTATTCCTTCTCCTTGGTGTTCTCTTTTAAATGCTTGTCCAGACGCCTTGCCATGCCACCCAGTGCGGAGAGGGGGTTCCTGATCTCATGGGCAATGTCGTATGTGAGCCTGCCCATGGCGGCAAGCTTTTCCGCCTCGATCAGCCTGGACTGCATCCGCTCCAGGTACTCGATGGACTCTTTCAGGCGCTTGTTAAGATTTTCTATCCTGTCCTTGTCTCTTCTAAGTTTTTCTGAAAGGAGACCGAGGGGGATGGCTATGAGATATAAGAATGCAACGCGCAGCGCCTGGTCTGTCCAATGAATTCGGCCCACATAAGGTATGATGTTAACAAGATACATGGCACCTGAGATTGTGGCCACGGCAACACCGAACTTCGGCCCGAAATAGAAGGTGTGAAGGGCTGTCAGCAGGTAGTATCCCAGGAAAAAACTGTTGTTCAGGTCCCTGTGGAAGCTGACAAGGAAAAAGACAAATACCATGTCCAGAAACAGGGAAGCAATATAGGCATACCTGATCTTGTCAGGCTTTTTTAATATGTAAATATAAAGGAGGCTACTGTAGATGGTAAAGGCTACCAGGGCCTTGGCAAGGTCTGATGCCTCCCGGTTTGACAGCGGGGCCAGAATCAGCCAGATGATTCCACCCACCACTGTGACAACCCTAAGGGCCAGGAAGCCGATGTCAATGATGCCAAGGGGGCCGCATATCTTCTTGATCCCTTCTTTTAACTGTCTGTTCAAGGTCCCTTCGGCCATTTACCTGTCCAGGTGCCCGCGGCTTCCCGATCCTCCAGATTAGGCGTGTGACAAGACACCAGCGAAGTCAACCTCCTTGCACAATGCAGCCGTGCGGGAAGTGAGCAGGTCTTGTCCATTCTTAAAGCCTTTGTTGCAGGGTATTGTTTGATCAGGGAGTTGTCAAGCTAATGCCCTTTTTCACGAGTTAGAGGTTCAAATCCCTGCGACTGCTCAGGCGCAGGGAATGCAAAAGGCCGGGGGAGCATATAA
>JALVJO010000044.1 GCA_027028245.1 Deltaproteobacteria bacterium
TTGCCAAAAGATATCACACATCCATAAAGGCCATTAAGAAGGCAAACAGGCTGAAGGGCAGCAAGATAAGAATAGGCCAGGTACTTAAGATACCCTCAGTATCATCACGGTATGCATCACGCAGCAGAAGCAAGAAGTCCAGGTCCAGGACATATGTGGTGAAGCGGGGCGATACCCTCTGGGAAATAGCAAGAAGATATAACGTGTCTGTCTCAAGGCTCCGCAGGGTAAACAAGCTTTCGTCCAACTGCCTTTTTATAGGCCAGGTACTTACCATTCCAAGAAGTGGATAGTCTTTAAGACCCCCGCGGAAGGTTTTAATAAAGAATGCTGGACTAATGACACGGACTTGAAATCGGATATCGGAGTTTATGCATGACTGAGACAGTACGGCGCCTTCTGGATTCCAAGGAAATAGACAGGACACTTGCCAGAATAGCCCATGAAATCCTGGAAAAGAACAAGGGGACAGGCAGCTTATGCCTTGTGGGAATAAGGACCGGCGGAGTCCCCCTGGCATTTCGGCTGCAGAAAAAGATCGGGGAAATTGAGGGCACTGCACCAGATGTGGGCGTACTGGACATCACCCTTTATAGAGACGACTGGAGCACCCTCAGCCAGCATCCCATCGTAAGGAGTACGGATATCCCCTTTTCCATAGACGGAAAAACCATAGTGCTGGTTGATGACGTCATTTATACCGGCAGAACCATAAGGGCTGCCCTGGACGCACTGACGGACTACGGAAGGCCCGGGAAGATAGAACTTGCCGTACTGGTGGACCGCGGCAGGAGGGAACTGCCTATTCAGCCCGATTTCACCGGCATCAGCCTTTCTACTTCCAGCAATGAGCATGTAAACGTCTATCTTGACGAGATCTCTGGAAGGGATGAGGTCGTAATAGAAAAATCGTAAAAAAACCGACCAGATGAACACAAAAAAGGCCTCCGAGTTCGTCCCCCTGGCAGTCACCATGGGCTGTCCTGCAGGGGTGGGACCCGAAATCATACTAAAGGCAGCCTGCAAGCCCTGTGCGCTGCCGCCCTTTGTGGTAATCGGCGATCTCGGCATCCTGCACCGTGCCGGGAAAATGCTCGGCCTTAAAGATCTCATCTTCCGGAAGTGGCAACCGGGCAAGATTCTGCCGGCTGGAAAACGCACCTCTGAAATATTTGTCTACCCTGCAACCTCCCTTCAGGTTGATAAAATTGCAATTGGAAGGCCTTCTGAAAACACCGGCAGGGCATCCTTCACCTACCTGGAAAAGGCCATTGATCTCAGCCTCAAGGGGCTGGTCTCGGGCATAGTCACAGCCCCCATAAGCAAGACGGGACTCAGGCTTGCAGGTCTCAACTGGCCGGGTCACACCGAGATCCTGGCAGAAAAGACCGGCACCCAAGACTTTCTCATGATGATGTGGGGCTCGAAACTCAGGGTCACCCTTGTCACCATACATGAGCCGCTGGCAGAGGTTCCCGCTCTTCTGACAAAAGAACGGGTGCTCAGGACTATTGAAACAACCTGCAGGGCCATGGAGGTTGATTTCGGCCTGGAACGGCCAAGGATCGCTGTCTGCGGTCTCAATCCCCATGCAGGGGAAGAAGGGATGTTTGGAAGGGAAGAAATCGACATTATCGAACCTGCCTGCAGGGCGGCAAGATCAAAAGGCCTTGGCGTCTCAGGCCCTCTTCCTCCGGATACGGTCTTTTACCAGGCAGCACAGGGCAGCTTTGATGCCGTGGTGTGCCAGTACCATGACCAGGGGCTTATCCCTTTCAAGCTTCTCCAT
>JALVJO010000045.1 GCA_027028245.1 Deltaproteobacteria bacterium
AGGGCAGACCCCCTAGAACAGCCAGCGCCAGCTCCTTCCTGCCATGTAAAGGTCCTTCAATGTCCTGATGCCCCCCCTGTTGAGCTTTCTCACCAGGAACAGAAAAAGGTAGGCTGTCTGTATGGCGTCCTGCAGGGCATCGTGGGTTTCCATCTTGGGCAGGTTGTATTCCTCAGCCAGGTCTGCCAAATTGAAGGATATGTTGTAATTGAACTGGTCGTAATAGTTGCCCCATTCCTCTTCCTTGAAGACCTGGGCCAGACGCAGCGTGTCTATACAAGGGTTTTCTATGGTGCCGCCGAGTATCTTCCTGGTGGCCTTGTTCAGAAATCCCATGTCCAGGTCGATGTAATGGCCCACAATAAGGCTGCCATTGCAGAACCTTATAAAATCTTCCAGCACGTCATCCAGCGGCGGTGCATTTTTGATCTGTTCAGGTGTGATACGATGAATGAGGGTACTGTCCTTGGGGAGTCTTCCCTTGGGTTTCACAAAGACATAGAAATTGTCAGACATCTGTATCCTGAGATTCTTTATCCTTACCGCACCAATGGATACAATCTCGTCCTTCCTTGAATTGAGTCCCGTAAGCTCCGTATCGAACACCACGAAATCATATTCCCGCAGGGTCTTTGTCTGGTCAAACTGCCTGAACCATGCATGATTTTCCTGGAGAACCGGGTGTTGCTTCCGCCAGAGGCCTGTAATCTTGTCGATTAGGGGCACTAACTGCGTCCTGCTCAGATCATGGGAAACACATCTTTTATGATGGCCTGAAGCCTTACTATTACGGCAAAGGCCTCCTTAAGGGTCTGTTTTTCAAGGTCTGACAGCTCCTTGGGGTTGATATAGTTGTCAGGTTGTTTCCCGGCCTCCATCATCTGAAGCTGGTGTACGAAGCGCAGCTGCATCTGGAATTCGTAGGCCTCAACTGTTTCAACATAGAGTTCCTTGGAGATGTGTTCGTTCTGGTAAAGGAGTTCCAGGCGGCCCAGGGTATTGGTTTCCTTTATGCCATACTTTAGGGACAAGAGCCTTGCAAAATCCACAAAGGGTACAAGCCCCCTGGTCTTTATGTCCAGCCTGTTCTTGTGCTCGCCGTCCTTTTCCACGATAAAATTCTTGAAAAATGTCAGGGGCGGACGGCTTTCAAGGCAGTCCTTTGCAAGATGAAGGAGAAATATCTCCTGTCTCTGGGTCATCTTGTTCAGGTGCTCCCTGAGCTTGTAACCCATATTCAGCTCTCCGTAGCCCGGTCTGAAATCAAAAAAGATGGTTGCATGAAGTACCTGCTTTGGTTCAGGACGCAGCACCCAGTCGTCAAAGTAGTTCTGCCATACAGAATAAGGCTGGCACCACTTGGGATTGGAGGCCATGATGTTTCCGGGGCACCTTGGATATCCGCATTTAACCAGGTGTTCTATGGCCTCTTGTCCGAATACCCTGAAATATTCTTCTGCCTCCTTTTTCAAGGCCTCTCCTTCAGGGTCTGCATACATCAGGGCGTTGTCCTGATCGGTGCGAAATGTCTGCTCCTTTCTCCCCTCGCTTCCCATGAGAAGCCAGCAAAAGGGCACTGGAGGAGGCCCCAGTTTTTCCTGCATCAGGGTCAGCAGTTTGTCCAGTATGTGGTCGTTCAGGACGGTTATCATCCTGGTGATATTGTTGGGCTTGGCACCCTCTTCTATGAGAGTCCTTACGATAAGAGGAACCTTCTGGGAAAGGGGATAGAGGCCTTCTATGGTCCTCTGGCTTACTATCTCCCTGAAAAGATACAGCGGAGAGCTTCCCTGGAGTACCATGATGTCGTGGGAGGTGATAACGCCTATGATCCTGCCCTGGCGCTCCACTGCAAGGTGATGGATCTTTTTGGTCATCATGACCAGCAGTGCATCGAAACAGACCTTGTGGCTGCTGATGCTCTCAACAGGGCTTACCATGATGTTGGCCACAGGCTCATCTATGGATCTGCCCTGGGCAACAACCTTTGTCCGAAGATCCTTGTCGGTAACGATACCGACAATCTTGCCTGACTCGTCTGTCACCAGCAGGGAACCTATATGGTATTCTGCCATCCTTGCAGCAGCACTCTGCAGGGTAGCAGAGGCCGGTACCGTCTGGGGTTTGCCCTTGACAAGGTCACCTACCTGCACACTGAAAAGATAAAGTGTCCCTTCCGTCTTGGGGGCCACCCTGTGCTGCCTCAGTTCCGCATAGGCAGTACGAAGGAATTTTTCAGAGAAACTCTTTAGATAGTACTGGGCAAACCTGGGATTTGACTGGATAAGGTCAAGAAATGTTTCCTTTTTAAGGAGGAAACAGAAGGTGTCTTCCACGGTTTCCACGTTCAGGTTGGCCTTTGTCCCCTGGATTATGGGAAGTGCTCCTATATATGAACCCTCACCCCGGAAATCCTTCAGGGTGACCATTCCGTCCTCGTCCTTGAGGTATATCTTAACACCGCCCTTTTGTATGATGTAAAGATATTCAACAACGGTCTCGTCCTGCCTGAAGATGGTGGTCCCCTTTGGGAAAAAATCCACCGTGCACTCGGAGGCAATCTTTTGCAGGGTTTCATCATCCAGTTCGTTGAATGGAAGGGTCTTTTTCAGGAAGTCTATCACCACTTCAGGGGTGACGGAATGTACGTCTTTCTTGTCTTGCTGCCGCATAAAATAACCTCAAAGGCCCCGGAGATTACCCCGGGGCCTGCAATGTCTTGAATAATATCACTTTGAATTCGATCTTGTTTCTATTTCTTCTTGAGAAGGGCCTTGCTCCCGCTGATGAGGTCATCGACCACTGAAGGATCAGCCAGGGTGGAGGTGTCACCGAAGTCCTTGGTATCACCTGCTGCTATCTTCCTCAGTATCCGGCGCATAATCTTTCCGCTCCTGGTCTTGGGAAGACCGGATGCGAACTGAATTACCTCGGGCGAGGCTATTGGGCCGATTTCCTTCCTGACGTGGGTCCTGAGTTCCTTAATGAGCTTGTCGCTCTCTTTGACCCCGGCCTTGAGGGTTACATAGGCATAGATTGCCTGGCCCTTGATGGGATGGGGCATGCCGACAACAGCCGCCTCTGCCACTGCGGGATGGGCCACAAGGGCGGATTCTATCTCTGCAGTGCCCATGCGGTGGCCAGAGACATTTATGACATCATCCAGCCTTCCCATGATCCAGTAATAACCGTCCTCATCCCTTCTGGCACCGTCTCCTGCATCGTATACACCAGGGAATCTTTCAAAGTAGGTGGTCTTGAACCTCTTGGGATCGCCAAACACGCCCCTGAGCATTCCAGGCCAGGGTTTCTTGATAACAAGGTGCCCACCCTCGTTGACAGAGGCACGGCTTCCGTCTTCCCTGAGGATATCGGCATCCACTCCGGGCAGCGGCAGGGTTGCAGAGCCCGGCTTCAGCGGTGTGGCAAAGGGCAGCGGAGAAATAAGTATGCCTCCTGTCTCTGTCTGCCACCATGTATCCACTATGGGCAGCTTGCCCTTTCCGATATTTTCGTAGTACCACATCCATGCTTCCGGGTTTATTGGCTCGCCCACGGTGCCCAGAAGTTTCAGGCTGGAAAGATCGTGCTTCTTGGTCCATTCTGAGCCTTCCCTCATGAGTGCCCTGATGACAGTAGGTGCGGTATAGAAGGTATTGACCTTGAACTTCTCCACTATCTGCCAGAAACGATCCGGGCCCGGATATGTGGGAACACCTTCGAACATGAGAGATGTTGCACCCAGGGCCAGGGGGCCATAAAGGATATAGGTATGGCCTGTAATCCAGCCGATGTCAGCAGTACACCAGTACACATCCTCGTCCTTCATATCAAATACCCACTGGGTGGTATGGGCTGCGTAAACCATGTAGCCGCCGGTGGTATGGATAACACCCTTGGGTTTTCCGGTACTGCCGCTTGTGTAAAGGATAAACAGGATGTCTTCTGCGCCCATGGGGACTGGCTCGCACTTGTCAGTGATGTCATCGGCTCCGATCTCATCATGCCACCATGTATCCCGGCCCTTTTTCATCTTCACGTCGTTGCCGGCCCTCTGGACAACTATGCAACTCTTTACAGTAGGGCTGTTCTCAAGTGCCTCGTCGGCATTGGGTTTCAGGGGTATGGTGCGCCCGGCCCTGATAACTGCATCCGAGGTAATAAGCACCTTTGCCTTGCAGTCATTTATCCTGCTATGGAGGCTGGATGCACTGAAACCAGCAAAAACCACGCTGTGCATGGCTCCAATCCTGGCACAGGCAAGCATTGCTATGGGAAGCTCGGGTATCATGGGGAGATAAATGGAAACCCTGTCTCCCTTTTTGACCCCGTGCTTTTTGAGGACATTAGCAAAGCGGCAGACCTCTGTATGAAGCATCTGGTAGGTATATACCTTTACCTCGCCGTCCGGCTCTCCCTGCCATATAATGGCAGCCTTGTTGCGCCTGCCGTCTGTAAGGTGCCGGTCAAGACAGTTGTATGAGGCATTGAGCTGTCCTCCTATAAACCACTCGATTTTCGGCTTGAAAAAATCCGCCCTTACTACGGTTCTCCATTTCCTGTTCCAGCTGATGAGCTCCTCTGCCCTCTGTCCCCAGAAACCAGCAGGATCTTCCATGGATTTCTTGTAGTGCTCCCTGTACTCCTTCATGCTCTTCACGTGGGCGGTCATCTGGGCCTTTCGTGAAGGGCGAAAAACTCGCTTTTCCGACATCAAGCTTTCAATCTTTCCGCTCTTGGACATGCCTGGTTCTCCCTTCTGTTAAAATATTTGGCCGGCCGTACAGCTGCCGGTCTAAAAGGTCAAAAAGTTGAACTACTATTCAACTATTTCGTCCTCTTGTCAAGAATTAAAATGAACAGCTTTTCTTTTATATTTTAAGAGGTTACAAAAATTTTCTCAAGCATATATAATAATTACTTTCTTAATGTTCCATACTATTATCTCAACTTTCGGAGTAAATCTTGCGTAGGTTTTTAAGTTCAATATATTGAAATAATTTATATATCCTGCCGGAATTGTATAATTAGTTTAAAAACATTAGATTAGCCATGGACACACATGGACTTACATGGACAAATACCTTTGGTCATGCCGACTTGGCATGACTAAAACTCCAAGAAGGCAACTTCTTGTCTGCGGTATTTGGCGGCCTTGTCAGGACTGCCAAATTGTCTATGTGGGTCCTTGCGGGTCCATGGCTAAAAAAGTCTTTGATGTTGGATGCATTATTTGCCTTTACTTTCACCAGGTTATTTTAAGTCAAAAACTTGAGTTATTGTGCCTTTTTGAAACTGCAACTGATGTTGTTCTTGAACGAATGTTTGGTACGGGAGCATTCCCAGTTTGTCCCCCATTTCTTCCACTGGCAAGGAAGGGGTGTTTCTTGAAAGGTTTCACCACAAGGAAGCCAACTTCAGCCGCAGTCAAGCCACTAAGATTGGCGATTTCTGTATTCGAAAAGAATTTGAAATCTGCACAGCGGCTTGGTAAACCTTGAAAGAAATGC
>JALVJO010000046.1 GCA_027028245.1 Deltaproteobacteria bacterium
CAAAGAGGGCGGCCCTGGACGGCCAGATATTTATGGCCCAGGGACAGGGGCAGCCACTTACCCTGGATTGCGGAGGAAACCTTTCCTTTGTTGTGCTGTAAAGAGACGGTGTCTGCCGAGCAGGATCTCTTAAGAGAAATTCGAAGATACGCCTGGGCTTACAGGATAACTCCTGCCCTCCAGAAACTCCTTGATGAAATCATGACACTTTTTGGCCCTTGTGTCAGGGCTGTCCTCTACTATGGTTCCTGCCTTCAGACAGGCCGGGAAACAGACGGACTCCTGGACCTTTACGTCCTGGTTGATGACTATTTATGCGCCTATGGAAATCCCGCATTATCCTTTCTGAACTGGCTTCTTCCCCCCAATGTATTCTACATGGAGGTGCGCCTGGGTGAAAAACAGGTCATAAGGGCAAAGTACTCAGTAATCAGTCTTGCCGATTTTCTGGAAAAGACCTCGGAAAAGGCCTTTCATTCCTATTTCTGGGGCAGGTTCTCCCAGCCGGCAGCAGTGGTGTATTGTTCCGAAAAGCGTATTAAAAGGGTGCTGGAGCACGCCCTTGCACGTTCTGTAATCACGTTTCTTAAAAGGACAGTTCCATGCGTCGGGCCTGAATTTACTGCCAGGCAGTTATGGCTCACCGGACTCGGCCTGAGTTACAGGGCAGAAATTCGGCCCGAGAAAACAAGGCGCCTTGCCGTGTTCTGGCAGATGCAGGGCCTGATCCTTGAGGGGGTGACAAGGGCGGTGCTTCCGGTCCTTCCCTTTGAAATCCGCCTGATCCAAAAAGACGGACAGCAGATCTACCACTCGGCCATACCCGAAAGGACACGCAGGCTATGCAGTTTCTCATGGCTGATAAGGACTGTCCAGGGAAAGATCCTTTCTGTCCTGAGACTCTTGAAGGCAGCCTTTACATTCAGGGGCGGTGTTGATTACGCAGTATGGAAGATAAAGCGACATTCCGGCGTGGATATAGAGGTCAGCCCTTTCCTCAGGCACCATCCTGTTCTGGCAATGGTCGTGCTTTCCTGGAAGCTTTTCAGCAAGAAGGCGGTGAAATAGGCCTTTTCATGGTGGAAGGTCCCGGCCTTTCACGCAAGCAGCACTGCAATGATGCCGGCAAGGAAGATGCCGTCAAAGGTCCCTGCGCCTCCAATGGATGCCACTGGTGCCTGGATCTTTTTCAGGTCCTTCAGGTGAAAGATGTCTGCGCCAAGCAATGTGCCCATTGTGGCAGATATATAGGCAACCGAGGGCGCATGCACCGAGGGCCCCATGAAGATCGCCACAAAGGCTGCCATCAGGGGTGCCACGAAGACCGGCAGTGCTATCCCTACTCCCGGAACCGGTTTTGCCAGGACGTAGGTCACTACTGCCACGCTGAATATGCCGAATAAGGGCTCAAGAAGGATTCCCCATCTCTGGATAAGGTAGCATGAAAGGATAAAGGGCACGATTGCCCCGCCCACGTTTATGGCAATGATCATCTCCCTTGGATTCTGCATTGGTACCGGGTATTTCATGCCGAAAAAGTCTGCGGTCATGCCGAAGGGCTCGTGGGCTGGCAGGGGCATCCTCTTAATGGGGATGTTTATGTTGCTGCCCAGGAGGGAGATCAGGAGAAAGGCAAAGGTCTGGCCTTCGGTAAGGCCGATCCTTTCAAAGGCAATGGTTATAATCCCTATGTGAATAAAGAGAAACAGGAAGAGGAAAGAAAAGACGAATATCAGAAAGACAAGGATGGTAAGCGGGCTGAAAAGCATAGTATTCCTCCCTGTTT
>JALVJO010000047.1 GCA_027028245.1 Deltaproteobacteria bacterium
TCAATGCGTGAGAGCTGCTCGAACAGGTCCACCGGCGTAGTACCCCCGGAAACTGCAAGGCTGGCCCTGCCCTTTTGTTTTATTCCCTGTTCAAGCAGAGTAGCAACCTCGCCTGCCAGCTTTTCAGCAAGGCTCTTCCTGTCAGGGAATTCGTAAAAATTTTTCATGACGGCCATCTTCACTCCTCCCACTCCCTACCGTCCCTGGCAAGAAGCGCCACTGAAGCAACAGGTCCCCAGCTTCCGGCAGGGTAGGGCTTGGGAGGTTCATTGCTTTTTTTCCATGCCTCCTGTATGGAGTCTATCCACATCCATGAATATTCCACCTCGTCGCGGTGGACAAAAAGTGCCTGGTTGCCCCTGGTTATCTCGAGCAGAAGCCGCTCGTATGCATCTGCAATCCTTTCTCCCTTGAATGCGTCGGAAAAACTCAGGTCAAGCATTGTGCGCTGGAGTCGCACGCCTTCCCTTATGCCCGGAACCTTGTTGAGCATCTCGATTTCCACGCCCTCGTCAGGCTGAAGTTTAATTATGAGCTTGTTGGGCGGCAGGTGCCGGTAGGACTCGGAAAAGATATTGTGGGGAAGCTTCTTGAAGTTGATGACAACCTCGGAGCGCTTTGTTGCCATGGCCTTTCCGGTGCGCAGGTAAAAAGGCACGTCTGCCCAGCGCCAGTTGTCGATATCCACCCGGATGGCTACGAAGGTCTCGGTGGTGGAGTCAGGGTTGCCTCCTTCTTCTTCCAGGTAGCCTGGTACCGGCTTGCCCTTTATAAAGCCAGGGCCGTACTGACCCCTTACCGCCTTTTCATCCACGTTTTCCAGGGTGATGGGCCTAAGTGCCTTGAGAACCTTCAATTTTTCATTTCTCAGGCTGTCTCCGTGAAGATTCACGGGTGGTTCCATGGCAATAAGGGTCAGGATCTGCATGAGGTGATTCTGCACCATGTCCCGGAGCTGGCCCGCCTTGTCAAAATAGCCCCAGCGTCCCTCTATGCCCACCTCTTCTGCAACCGTGATCTGTACATGATCGATGGTATTGTGATCCCAGTTGGTGGTGAAGATGGAGTTGGCAAAACGAAGGGCGATTAGATTCATCACCGTTTCCTTGCCGAGATAGTGGTCTATCCGGTAAATCTGATCCTCGTTGAAGAAGCGGGCCACAGTGTCATTGATCTCCCGCGAGCTTGCAAGATCGCGTCCTATGGGTTTTTCCAGCACCACCCTTGCATTAGGGGTTATGACGCCGGCATGATTGAGCCCCGTGCATATGTCATCGAACAAGGAGGGGGCCACGGAAAAGTAACTGATAAACACCCTCTTTTCCTGGTCCAGAACATCCTTTAGCCGCACGTATTCATCCGGCACGTCCAGATTGATAAGGACATAATGAAGCCTTGCCAGAAGACGTTTCAGCACATCCTGTTCCAGGGTTTCCTTTACAAAGGTCTTCAGGGCATCATTCATCTGGCTGACAAAATCAGCCTGCTGGATGTCGTGCCTGGCAACTCCTATGATTCGGGTGTCAGGGTGCAGAAGCCCGGCCTTGTCCAGTTGATAAAGGGAAGGCAGAAGCTTTCTTCTGGAAAGATCCCCCAGGACCCCAAAGAGTGTAAAATCACAGGCCTGTATATTTTCAGTGCTCATTTCAGTTCTCCTTTTTTTATTTTTCCCCGGGTTAAACAAGATCCTGCCCTATGTCATCTCTTTCCATTTGGGCTTTGCCGGAAGGGTTTAACCTTCCATATTTCCTTGGCTAATCTCTTATGGATCGGTCAGAGGGGAATTTACCCGTGCAGACAGTATTGAGTATTGACATCTTAGTCTATTTCTTCGTGTTGTCATACAATTTGCTGACCTTTTCCTGGCAGTCTATAATCAGTCAGAAGCAATATGTACTGATTGAAAGAAATGATTGCCATTGGCTGGTCAACTGGCCAAGACGTAAGAAACTGGAATAAAAAACAATTCGGCGCTCTTCACCATGTCTCGTCAGAGTGCATGGCCTGCTTGAAAAGTACAGGTTTGTGCCGCAGGAAAAAGAACTGCTTGATCCAGTGGATAATGCAATTTGTTGACCTGCCGATACTGCTGAATTATCGTGTATAATCAGATGATTTAGAGGCAGGATCTAATCTTTTCCTAATTTCAGGGTGTCTGGAGGTGCTGCTGGAAACAGCTTGCTATTTGCTGTTTCAAACGGGGGATTTGTTGGTGGCAGCCTCTAATGGACACCTTGTTTAAGCAAGAGTACTCCTTTTGGAAAAGAAATCCTGCTTATAAATCAGAAAATACAAACAGAACGGGAAACTTTTTGTACCATGAAATATATTTTCGGTCCGGTGCCTTCCAGGAGGCTCGGCCTTTCACTTGGAGTGGACCTGCTCTCTCCCAAGACCTGCAACATGGATTGTATCTATTGTGAACTCGGCAGGGGGTCTGGAACTACCTGCCAGGTCAGGGAATACACTCCCTTTGACCAGATCAGGGAAGAGATCAGGCAGGCTGCCCTGCAGGATCCTCAGGGCTTTGACTGCCTTACCTTTACGGCATCCGGTGAACCAACCCTGTACAGCAGGCTTGGGGAACTTATAGACTATGCAAAAAGGGTCTGCAGAAAGCCCGTGGTGGTCCTGACCAATGCAGGGCTTGCAGGCAGGGAAGAGATCAGAAAGGGCCTGGCCCTTGCCGATTTTGTGCTTCCTTCCCTGGATGCGGCAACACCGGAGGTTTTCAGAAAGATCAACAGGCCCCATCCCTGCATCAAGGTTGACGAGGTAATAAAGGGTCTCTCCGTACTGCGGCAGGAGATGAAAGGGCAGATGTGGCTTGAGATCTTGTTTGTAAAGGGGTTCAACGATTCGGACAGGGAAGTCTCAGCCCTGGATAAAGCCATCTCCCGTATACAGCCTGACCGGGTACAGCTGAATACCGTGGCAAGGCCCCCTGCAGAGGATTTTGCAAGGCCTGTATCCATGAGGCGCATGGAGGAGATCCGGGAGTCCTTGGGCCCTGGCGCAGAGGTTATCGTTGATTTTTCCAGGAAGATACAGGAAGGCTCCCCGCTGATCCTTGAGTCGGAGATACTGGACGTGCTTAAGAGGAGACCTTTGAGCTGCAGGGATATAAAAAGACTTTTCGGCGGGATGGACAAGGTTGACGAGATCCTCTCCAGGCTCATGAAAAGCGGTGTTATACGCGAAAAACGCGTGGACAGCAGCTCCTTTTACTGCACCGTATCACAAGGGCACTCTTCCCGGGAGGGCATGTCTTGAAAGGGGAGGTGTCCGGGAGGACGGTATCTGAATCCAGGACAGAACTCACCCAGGTAATGCTGCCTGAAGACACCAATTCAGTGGGCAATGTTCACGGCGGCACCTTGATGAAGCTTGCAGACAACGCTGCCTTTGTAGCTGCAAGCAGGCACAGCCGCTCTAACGTGGTAACGGTGTCCGTGGACAGGTTGGATTTTCTTGCCCCTGTCTATATGGGAGACCTGGTAACCCTTAAGGCCCGCCTGAACTGGGTGGGAAATGCCTCCATGGAAATTGGCATACAGATTGATGCAGAGGATCTGTTCTCAGGCAGGGTGCGTCACGTGGCCACGGCGCTTTTTACCTTCGTGGCCCTTGATCCAGGCGGCAGGCCCAGGAAGGTGCCCCGGCTCATTGTTGAGACAGAAGAAGACCGTATGCTCTTTGAAGAGGCTGCTGTAAGGGCTGAAGAACGAAAGAAACTTAGAAAGAAGCAATAGATGGCTGGTAAAAAAAAGAAGAAAAAGGCGGCAAAAAAGCCTTCAAGGATAATAATAAACGCCCAGGCCCCGGAAGAATGCAGGGTCGCCCTTGTGGAAGAAGGCCGTCTCGAGGCCTTTGAGCTGGAAAGTCTTGGTTATGAAAAGACCAAGGGAAATATATACAAGGGCAGGATTAAGAATATAGAAACAGGGCTTCAGGCCGTATTTATAGATATAGGGCTAAACAGGAACGGATACCTGCCCTTTGACGAGATACACCCGGAATATTACGGCTACGTGGAGAAGAAGCCCAGGCTTCAGGACCTTTTGAAAAAGGGTCAGGACATACTTGTCCAGGTGGTGAAGGAAGAAACACCGCTCAAGGGAGCCTACTGTACTACATACCTTTCCATCCCCGGCAGGTTCCTGGTGCTGATGCCTGGCAATCCCCAGGTGGGAGTATCCAGGAAGATAGAGGACGAAAAGGAAAGAAAGAGGCTCAAGGACATACTAAAAAAGTCAAAGCTTCCAGAAGGCGTGGGCATTATTGCAAGGACCGCGGCCTTCAAGGGCACAAAGGCCGAGATTCAAAAGGACCTCAGATATCTTTCCAGGCTCTGGAACAGCCTCAAAAAAACGGTGAAAAGTGTCCAGACACCGGCCCTTATTTACGAAGACAGGGAACTTGCCACCAGGTTCATAAGGGATTACCTCACAAGCGACGTGGCTGAAATAGTTGTGGACCACAAGGAGACCTTTGAAAGGGTCAGGTCTTTTCTCAAGATCATTTCTCCGAGATATGTTTCAAGGGTAAGTCTTTATAAAGGTGACGAGCCGGTATTTGAACACTACGGCATTGAAAGCCAGATCGAGCAGATCTTTCAGCCTCGGATAGAGCTTCCCTCCGGGGGATATCTGGTGATAGAGCCCACCGAGGCCCTGGTAAGTATAGACGTCAATTCCGGCAAGAACATAAAGGAAAAGGACCTGGAAGATACGGCCCTTGCCACGAATCTTGAGGCTGCAGAGGAGATAGCACGACAGTTGAAGCTCAGGGACCTGGGCGGGATTGTTGTGGTTGATTTCATAGACATGAAGAGCCGGGCCAACAGGCTCCAGGTGGAGCGCCGGATGAGGCAGTGCCTGAAAAAGGACAAGGCCAAGACAGAGGTATCCAGGATATCCCGTTTCGGACTCCTGGAGCTGGTGAGGCAGAAGCTTAAGAGCCCTGTAAGGGCGCTGAGCTATGTGAAGTGCCCGTGCTGCAAAGGGGCAGGGCTGGTAAAGTCAGTGGAATCACTGTCCATCTTGTATCTTCGGAAACTCGGCAGCATGCTTTCCGCCGGCAGTGAGTCATCAGAGGCCGGGCATGTAGTCCTTGAAGTCCCCCCTCAGGTAGCCTCCTATCTGCTAAACAAAAAAAGGGCGGAGATCCTGAGGCTGGAGGAGGATTATTCAGTTATCATTCAGGTAGAGCCCAGGGACAGGCTCGGGGCCGAGGAGCACTATCTGTACTGGGTAAAGGACAGGAAAAATGGAAATATTAAATGATGTGCCCGATTACATTCGGGATCTTGTGCCGTATCCTCCCGGAAAGCCCATGGAGGAACTGGAAAGGCAGTACGGGGTAAAAAATCCCATCAAGCTTGCATCAAATGAAAATTCGCTCGGCCCTTCCCCGGAGGCGGTGGAAAGGTGCAGGAAGAGCCTGGACAGGCTGAACAGATATCCCGACGGCAGCGGCTACTACCTTAAGGAAAGTATCAGCCGCAGGTTCGGCGCAGCTCAGGAAAACATAGTCCTTGGAAACGGCTCCAATGAATTGATAGATTTCCTGTGCAGGGTGTTCGTAAGAAGGGGCAGGAATGCCATTTCAAGCAGGCCGAGTTTCCTGGTCTACAACAAGATGGTGCAGATAACAGGGGGTGAAAATATCATAGTGCCCCTCAGGGATTCCACCCATGATCTGGAGGCCATCAGCCGGGCTGTCAACCCTGAAACAAGGCTCATCTTCCTGGACAACCCGAATAATCCCATGGGGACAGTGATCAACCGCAGTGAATTTGACGGCTTCTTAAATGATCTGCCCGGGCACCTTCTGGTTGTGCTTGACGAGGCCTACGGTGAATTTGTCCGTCCCGGAACCGAGACCCCTAAGGGTGCCGAGTACCTGGAAAAGGATCCCAGGGTGGTAACTCTCAGGACATTTTCCAAGTCTTACGGCCTGGCAGGTCTTAGGGTCGGCTACGGCATCATGGACAGCCGAATTGCACAGCTCTTGGAAAGGGTGCGCCAGCCCTTCAATGTGAATCTTCCTGCCCAGGAGGCAGCCCGCGGTGCCTTGAAGGATGAAGCGCACCTGGAAAAGACACTGGAAAATAACCGCAGGGAAATGAAAAGGCTGGCTTTGGAGCTCAAGGCCATGGGCTGCAGGCCCTTTGAGAGTCATACCAATTTCATGTTGGTGGACACATTCAGGGATGCTGGAGAAGTCTATGAGGCTATGTTGAGAAAAGGTGTTATAATAAGGGCCATGGCTGCCTATGGTTTTCCTTCCTATATCAGGATCACAATAGGAACTCCTGAGGAAAACCAGCGGTTTCTCAGTGCCTTTTCGCAGGTGCTGGAAAAGATTCCGGTAAAAGGGGGATAGCAACGACATGGCACGACCGCCGAAATGCAGGATCGTGGACAGGGAACCTGCCGTAACCTATTTTAAACCCAGGGGAATTCCTCTGAGAGATCTGGAAGAAGTGTGCCTTACCGTGGAAGGCGCAGAAGCCCTGAGACTCAGTGAAATTGAAGGCCTGGACCAGGATTCCGCATCTGAGCGCATGGGAATTTCCAGGCAGACCTTCGGCAGGATACTGGCTGAGGCCAGAAGGACCGTGGCGCGGGCCGTGGTGGAAGGCCTGGGCTTGAGGATAGAAGGCGGAAATTACAAGATAGCCGACAGCGGCTGAATGGCGTCCTTGCCGGTTTTATCCCGCTTAATGGAAACACTTTTCAAACATACCAGGATTGTCCTGAAAAAGGGTGACATCACCAGGGAAGAGGTGGATGCTGTAGTCAATGCCGCCAACTCCAGGCTCCTGGGAGGCGGAGGCGTAGACGGTGCCATACACCGTGCTGCCGGCCCTTCCCTCCTTGAAGAGTGCAGAAAGATCGGCTGGTGTGAACCCGGAGATGCAGTAGTTACAGGCGCCGGGAAACTGCCTGCCAGGTACGTGATTCACACGGTGGGCCCGGTTTGGAAAGGCGGTAGCAGGGGAGAGGAAAGGGTGCTTGCCGATGCCTTCAAGCAGTCTCTTGCCAGGGGTATGGAAAAGAAGGTGAGAACCTTGGCCTTTCCTGCAGTCAGCACCGGTGCCTATGGTTTCCCCCTGGATCTTGCGGCCAAGGTGAGCCTTTGTGCAATAAGGCAGTTTTTGGAAGACCACCCAGGGGTATTCCAGGAGATCAGGCTGGTTCTTTTTAATGACAAGGTGCTGGATGCCTTTTCAAGGGCATTTGAGTCCTGTTTTGGAAAATAAAAAAAGGCCGGACTGGGCCGGCCTTTGAAAGCTTTATAAACGTCTTATCAACCGCATCCTCCGCAGGTGCCGCAGGTTCCTGAAGAATTGCTGTCGCAGTCACAGGCACCGCCTGCGTTCATTGCAGACATTTCCGAAAGGGACGGCTCCCTGACCTCCTGAATCTTTATATCAAAGTGAAGCCTTTCTCCTGCAAGGGGATGGTTGAAATCAGCGGTTACGGTTTCATCGTTGACTGCCTTTACAGTAAACTGTACAGGGCCATGGGGTGATTGTGCCTGGAAGGGCATGCCGGGTTCTATTTCCATGTCCGGTGGGAAATTGGTCCTTGGGATTTCCCTTACAAGATCAGCCCTGGCTTCGCCGTAGCCGTCCTTGGGCTCTATGGTAAGATTCATCTGCTCTCCCTGTTTTTTACCGCGGATGGCATCTTCCAGGCCCTTAATGACCTGGCCTGTGCCCACGATGAACCCAAAGGGGTTTCCTTCCGTGGTCTGGTCAATTGTTTCGCCAGAGTCCAGGGTGAGTTTGTAGTCAATTGCAACAAATGTACGATCGGTAATTTCCATTCTTTTCTCCTAAAAATTTTGTTTCAACCAGAATCCTTTATGTGAAAAGGTATTTTTTGGTCAGACTTGCGGATTATCTCGAGGGCAAGATCGAATAAATAATATGCATTTAAGCACCCATGGTCAAGGAAAAAAGCAGTGCCGGCAAGGATTATCTGCCATCCAGGAGATTTCCGATATTGCCGAGAATCGAGCCTTCTCCTGTGCTGCCTCCCTTTTGGGGAGCAGCCTGAAGCATCCTTCCGGCAAGGCGTGAAAAGGGCAGGGATTGAAGCCAGATTCTTCCAGGGCCTGCAAGATGCGCCAAGAAGAGACCTTCGCCCCCGAAAAGAGCGGTCTTGATGCCTCCGGCCTGCCTGATATCAAACTGCACCGAAGGTTCAAATGCGACCACGCAGCCCGTGTCCACGTGCAGGACCTCCCCAGGGCCGAGCTCTCTTTCCACCACTGTACCTCCTGCATGCATAAAGACCATGCCGTCTCCTTCGAGTTTCTGCATTATGAACCCCTCGCCGCCGAAAAGTCCCGTAAGGATCTTTTTCTGAAAAAATATCCCTATGGAAACCCCCTTGGCAGCGCAGAGAAAACTGTCTTTCTGGCATATGACAGCCCCTCCCAGTTCTCTGAGGGAAACAGGGAGGATGTTGCCGGGATAAGGTGCGGAAAAGGCAGCCCGGGCCTTTCCCTGACCCCTGTGGGTGAAGATTGTCATAAAGAGGCTTTCCCCGGTAAGAAGCCTCTTTCCAGCGCCCAGAAGCTTATCCACGAAAGAGCCGGCTGCGGAGCTGCTCGAGCCGTCGCCGAAGATGGTTTCCATGTGTATCTGGCTGTCTTTGTACATCATGGCTCCAGCCTCGGCTGCCACGCTTTCTCCAGGGTCAAGTTCTATCTCCACAAACTGCATTTCGCTGCCGAAGATCTCGTAGTCTATCTCATCTGCCCTGCCGGGGCGCTCCAGTTCAGGAGCTGGGTATCCTGATGCCGGAGCTTGCTGCGGGGCAGGCGGCACCTCTGCCCTGGCGTAAAGTTCAGATACCTCAGAAATGGGACGCCAGGAAGAAAATCCTTCTTTCCATGCAAAGCCATCCGTACCCATGGATGCCGTCTGTCTTCGGGCCTGCTTTTCGTCAAAAGGCCCGTATTGTTGTCCGTTGTAACTGAGAAACCACTGAGTCATAAGGCCCCCCTTTGGAATGTCGATATCCTGCTGAATCTTCCCAGTTTCATTCAGGAACTGGTTTATCCAGCGCCTGCATTTTTTTATCCGTCAAGCCTGGCGAGAACGATGATTTTTCCGCCTTCAGTTTCCTGGATGAGTCTTATTATTCCCCTTCTTGCAAGCTCAAGAATTGCCAGAAAGGAGGCGATCAGGACCTGGCGCATGGCTCCTTCCGGAAAAAGCTCACTGAATTCTATCTTTTTCAGTTTCCGGACCATTTGTTCGATCTCTTCCATGCGTGCTTCCATGTCCACCCTGGCACGGATTATCTCCAGGGTCCTCGGCATGGCAGCAGAGCCGAGCACCTTTTTAAAGGCATCCATGAGGTCAAGGATGGATACGTCAAAGGTTTCTTCCGCGCCCTCATGAGGTTCTTGCTGCTCGTGAACAGTTGTGCGCAGGAGGTCTGTTGATGGCAGAAAGACGTCTCTTTCAAGCACGGGTCTCTTGTCCAAGATGTCGGCCAGTTGTTTGATTTTCTTGAGTTCTTCCAGGGAGTCAAGAATTTCCATGGCAGGCACTTCTTCATCAGCAGACGGTTCAGCAGGAAGGAGCATCTTTGACTTGATCTGCATGAGGGTGGCGGCCATGACAAGATATTCAGCAGCCACTTCTATGTCCAGGGCCTTAAGAAATTCCAGGTATTCCAGGTACTGGTTGGTAACCAGGGAAATGGAGATATCCGTAATGCTCAGCCTGTTCCGGTTGATCAGGTGGAGCAGCAGGTCCAGGGGGCCTTCAAAGACCTCTAACCTGATTCTGCATTCGGGCTCCACAGTGCTTTCCTGACTTCTGACATGGTCCTGACTGCATTGGATCTGGCCCTTTCAGCTCCCTGCCTGAGGATATTCTTCACAGAATCTTTATCCTTTTGGAGCTCTGAACGCCTCTGCCAGATGGGAGTCATGTCATCTATGATGGCCTGGGCAAGCTCCTTCTTACAGGCCACGCAGCCGAGGCTTGCCTCCCTGCATTTTTTGATGATCTCCTTAAGTCTGTCTTCGGGCAGATAGAGTTTATGAAGGTTGAAGGCCACACAGCGTTTTTCAGGATCACCCGGATCGGATTTCCTCGGCCTTTCCACATCTGTAACCATGGTCATTACCTTCTGCCTCAGCTCCTCCGGGGAATCGGAAAGGAAGATGGAATTGCCGTAGCTCTTGCTCATCTTTCTTCCGTCCAGGCCGGGAAGCTTGGGTACTTCAGCAAGGAGTGCATCCGGCACGGGAAACACCTCCCCGTACAGATAGTTGAATCGTCTTGTGATCTCCCTTGTCAGCTCAACATGGGGCAACTGGTCCACTCCCACCGGGACCTTGTTGGCCTTGTACATGATGATATCGGCGGCCTGGAGCACCGGGTAGCCCAGGAAGCCGAATGTGGCCAGATCCTTTTCCTTAAGCTGCTCCTTCTGTTCCTTGTAGGTAGGGTTTCTTTCAAGCCAGGATATGGGAGTTATCATGGAAAGGAGGAGATGAAGCTCGGCATGTTCCTTGATGTCCGACTGAATGAAAAGCGTTGCCTTTTCCGGGTCTATGCCCACGGCCAGCCAGTCCAGGACCATGTCGTGGATGTTTGCCGGGATTTCCCACGGCCTTTCGTAATTGGTCGTAAGGGCGTGCCAGTCTGCGACGAAAAAGAAGCATTCGTATTCATCCTGGAGCCTTTTCCAGTTGCTTAGAACACCGTGCAGATGACCAAGGTGCAGTTTTCCAGAAGGGCGCATGCCGCTGAGCACTCTTTTCTTCATTATCTCGTCAGTTCCTCGGAGTTTTTCGAGCAGTTTTATGCAGCCCGGCAGGAGATTCCCGTGCCGGGCAGTGAAATCAGATGATGGGGCCTATGAGAAGCCTGTTCGCATAATTGATGATGGGGACTATAATTCGGTCCGTAACGCCTGTAAAGATGAGCAGAAGCAGGATTACAAAACCGTATCTTTCCATTTTCAGATAGCCTGAAAGGGCATTTTCCGGCAGAAGTCCCATGAGTACCTTGCTGCCGTCAAGGGGCGGCACCGGAATGAGATTGAATATGGCAAGGCCGATATTAACCTGGATGCTGATATAGGCCATGTAAAGCAGGGGCTTCATGACATAGGCATATGAAGAGTGCCAGGTGCTCAGGGGGCCTATGATCTGCCTGAGCACAATGGCGCTTGCCACTGCAAGCAGGATGTTGGAAACAGGGCCTGCAAGGGAAACCCAGATCATGTCCCTTCTCGGGTTTTTGAAATACATGGGATTTACAGGTACCGGCTTTGCCCAGCCTATCATCTGGGTCAGAAAGAATACCAGGGTACCTATAGGGTCAAGATGTTTTATAGGGTTGAGGGTGAGCCTTCCCATGTTTTTGGCAGTGGGATCTCCCAGCTTCCAGGCCATCCAGCCATGGGCCGATTCGTGGACTGTAATGGCAAGGAGGATGGGAGGGGTAAGGATTACAATCTTCTGTATGGTGCTTGCAATATCTATCACTTTCTTTTATCTCCGAATTCCCTGAGGACCAGGGCAGTTTCTTCCTGGCGGTCCCTGACTTCCTGGTCAAGCCGGGCCGCAAGGAGCCGATTGAGAATTTTACGATAAAGGGGGCCTGGAGTAAAGCCGAGTTTTTTCAGGTCATCCCCGGTAAGTTCAGGCCTTACCATGAGCAGATTGGTGATGAAATGGGATATGACCTGCCGCACCCTTTCACTGCAGACCGCCATGGAAAAGAGCAGCAGCTCAAGTGGAAGATCCCTGAGAAGATGATATATCCGGCTGTTGGGTGTCTGCCTCATCTGCTCTAGTCTTCCGCAGGTTTCATGGGCATTTTCAGGCGCATTAATTATGAGCTCGGCCCTTCTTCCTGCTATGCCTAGACGGGCAGCCGCCTCCCGGCGCCTGTCAGGTGTCATTGAGGAAAGGAGGCCTGCAAGATAAAGCATCCATTTTTCCGGCTTCTCCTTTCTGTAAAGAAGATCGTACCAGGCAAGGACGTGGTATATGGAATCTATTACGCCGAGGTTTTTCTTTTCAAGATGCAGCGCCGGGTGAATAACCTGTAGTATGTCCAGTTCATCCAGTCTTTTGAGGCAGTCCCTCGGGTCCTGCTCTTCCAGGATGAGTTTCAGCTCTGTCAGCAGTCTCTTGGCTGAAAGCTTGTCAAAGATACCGAGCTTCAGGGTGTTTTTGATGAGTCTCAAGGTGTGTTTTCCTATCTTGAAACCGAATCTTTTTTCAAACCTTACTGCCCTGAGTATCCTGGTGGGGTCATCGATAAAGCTGAGGCTGTGCAGCACCCTTATTATGCCGTCCTTGAGATCCCTCTGGGCACCAAAGAAGTCTATGAGGACTCCAAAATCCCTGGAATTAAGCTTTATTGCCAGGGTATTGATGGTAAAATCTCTCCTGAAAAGGTCGAGTTTTATGGAAGAAAGGGCAACTGTGGGCATGGCCGCCGGGTATTCATAGTATTCCCAGCGGGCAGTTGCCACGTCTATTTTGAAACCGTCGGGAAATATTATTACCGAGGTCCCGAATTTCTTGTGTGTTTTGACCCTGGCAGAAAATTTCCGGGCCAGGGCCCTGGCAAACTGTATCCCGTCTCCCTCGACAACCAGGTCAATATCCAGGTTTTCCCTCCTCAGCAGAAGGTCTCGCACGAAGCCTCCCACCACGTAAACGTTCATGCCCAGCTCGTCGGCAACCTGGCCTGCCTTTTTCAGTAGTTCTATGGTCTTTTTTGAAAGCCGCTGCTTCAGTAGGAATTCTATGTTTTTCCTCTGGACCCTTGGGGGAAGGAGGGATTCCGGCCTCTTTGACGGGTCCGAGCTTATGATCTCAAGAAGGTCGGTCCTGGTGATTATTCCTGCAATCCTGCCCTCTTCCACCACGGGAATGAACCTCTGGTGCCCCTGCACTATCAGCTCCTGTACCTGGCTCAGGGTGTCGTCAGGGGAAAGGGTCTTGAAATTTGTAGACATGAATTCGGCTACGGGCTGGACGCCAAGGCCGTGATAAATGGCCTTTTCAATGGTGTTCCTGGTGACGTAACCGGAAATTTTACCATTTTCTGCTATGGGAATAATGGAAAATCCGTATTTGGCAAAGAGATCGTGAACCTCGAAGATGGGAAGCTCCGGGGAAACAGTGACAACAGGAGCAGACATGATGTCCCTGACCCTGGGATTGGTCCCAAGATGCTTTTCAATTGCAGAAAGCAGGAGGTTTTCCGCCTCGGAAAGGGTCATCTCCTTGAGGGTGGCCGAGGCTGCAGAAGGGTGTCCTCCTCCGCCGAGTTCCCTGAGGATCGCGGCTACATCGGCCCTTGAAGTCCTGCTCCTTGCAACGATGATTACCTGGTCGGACATCAGCGCCATGGTGAAAAGTACCTGCAGACGTCCCATGTCCATGAGTTCATGGGCAAGCACTGCAAAGTCATCCACATAGCCCGGCGAGGATGTCTTGGCTATGGTTACAGGGATACCGCTGTAGTTATAGGTAGCAGCAGACTGAAGGAGATCGTTCAGGAGCGAGATGTGTTCAGGGGTGAACCTGCTGCCTATGACCTCTGCCGCCTTTTTTATGTCCGCACCGTGTTCCAGGAGCCAGGCCGCCTGTTTAAGGTCTTCAGGTCTTGTGGATGAAAACGTGAAGGAGCCTGTATCCTCGTATATGCCCAGAAGGAGCAGAGTAGCTTCTTCAGAGGAAAGATTGATCTTTTTTCTCCTGAGCCTTTTTACCATGATGGTGGTGTTGGAGCCGTAATCGGCAAAAACCTTTCTGCTTGCCTTGATGTCGCATTCCTCAGGACTGTGATGGTCGAAAAGGTGGACCTTCACGCCCGGATGGTCAAGGAGTTCTGCCACCTGTCCAAGCCTGCTCTTCTGATTTGCATCAACCACCACCAGGGTTTCAAGCCTGGACAGGTCAAGATTCTTCAGTCCGGCAAAGGGAAGCAGGCTGCCTTCCAGTGATTTCAGGTAGTTTCTTACAGCCTTTTCCTGGGATCCGGGAAGAACTATTACCGGATCCGGGTAGAGCATGGATGCTGCCACAGAAGATGCCACTGCATCAAAGTCTGCATTTAAATGGGTGGTTATGACAGTCCTTGGGGATTTTATGGCTTTATTCTGCGGCAAGTTAATACGGCTGTCTGTCAGGAAAAAATAAGGGAGGCCTGAGCCTCCCTTTTGTCTACATGCACTGGGAAAGAACGGTTCTCTACTTGCTGACCTTGTAGGGATTAACGGTTAATACCGGGCAGGGGGCTTCCTTTATAACTCCTTCGGCCACGCTTCCGAACATGACCTTCTCCAGGCCCTTCCTGCCATGGGTGCCTATGATGATGAGATCGATGTCGTTTTTCTTCACATAGTCCAGGATTTCGTCAACCACATCTCCCACTGCTATCTGGGTCTCCACATTGTCAAGATCCTGAAGCTGTTCTGCCACAAGGCGTTTCATAGATTTTTCTGCCCCATCCAACAGGTCTTTCTCGAGGGCTGCATACCAGGCCGTTCCCATTTCAAAACCAACGAATTCTTCTGCGCTTCTGATAACGTGGATAACGTAGAGTTTTGCATCAAAGGCCTTTACCATGTCCTTGACAATGGGAAGAACCTTTTCCATGTTCATGGTGAAGTCTACCGGGAATAAGATTTTCTTGACTTTAAACATAATGCCCTCCTTTTTTATTTAAAAACAATTTGTTTGCTTCCTGGTTTTAATTATCATTATCTGCATGGTGTATGTCAAGGCTCTAGGTGCAATATATTTTCCACCTGCAGGCCCTGAGAATTGTGCCCTGACAGGATGTGGCCGCAGCTTTGGCCCGGGGTCTTCTTTTGAGGGAAAGGCCTTTTATGATGGATGACTTTGCCCGGCGGATTAATCCCAGGGTCTGCATGGTCCACGGTCTTTGGATGAAGGGCCTGGAAATGACGCTTCTTGAGAGGAGACTTCACCGTATGGGCCTTTTTACCACCAGGTTTTCCTATGCCAGCCGGACGGCTGATATCTCGGAAAATGCTGAAAGACTCGCTCTTTTCCTGGAAAGGCGCAGGATGAAGGACTGTTCATTCGTATGCCACAGCTACGGAGGACTTGTGGTGTGCAGGTACCTGGAAGGGTTTGAGCACAGCCGCCCGGCCAGGATAGTCTTCATGGGCTCGCCGTTGAATGGTTCTACCCTTGCAAGAAGGCTTGGCAGGCTCAGGATAGCCCGGTTCCTTGCAGGAAAGAGCCTTTCTGCACTTCAGACGGGCTGCCCCACAGGGGTGAGTGGACATCACTGCGCCATGATAGCAGGAAGCCTCAATATTGGCCTTGGCATGTTTCTTCTGAGGGGGCTGTCTGACGGCATGGTCACCGTAGAGGATACCCGTGCCCACTGGCTCGAGGAACATGTGGTTATAAGGTGCAGCCACCTTGCCCTTCTTTTTTCAAGGCGGGCAGCCGGGATCTGTGGCA
>JALVJO010000048.1 GCA_027028245.1 Deltaproteobacteria bacterium
CAGCCTGTTCAAGTCAAAAAACTCCACTCTTTTGAGGCCCTACTCGATTTTAAACGAAACAAGATCACCCTGGATGACGTACTTTATTTTACAAGCGAACTCGCTGATCTCTTGGAAGCCGGGGTGCCGCTTGAGCGCTCACTGACCATACTCAGCGATGCAACAGACAAGCCGGAGGTCAAAAGACTTGTGGTGTCAATCAGGGATTCCATTCACGGAGGAAAATCACTTTCAGAGGCACTGTCAAAATATCCTGATGTCTTTGATAAGCTCTATGTCAGCATGATCAAGGTTGGAGAGCTGGGCGGTGTGCTTCCCAGCGTCTTGAACAGGCTTGGCGACTTTATAGAGCGTTCCAGGAAGATAAGAAAATTCATCATTTCTTCCTCTATTTATCCAGCCATTCTGGCCTTTGTCGGCCTGATTTCTGTATTTATACTTGTGACCTTCGTGGTACCAAAATTCGGGCAGATATTTCAGGACCTTAACCAGCCCATGCCCCTTATGACCAGGCTCATCCTTGATGCAAGCATGTTCATCCAGAGATGGTGGTGGCTGATGTTCCTGGTCTTATTCCTGGGATTGACGCTCTTCAAGCTGCAGATAAAAAGGCCTGAAGGCAGGATATGGTGGGATACCTTCAAGCTGAGGCTCCCCGTGGCGGGCAGGTTCATTAAACAGGTGGAACTCGGCCGGTTTGCCAGAACACTGGGCACCCTTCTTGAAAGCGGCGTCCCCATATTGAAGGGCATCAGCCTGGCCGCCGAGGTAGTCAGCAACATATTGATAAAAAAGGCCGTACAGGAATTGTACAAGGGCGTCAGGCAGGGGAAAAGCCTCAGCCTTCTCATGAGAAAATCAGATATCTTCCCTCCTCTCATGATCCACCTGGTATCAGTAGGAGAGGAAACCGGCGGACTCGCAAGGATGCTCCTTAAGATTGCCGATGACTTTGATGACCAGGTCCAGTCAGAGACCAAGATATTTCTTAATATGCTTGAACCCATAACTATAGTTGTCATGGGCGTTCTAATCGGCGGGATAATCATGTCCATGCTTATGGCCATCTTCGGCATCAACGATGTATCATTCTGACAGGCCGCATATTACTCCTCCAAACCGAATCAGATGGCATGCCGCCTCTTCAGGTGAGGGTTTCACCCTCTTTGAACTCATGGTGGTACTGGTTCTTATAGGGCTTTTGAGTTCCATGGTCTTTGTCTCTGTATCAAGCGGACTGTTCAAATCCAGGGAGACCAAATTCATTGACCAGTTCTCGACCTGTCTCAAACGTGCCAGGACCAGGGCCATTGGACAGGGCAGGACAGTAGAATTCATGATAGACGGAGAAAAGAGACGTTACGGGCTCAAGGTCCCGGGCCTCAAGGATATTCCAGCTTCCATACAGGTGGAAGGTGAAAAAATAGAAGAGCTGGACCAAGGTATTTATGGAATAGTTTTCTATCCGGACGGCAGTTCCAGCGGCGGGATACTGGATCTTAAATGGGACAACGGCCGCATCGACACCTTCAAAATTGCCAGAATCTGGAGCCATATCAGCCATGAGTCTTCCAGACGGTAAATCGCTCGGCTCAACAAATGGCAAAGGCCTGCGGAATCTCTTTTGTCATGCCCATGGCTTTACGCTCCTGGAGGTCCTGGTCGCCACTGCCATTACAGGTATTGCACTGGGAGTGGTTATGAGCCTTCTGGCCCAGGGCCACAGGCAGGCATACAGGGGAGATATTTCAAAAACAGCTGCTGCCGTTGCGGCACAGCTCGTAACCCACTGGCAGTCTAAGGGCAAATTCCCGGCATCAGAGCAAGGGGAAATGGACGGATTCCAGGGCTGGTCATACACTGTGGAATCAGAACCCCTTTCCACCACCATAACCCTGCCCACAGGCGAGATAAAAGAAGTGCAACCTGACGAACTGGTTGCCCTGACTATCACAATAAATTCACCAGCTAAGACAGGAAAATTCAGATTGAGTCTCTGGATTCCTGCCTCACAGGTCCGGCAGTAACATGAACAATCAAAAGGGATTCACTCTACTGGAACTCCTTATATCCATTACCCTGATTGGAGTGCTCGTGGTGATACTTTCCATGGCGCTGAGATCAGGCATAAATGCCTATACCAGATCCAAGGCCTATAACCGCTTCTACCTCCCTGCAAGTGCGCTTTACGGCCTGCTGTGGCGCCAGCTGGAAGCGGTCCCTGATCCGTCGGATCGAAACCTTGCTCCCTTCATCAAGTTTATTGGTCAAAAGAACGGATTGAGCTTTGTTACCACCTACGTTCCCCAGGGCACTGCAGAAGGAGGCATATTCCAGGTGGCCTATATTTATGACTCCGGTGGAAACCGCTTAATCTACCTCCAAAAGATAATTACTTCGCGAAATGACATGGAGAAAAAGCTTCCCACAAGCCTTCGGGGACTGGACATAAATGATCTTTCCGACAAGGGCTGGCTGGCAGACCAGATAGATGATGTGAGCGATTTTTCTTTCGGTTATGAGCCGTCCAGGGCAGAAATTGACACCAAGCCGGAAGACTGGGACGAAAGATTCCGGGGCGGCAACAACCTGCCCAGACAGATAGCATTCAGAATAAGATTCAAGGAACAGGACGAACAGCAGAGCCGCTGGCAGGTTATACCGGTAGGGATACAGTGAAAAGGGCCCTTAAATTTTCATCATTGAAAGAGGAACGCGGGACTATACTTATACTGGTTCTATGGGTAATTGCCCTTCTGACAATGGTTGCCGGTTATTTTTCCGTAGAAGCCAGACTCCGCGGCAACATGGGACACAGCGCATGGAACCTGCTTAAATCCCGACTCGAGGTGGAATCCATTTTGAATCTATCGGCCGTCTATCTGGCCCCGCTTGAACAGGCAAAAGAATCAGAAGATCCGGAACACTTTATTGCAGCAGATGGAGCTGAATACAAAGTGAAAATCAATGGCAGGGACGTGTCATTCCGCCTGGAGGATGAAAGGGGAAAGCTTGACATAAACAGGGTTTCCGAGGACACGCTTTCCAAGGTCCTGGACGCCTTGTTGGAAAACCGGAATCCAAACCTTGCATCACGCCTTACAGATGCCATACTGGACTGGAAGGACAACGATGAAGACCGGCGCACCAACGGCGCTGAAAAGGACTTCTACGAATCCCTCACCCCTCCTTATAAACCCGCCAATTCCAAGTTTCTGCTCCTTGAGCAGCTCCTTCTTGTAAAGGACATGACTCCAAGGATATTCTGGGGACCCCTGGAATGGAAAAAACCCGGTGAAAAAGAGGACAGCCCTTCATGGAAAGGTGGAATTCAGGACATTTTTACAGTATACAATCAGAATGGTATTGTAATTAAGGCTGCAGCACCTGCCCCGCTTCTTGATGTCCTTGATGAAGAGGAACTGTCTGACAAGGGGGGTAAAGGTACATTACGTTTCAGGGCCTGCCTGTATCAGGGATGTTATCAGGTCTTCTGGGATGCGCAGAAACAGGGAAATCGGTTTTATAAGTTGCTGCATTGGCAGCGGATTCCTAGATTCGATTGAGAGGCTCCTCAAGTGTACTGCAAAGAGATCACAGGTATCCACCTAGGTGAAAACAGCCTCGAATACGCCAATCTCAAAAGAACACTAAAGGGCTGGATACGCCACGAACCAGTTCTTTACACAGAAATCTCGGGCCGGACCGGCCTGGAACGCCTCCAGAGCCTTCTTGCCAACCTCAAGCCCAAGAAGACCAGACGAATCTGCATAACCCTGCCGCGATCACGTTACTTCCTCAGGGAACTTTCTTTTCCGGGACTCAACCAGCAAGAAGCAGAAAACAGTGTCAGGATTGCAGTTGGGATGCACTGTCATCTCCCCAAGGATCAGATCTATTTTGATATATGGCCCCTGGAGAGAAACGGGGTTACGACTATTCTGCTGGCCTATGTGAAACGAAGCATCCTTGATCCTATTCTCGAAATATTGAGGCAGACCAAACATGGAAAATCCCTCTACTGTATAAGCCCCTCCGGCCTGGCTGCAGATTTGTTTCTAAGATCATCAAGACAGGTAAAGTTCCCGGCCCTGAGCTTTCAGCAGGAAGAAAAAACCCTGGTTCTCAACCTGCATGGCCGGAGAGAATGGGAAGGATCCCATCTAATACGTACTGAGGATGAAACACTGCTTCCTGAAAATATACTGGCACTTCTGCCTGAAAATTTCCGGGGGATTACCCAGGCGTTTCAGCTTGGCAACATGGAAAACATTCCCCCCGGGGTGGCGCTGCAGGATCCGTGCACCTCTATGGAAGAATTCAAAGCCATATGCGGCATGGCCGGAATCAATAAGGGGTTGACGGCATGTTTTGCAGGAACTGTCTCCTATCCCCAGATATCTTTCCAGGACAGGCCCAGGCAACGGCCCATTCTACTCAGAATAAATACCTTCCAGTGGGCTGCAGCATTGGTGGCTATAGTACTCCTTTTGCTTACAGGTATCAGGGTTTTCAATCTCTACAACATCTCATCCCTTGTTTCCAGCAACCGGGAGATAGTAGCCAGGCTTGAGAAACAATATCTGCCCTTGAAACAAGTCAGTGATAAAATAGAAAAGATAAAGAAGCTGGAAAAAGACATAAAGGATTTTGTACAGGAAGGACCCCCTGTTCTGGAAATTCTAAGGGAATTGGCAGACAGGACCCCTCTTGATTCGTGGATAAGAAGTTGCACCATAAGGGGCAGCGTTGTAAGAGTTTCTGCAGAAGGCGGCTCTGCAGTAGAAACCATGGAGGCATGGCGTAAAAGTCCCCTGTTTTCAAATGTAAAGCTTGTCTCTCCCGTTACCAAGAACCGCAAGCAGCAGGAACGATATACCGTGGAACTAAAACTGGTTCATCTGACCTCAAAACAACTACCGCAGGCGAAGAACCAAAATCCCCTAAACGACGGGCCTGACAATGAATAGCAAGACCTTTACATCCCAGAAGAACAGGCCTGCACTCATACGGTACGGTGTGGTAATAATAGCACTGATCCTGTGGTACAGCTTTATCTGGGATCCAGTGACCGGAAAGCTGGAGGAAAAACAGACTGCCCTGGAGGCCCAGCAGCTCAGGATAACCCATCTTAAAAAAAGGATAAACAGGCTGAAAAATGTGGACAAGAGGCTGGCTGCCGAGATCAAGAGACTTGATCACCTCAAAAACAGGCTCGTACCGGGAGACAGTCCCCAGCAGGTATCCACCAATATCCAGAACTCTTTTCTGAAAAGGGCGTCTGAGTCAGGCGTTGAAGTTGTTGTTTACAGGAGCGGCTCTAAAAGGAGGTGGCGAGGCTACCAACTGGCAGTTTCTGTATTCAATTTAAGGGGAACCACTGCACAGTTTGTAGACCTTTTGGAACAGCTTGAAAAAGAAAAGACGATTTCCAGGTTGAACAACATAAATATTGCCAACCATAGGGGCAAACCCTCCCAGTTAAGAATTAATCTGGAGGTGGAGGCCCTGTTTCTGGGAGCGAAGGCTGAGATATGACAAAAACTCCAAAAGAAACCCTTTTTTTTATACTGGCAGTTTTAATTTTCGGTTTTACTGCATCTATATACACCGCTGCGGCTCAGGATAGGCCCGACAATGGCAAGGAAGGGCCTGTAGTATCTCCGTTCGTATCCCCATATGAAGGTGCGGGCCCCAATGAAAAACGGAAAATTGACATATCCCTGGACAACATGGACATTTACCCTGTCCTGGAACAGGTCCTGGGCAATACCCTCGGCCTGAATTTCGTAGTAGAGCCCAGCATCAAGGGCACAATTTCTGTCCACATAAGGGGCAACTACACGAAATCGGAACTCCTGAACATAGTAAACTCTGTCCTTCAGATGCAGGGCCTGGCAGTGACCGCCGGGGGACACGGCCTATACAAGGTTGTTCGAAAGGCCAACAGCCCCAAGATGGGAGTGGTAATATCCACCAATCATTCAAAAAGGACCGGGGACGTCATCAAGGTAATCCAGCTGGAATATCTCTCTGCTTCCCAGGCGGTTTCCAATCTCAGGAATCTGGTTTCCCCCGGCGCCGTCCTCATTCCGGTTGCCAGCTCCAACAGCATTATACTGTCAGACACCTCTGAAAATGTAGCAAAGGTGGCAAAAATACTGGGAATACTTGATGAGAGCATATTCAGGGACGTGCACTGGAGGCTTTTTACCCTGGAGAACACAGATGTTGAAGAGCTGGCCAAGGACCTTTCAAGTATATTCAAGGCCAATGTCCTGTACAAAAGGCCTGGCATAGACCAAAACGGTCTTCAGATAATAACCCTTAAGACCCTGAATGGGATACTGGTGGTAACCCGCTGGGAAAAGGTGCTTAACCAGGTTGCAAAATGGATCCATGAACTCGACCAGGGTCAACTGGATAAGGGCAGCCGGGTGTACGTTTATTTTGTACAAAACGGCAAGGCAAAGGACCTTGCGGACATTTTAAATGAACTCTATGAAGAAAGCGGTTCTGCCAAGACCAAGAAAAAGGTATTGGTCAAGAGGGAAAAACAGCCCAAAAAGGAACTAAGTGTAGCAGCATCCGGGGAACTGACCGGAGAAGTAAAAATAATAGCAGATGAAACAAACAACTCCCTCATTTTCAAGGCAAGGCCTAAAGATTATGCAATAATAAAGGAGCTGCTGAACAAGCTGGACATACTTCCAAGACAGGTTCTTATAGAGGTGCTGGTAGCCGAGGTAACCCTGAATAATGAGGTAAAATACGGGGTAGAATGGTTTATTGAGAACAAGGGCATCAACATAAACGGCACTCCCTACAATGCAAACATGATGCTTGATGCCGGAAAGGCCGTGGCACAGTCGACCCCGCTTGGGGAAAACCTGCCAGGTTTCACATATGCACTTTATGATGGCGAAGGGACACTCAAGGCACTTATCAACCTCCTGGATACCAGTACCGACGTGGATATCCTTTCCACCCCTAATATCCTGGCTGCAGACAATCAGGAGGCCAGAATCGAGATCGGCGAAGACGTCCCTATTCTTTCAGAATCCACCATCTCTTCCGGCGGCGTCAAAACCCAGGGCGTCCAGTACAGGAAGACAGGTATCATTCTGCAGGTCAAGCCCTCCATAAACGACAACGGGCTTGTAAGGATGGAAATCACCCAGGAAGTAAGCAAGGTGAATGACCAGCAGACTGCCGGCATAACATCCCCCAGGATAACCAACAGGAAGGCAACTACTTACGTTATAGCAAAGGACGGTCAGCACATCCTGATGGGAGGGCTGATGAGCACCATGGTCACAGAGGTGACCCACGGAATCCCTCTGCTGAAGGACATACCCATTCTTGGTTACCTGTTCGGCTCCAAGGGCACCACAACCGAAAAAAAGGAACTGATCTTTATCCTGACTCCCCATGTCATCAAGTCCAAGGGGGAAGCTGACAAGCTTACCAAGGAATTTGCCCTCAAGGTCCATTCCCTAAGGACAATGCTTGAGGAATCAAAGATCCTAGAAAAGGAAAAGGAGCTGGATAAGGAAAAGGAACAACAAAATCAGTACAAGAAGCCCGGACCTGAAAAAGGTGAGCCCATTGCTGACCCGGATCCTTACGAGGACGAGGACGACCTGTGATAAAACTTTCCAATCGGCCTTTACAGCGGTCCTGGATAAAACAGGCATGCATCATTATTTCGGGCTTGCTGACTGTTCCTGTCCTGATTTCAGGAGTTTCTTGTCCGCGTTCTGTCCTTGCCGTTTCTGCAAAATATAAAAACATAATCGAGAAGGACCCCTTTGATCCCAAAAGGGGACAAGACAAAACAGCCATTGAGGGCGGTGCTGTTTCATCGGAAGGTGGAGAGCTGGAGAAGAGGTACAGTGTCTACGGCATTATCCTGGCGGGAAACAATAAATCTGCCTTCATAAAGCCCATTAAGACAGACAAGCGGGGAAAGACGCCGGAGCTGAGAAAGATCACTTCAGGAGACCTGGTGGACGGATGGACAGTCAAGGACATAACAGACCAGGGAGTCTTGCTTGTATCTGGAAAAGATAAGGTCATCTTGAAGGTATTCAGCAGCAAAAAGGACAGAAAGGCCAGTACCCCGGTTGGTCTTGCAACACCAAGACCAGTACCTTTCAAACCTGCTGTCACACCTTCTGACCAGGAACGGCTGAAGGCTGCACTGAAAAGATCCAAACATCCAAAGCGCAAGCCTGGTTCAATATTTCCATCAAAGGAAAACGGGCCGAATTCCGTGACTGTAAATCCCTTCCTCAAGGCACTCCAAAGACAAAAAGAAAGAGAAAAGGCCAGACTTGAGGCGGAAAGGCCCTGAACAGATTTTAGGGTCTGGTTGTTGCCTGTCCCTATCCTGACTGCTATCATTGCCCCATGAAAAAAGAGGCTCAAACATTTGGATATTTTCCTGTCTTTTGCGATCTAAAGGGCAGATCCGTGGTGGTAATAGGAGGAGGAAGCGTTGCCCAGAGAAAAATAGAAAACCTCCTTGCAGCAGGGGCTGACATCACAATCATCAGCCCTGAGATCACCTCCTGCCTGTCCGAGCTGAAAGACAAAGATCTTGTCAGACATATTGCCAGGAATTTTGAACCAGGAGATCTTGATGACGCCTGGCTTGTAATTGCTGCAACGGATAACAGGACGGTCCAGGACCAAGTTTACCAGGAGGCTGAAAATAAAAGGATATTCTGCAACGTGGTGGATGAGCCCAGGGTCTGCAGTTTTATAGTGCCTTCCACCGTCAGAAGACAGGAGCTTTGCATCGCCATATCCACCGGCGGCAAAAGCCCTGCCCTTGCCAAGGCACTTAGAAAAGATCTCGAAAACAGATTTAAAGATGAATGGGGCCTTTTTGTAAGTCTGCTCGGAGAGCTTAGGACTCTGATAATCAAAAAATATGAAGGGCCGGATGCTGCTGAAAAGTGTTCAAGCCTTGCAGAACTCCGGGTCCCCGGTTGGATTTGTGAAAATGCCTGGGATAAAATTCAAGACTGGGCAGTAGGAATCTGCGGAGAAGAGGCCGCTCGTATCGTGAAGGAATTTGCTGGCAATGGATGAACTGCTTTTTCAGCTGGTTTTTTTCATATATATAGCTGCCACTGCCGGATTTATTGTGCATCTTGTCAGCCTGAGAAAAGGCGTAGAAAAGATTGCCTTCTACATATTGGCTGCCGGCTTCTGCCTCCATACTGTCGCCATAATCTTCAGGTGGATCATGGAAAAGCATGCGCCGCTGGTGAGCTTTCATGACACCTTTTCATTTTTGTCCTGGGCCATTGCCCTGGCCTTTCTTCTCTTTCAGGCTGGACACAATGTAAAGGCCCTTGGTGCATTTGTAAGCCCGGTAATAACCATCATGCTGGCAGCCGGCCTCATGCACCCCAGGCAGGTCCTACCCCTGCCGCCTGCCCTGAAGAGTCTGTGGCTTCCGGTGCATGCCAGTATCTGCCTGATTTCTTATGCCCTCCTGACTCTGGCCTTCTGTATTGCAATAATGTATCTGATTCAGGAAAGACAAATCAAACAGAAAAAACTTGGAGCCATTTTCCGCAGGCTGCCATCGCTGGAAACACTGGATGTCATGTCGGAAAGGTGCCTCAAGATAGGATTTCCGCTTCTTACCCTAGGAATCATTACCGGCTCCATGTGGGCTGAATCTGCATGGGGATCTTACTGGAGCTGGGACCCAAAGGAGACATGGTCTCTTATCACGTGGTTCCTGTACGCTGCCCTGCTGCACCAGAGACTTACAGTGGGCTGGCGCGGCAGAAAGAGTGCATACATGACTATAATAGGATATGTAACCCTGCTCTTTACCTTCATCGGAGTAACATACCTGCTGCCTGGTGCCCATTCATATGCCCTCTGATATCAATAATAAGCTGAACATACTCCTGCTCGGGGTCAATCACAAAACCGCCCCAGTGGAGATCAGGGAAAAACTTGCCCTCAGGGAAACAAACCCTCCGGCACTTAAACTGTTCCATGAATTGCCAGCCTGCATGGAAGTAGTGTTTCTGTCTACCTGCAACAGGGTGGAGGTCATAGTCGGGACAAATGATATCGAAAGGGCCAGGGACCAGATACTGGAAGTATGGCAATCAAGGTCGGGCATTACTGACAACGAATTCTCAGAGTGCACATACGAGTACAGAGGCATTGAAGCAGTGCGTCATGTCTTCAGGGTAGCTGCAAGCCTTGATTCCATGGTGGTGGGAGAGCCCCAGATCCTGGGCCAGCTGAAGGATGCCTATCGAAATGCCTCTGAAGAAGGCTGTTCAGGCCATATTCTCAACAAACTCATGCACAAGGCCTTCTCCACGGCCAAGAGGATTCGAACAGAAACCAGAATAGCAAGCCAGGCAGTATCAATAAGTTATGCAGCAGTGGAACTTGCCAAGAAAATCTTCGGCGACCTCAGGGGCAAAAGCGCCCTGATGGTAGGTGCAGGGGAGATGGCTGAACTTGCAGCCCAGCACCTTAAGACCAATGGAATCGAAAGACTGATTGTTGCCAACAGAACACTTGAACGGGCCATGGAACTTGCCAGCTCCCTGGATGGAGAGGCCGTTTCACTGGCCGAGCTGGAAGATGTTCTGGTGGATGCAGATATAGTAATAAGTTCCACAGGGGCCCCGGGACTTGTCATCACCAAGGACCAGGTAAAACGCATCATGCGTCCCAGGCGGCACAGGCTTCTTTTCTTCATCGACATAGCAGTGCCCCGGGACATAGATCCAAGGGTGAACGACATAGACAATGTCTACTTGTTCGATATTGATGAGCTCAAGGAGGTAGTGGAAGAAAACAAGGCAGAACGCCAGAAGGAGGCCCTGAGGGCCGAACGCATAGTGGAATCAGAGGTTATAAAATTCAAATCCTGGATGCAATCTCTGGACATCATCCCCATCATAAAGAAGCTCCAGGAAAAGGCCGAAAATGTCAGACAGAAAGAACTCAGGCGAACGCTGAAAAACCTGAAGGGACTCAGCGACAAGGAAAGACAGGCCGTGGAAAAACTCTCCCAGTCCCTGGTCAATAAGATCCTTCACGACCCTATAATATTCCTGAAAAAGGGTTCCAGGGACAAGGACAAAGATGATGTCCTTGCAATGGTCTGCAGGATCTTCGCCCTGAACGGTGCCGGAGAGACCATCTCCTTTGAAAACTACATGAAGGAAAAAAACAAGCTGGAGGGACGCTGCAGCTCCAAACAGGCAAACTGATGCCGGCGCCCCCTATGATTTTATGTACACCTCATGCTGAGGAAAGGGAATGATAATGCCCTTGGCATTGAAGGCTGCATCAATGGCCTTGAGAAGCTGATGTATAACCCTGCCCTTGAACCTTGGGTCCCTGACCCAGCAAAGCAGCTCAAAATCTATGGAGGAAGGCCCGAATCTCCGGACCCTTGAACGCGGCTTGGGCAGGGAAGTTACATCATCATTATCAAGGGCAATCTGCACCAAAAGCTCCTCCACCTGTTTCAGATCAGAGCCGTAGGCCACCCCCACAGGCACACGTATCCTGAATCTTGGCAAGGGGGCGCTTTCATTTATAATCTTGGCATTTGCCATGATTGAATTTGGTATGGTTATGAGCACGTCATCCCTTGTCTTTATGCGCGTGGAGCGAATCCCTATGTCCACCACTTCCCCGCGCTCGCCGCTGTCCAGTATGATGTAGTCACTGATTTTGTAAGGCCTGTCTATAAAGACACTTATCCCTCCGAAGAAATTGGCCAGTGAATCCTTTGCAGCAATGGCAACGGCCAGTCCTGCGATGCCGGCCGATGCAAAAAGAGGGGCAAGGTTTACATTCCATATCAGGAGGATTGCCACCATTCCCACGATGAGCACGGCAATCCTTATTAGATTCCTGAAAAGAAACAAGAGCTCCCTGGCTACATTGGTCTTTCTGGCAATCAGGGAACCTTCCCTCAGCTCTGCTCCGGCAAGAAATCTTACCAGAGGAAACCACCAGCTGAAAAAAATCAGGGTCTTTACTGCGTTAGGGGCTATGAAATCCCAGGGGGCCTTTAGGCTTGCCGCCACGGCAACATGGAGAAAACCCAGGAATATTATGGTAAGTACAATTGGCCTGTGAATAAAGGCTATGACCGCATCATCACAGCTGATATTGGTAAGTTCTGCAAGCCTCCTTAAAAGCTTGTCTATAATTATGTCCACCACCTTGGCCAGGACCAGGTAGCCGACAATGGTGATCAGGTAGTCGACATATTCCCTGTCCAGGAAATAGAGCAGCTGCCGGGCTATTTCGTGCACCTCTTTGTTGACATCAACCATGAGAGTTATTATATAAACTCGCTGCCTGAAGGCAAGAAAAGATCAAATCCGTCTTATATTATCCGCAGGGAGGAACAATTGGCTAACCACAAATCAGCCCTTAAAAGGGTGCGCCAGAACCAGAAACGCAGACTCAGAAACAAGATGAGAAAGACCAGGATCAAAAACCTGGCAAAGGCAGTGGAAGCTGCAGTAGCTGAAAAGGCACCGGAAAAGGCTCAGGCCTGTCTTAAAGAGGCCCAGAAATATATAGAAAAAATAGGACATAGACGGGGTACGCTTCACAGGCGTACTGCATCCAGAAAGGTGTCGCGCCTGACGAAAAAGGTGAACGCCCTTCTGAAAAAGACAGCGTCGTCCTGATTTACATCATCCCACCAAGGGTTTGGATGCTGTTCAGGCAAAATTTGCCTGGCTACCGCAGCAGTTCAATAATAGGCTGCCTCTGCAATAATTCCTTGTATTCCTGGAAGAAACATTTTTTAAATATTTGGTCAATTTCTTTACTGGCCCTTTGCCTCGGCTGGACTGCAGGATGTGCGCCCAGCCGCCGTTTCATATCTCCCCAGGTCGAACTCCTGGGATTGAACGTCAGGGATGTATCCCTCTCCCACATCAATTACCAGGCCAGGATAAGGGTTTACAACCCAAACCTGGAATCCCTTGATGTAACAGATGTCGGATACGCTCTTTACCTTAACGGCGTGAACATGATAAACGGGGAAAGCCAGGTGGAAAAAACAATAAAACCACATGAGGAAGTACAGATCCCGCTCCGCCTTTCAGGTTCCCTGTTCAGCACCTTGCGTTTTCTGGCATCCATGCCCGATGCCAGAAAGATCTCCTTTGTAATGAAGGGTACCATAAGGGGGTCATCCCGTAGCGGCCGGACATTTTCCCTGCCCTTTGAAGAAGAGGGCCAACTGGACCTGCAGCAGCTCCAGAGATATTAGCCGAGAGCATTCCCAGTTTGTCCCCCATTTGTGCTACTGGCAAGGAAGGGGTGTTTCTAGAAAGGTTTCACCACAAGGAAGCCAACTTCAGCCGCAGTCAAGCCGATGAGATTGGCCATGTCTGTATTCGAAAAGAATTTGAAATCTGCACAGCGGCTTGGTGAACCTTGAAAGAAATGCACCTTCCTTGCCATTCCTCGTCATTCCTTGTCTGGGGACAAACTGGGAATGCTCCCTATTAGCCTGTTTTACGGATGCAGCATATCATGGTAAAATACCTTTTTATTCCTTGATCTGTTCCGGCCGGTATGGCAGTGACTCCTTGATATATTCGGGAATTTCTCCGTTTTCAGCCTCAAAGGCTTCCAGGTAATCGCGTCTGCCCCTTAAAAAATCTTTTGCCTTTTTAGTAAGCAGTTCCCTGTCGCTGAAAAGCTTTTCCGCCCTCATCACATCCATGTTGGCCCTGTCTGACTTTATGGGGTAGTGATATCCCAGGTAGTCCGGGTCAAAGCTGAACTTCAGCTGTATCCTTGCGAGGTCGTTATAAATGGCCAGGGACTGCCTCAGGCTTACCTTTTTCTCGTCCTGACCTATGCAACCGGTGTTTGCCAGATAACACTTTATCTGGCTCTTCTTGAGGATCTCGTAGAAGGTCATTGCATGATCAAGCTTGTTGCCGCACATGAAGGGATCAAGAAAAAAGACCCTTTTGAACCTTCCGGCCTCTTCGGGATTACCTCCGGAGCTTTCTATGGATTCACCGTATATAAACTGCATTGTGGCCTGTTCGGGAGTCAGCTTGTTTATGGAATTTACCAGTGGATTCCTGGTAAGAATTATCACATAATCCAGGCGGTTGGCATGAAGGGACTGACTGGCTATCTCGAGATTTTCCCTGCTGATGACGGCGCGCCCGTTGGCTGTTTTGGTAGTATCCATAAAATCTGGAATATACGGATACTTGGAGATGGCAACGTTTTCTAAAAATGCCTCCCTTGATTCTGCAGCCCTCAGTATCTCCGGCTGGCTGGCATCCAGCCCCTCGGTCTTGACATAAAGCCCTCCGTATTCAAAGGCTGAGTAACTTCCATCATAGGCAAGGCTTCCGCCATCATCTCCTATCATCTCCGACTGTTCCCTGGGAAGCTTTGCAAATTTCCTGCAGAGGGTGGTGGTCTTCCCCGTGGCCGTAAGGCCCGAAACACCCATTACCACTTCCTTCAATTCCGGACGCTCTGCCTCCAGGTCGTAGATCCAGAGCCAGTCTCTTCTGGCTCCTGCATGGAGAAAAAGACCGGTCTTGTCAATGGCTTTCACACGCCAATCCTCAAACTGAAAGACCCCCTTTTTCCCCTCTCCAAGGTATATGCTGTTCCTGCATATCTTGACCTGGTCTCCGCGTCTTTTACCCATCCAGAGCCTGATGGTAATATCCTTGTCAAGGAGCCTTTTCTGCTTGTTCAGGCGAAAGGCATCATCGGTGAAAAATATTATGGTATAAGTGGGATCTTCCACTACCCTGGGAGCCGGCTGGTCAAAAAGCAGCTTCAAACCATAGGCAAGCTGGGCATAGATCTCTGGCATGATGAACCTTGCAGTGATCCCTTCTCTTCCGTCTCCCACTATGGTGTCCACGCAGACGATGTTCTGGGAACCCAAATTTTTTACTGCTTCAATGGCCAGCCTTTCCTCTTCCTCACCAAAGGGGGTATCAACGTTGTTGCTGGTATGCGGGGCAGAACGGGACATGGGTTCTGAATCTGCTGCCACCGACCCCATGTGGGTCTGGACAACCCCGTCCTGGGCAAGGGCAAGGGCCTTGTACCCGTCAAGGGTAAGCCCCTCTGTCAAGCGGTCCTGATTCTTTGCCTCCTTGTATATCTCTACTGCTGCCTTCTTAAAATAATTTTCCATTATCTCACCTTTCCCGAACTATTTCTGACCGGCCTGTACAGCAGTTATGGCCACGGTATTGACTACATCCTCAACCAGGCATCCCCGGCTGAGATCATTTACCGGCTTTCTGAGCCCCTGTATGACAGGTCCTATTGCAATGGCACCTGAAGAACGCTGGACTGCCTTGTAAGTATTATTACCGGTATTAAGATCTGGAAATATAAAGACCGTTGCCTTTCCAGCCACCTTGCTGCCCGGCAGCTTCTTCTTGGCCACACCAGGATCTATGGCAGCATCGTATTGCAGCGGCCCCTCGATCAGGAGATCCGGCCTGAGCTTTCGGGCAATTTCCACGGCCCTTTTCACCTTTTCCACATCCTTGCCCTTCCCTGAACTTCCGGTGGAATAGGACAGCATGGCGACCCGGGGTTCTATATCAAAGGTGGCTGCGGTGTCGGCAGAACTTATGGCAATTGCAGCCAGTTCTTCTGCATCAGGATCCGGGTTTACTGCACAGTCTCCAAAGACCAGCACCCTGGTTGGAAGACACATGAAAAAGACACTGGAGGCGATCTTTACCCCAGGCCTTGTTTTAATTATCTGGAAGGCCGGTCTCAGTACATCCGCTGTGGTATGCACAGCACCAGATACCATGCCATCCACCAGCCCCTTGTAAACCATCATCACCCCGAAATAATTCTCATCCAGCATGGCATCCCTGGCAGAATCCATTGTGCCGCCCCTGCACTTTCTGAGTTCATAGAACTCCTCTATGAACTCTTCCAGCAAGGGAGAGTTGACATGATCCACTATCTCCACGCCATCCAGTTCCACACCCAGGATGGCCGCCTTTTCCCTTATCCTTTCCTCTTTTCCTATGAGGGTAAGATTTACGACATTCCTTGCCCTTAAAACCTCCGAGGCCCTTAAGATTCTCTCCTCGTCTCCCTCTGGAAGCACCAGATGTCTGATCTCTTCCCTGGCCCTCTCAAACAGGCTGTACTGAAACATGAGGGGAGTAACTATCTCTGATCTGGACACTGCAAGGCGACGCCGGATTTCATTGATATTCACTGCTGATTCAAAGGTACCCAGGGCCACGTCCACCTTCCTGGGATTGTCCTTGCTTATCAGTGCCGGCACCTGGCTTGCCTTCATGGCGGATGTAAACGTATCATCAGCAGCACCGATCAAGGGAATGGATGCCTGTCTGAGCCCCTGGATAAGACGCGTCACCCTGGGGCCGGGTTTGAGCCCGCCTGTCAGCATGATTCCTGAGATGTTGGGAAAGGTGTGGGAAAAGAGGGTGGTAAGTGTTCCCACCAGTATATCTTCACGATCTCCAGGTGTGATGATGAGGTCCCCGTCTTCCAGATAAGAAAGGTAGTTGTCAAGGGTCATGGCTGCTATCTTGAACTGCCTTATGACCCGGTTAAGGCCCGACGGGTCCCCATGTATGAAGCTGCAGCCGAGCCCCTCCATTATCTCTCCAATGGTGGGAGATGCCAGTTCAGGGACTTCCGGTATCACGTAGACAGGCACATCACCCTTGACCTCCCGATTTATGCGCTGCCACACCTTTTTGACGAGTTCAGGGGCCACCCTGTTCACAATGGCGGCCACATTGAAACATCCCTCTGAATCAATGGCATCCAGTACAATCTTCAGGGATTCGGTAATCTCGTGCTCTTGCTTGTTTCTGCCTGAAAGGACCCCGAGTATTGGAGAACCAAGATTCTTGGAGATATTGATATTGGCATCCACGTCAAAACCTGCACTGATGCCTGATGATTCAAAGCCCTCGCACAGAATAAATTCAAATCTGCTCTTTATCTTGTTGTATCGCTCTATTATGGCCTGAACAATATCTTTGAATCTGCCCTGGGCACCAAGGGCCTGTACCTCTTCTACGGTAAACACGTGGGCTTCGTCGTAGGAAATATCGAGATTATATCTTTCCAGAATCAGGCTCAGGTCATTGTCGGGTTTTTTGCCACTTCTGATAACCGGCCTGAAGAAACCAACCCGGCTGACCAGCCTGGTGATAACCTCCATGAGGCCCAAAGTGACCATCAGCTTACCGCTTTTGGGCTCCAGGGCAGTTACGTAAATACTTCCTGTCTTGTGATTTTCAGGCTGGGCCATGGGTCTTGCTCTCCATTGATCAATATTATCCTGCAGGGACGCAGCACTAAAAAACAGGCATCATTGCATCTGGTTGCCAAACAGTGAAGCCTTTTCTTCATCCAGGATCATGCTGCGGAAAATGCATCCATCCCATTTTTTGGCAGACAATTATGAAAATATTCTCAACAAATCATTTTTCAGTGCTAAGACAGCATAATTCACACTCATATTGTGACTGCAATCTCATCTATGGCCGAGGCATAGGCAGAAGCAAGCCCATCGAGATTTGCCCTGGCTGTTTCCAGGTCCTCATCGTTATCGATAAAAAACGGCTCTGAAATAACCGCCGGAGCCTTGGTATAACGTAGGAGATAGCCGCCCCTGTCTTCGGATGTCTTTGGTTTTATGCCCCTGTTCGGCAGGTGGAGGCAGCTTGTCAGTTTTTCCAGCAGTATCTCTGCCATCTGCCTGCCCCTTTGAGACCTGTGATAGAAGAGCACCTCAGTGCCTGATGCCTTCTTGTTAAAGGCATTGCAGTGAAGGCTTACCACAAAATCCGGCCCGAGGGAATTTATATCATCTGGAAGTTCGATATAGGTCCGCCTGTATATCCTTTGGATCTTGGCACTGATAACCCTTTTTTCTATCATTACCGAAAGGGCGTCGTTGAAATCAAACTCCGTGATATGTGCTCTTTCATTAACTGCCCCTGGAGATGACTTTTTATGCCCTATGACCAGGCCGCAAAGTCTTTCAGAAACTGCCGGCTCCTTTTTCTGGGGAATATTCTGGAGAAGATCCTTTTGCGAAATGATGCCCTTCTTCAATAGCGCCTTTATAAGGGCACCTGATAAGGGCGAGACTTCTTCCAGGATTTCAGCCTGGTACAGAGTTTTTCTGTACTGGTCCCCTGTTACCAGGACCAGTTTATGGGCCTGGTCCATCTCCACTGCCAGAGGTATTCTCCCCAGCTCCTGCGCCTTTTTCCTGGTCAGGGCCGTAAGAAGGATCCTTTCCGAATCCACAAGGAGATTCCCATCCGGTTCCAGCAGGCCGAGCAGAATCTTTTTCATTTCACCACCTCCGGTTTTTATGAGTTCAGGCGGGAGCATTCCCAGTTTGTCTCCCATTTGTACTACTGGCAAGGAAGGGGTGTTTCTTGAAAGGTTTCACCACAAGGAAGCCAACTTCAGCCGCAGTCAAGCCGATGAGATTGGCTATGTCTGTATTCCAAAAGAATTTGAAATCTGCATAGCGGCTTGGTGAACCTTGAAAGAAATGCGCCTTCCTTGCCATTCCTCGTCCAGGGACCAACTGGGAATGCTCCCGTTCAGGCTTACCTCCCCGCTTAGGGGAAGTAAAACGCCTGTAAAAAAGTGACTTCCCTAACCCCTCCTTGGCCGTTATCCTCTTTATATCTTATGAAACTTCTTATAAATATCAAGGAACGTCTCTATATCCTGAATTACCTTGGGGCACTGCTTTCCATCATGGGTGTATTGCTGTTTCTGCCCCTTATCCCCTTGTTTATCTACGATGCGGCATCTGGTGCAAAGGTTTCAATGCTTACGTTTATCCTTCCGGGCACTCTTTCCATAACAGTAGGCCTTGCCCTGCAGATAAGCTTTCCCTTCAGGGTGCCTTCCATCAGGGGAGCCATGATTATTACGGCACTTGGCTGGCTGCTGGCCGGAATCATAGGCGGGATCCCTTACATGATAGGCATTCATAAGCCCTTTATAGATGCATTTTTTGAATCTGTAAGCGGCTTTACCACCACGGGAATAACTGTTTTCGAAGGTCTGGATCACATGCCTCGAAGCATCCTCTTCTGGCGGTCCTTCACCCAGTGGCTCGGAGGCCTGGGAATTCTGTCCTTTTTCATGGCGGTAAGTTTCCGGGGAGGCAGTACTGCTGCTGCACTTTTCAGCGCCGAAGGACACAAAATTGACATTTCCCGACCTGTTCCTGGAATATTTCATACCCTGGTCATACTATGGACAATATATTGCGGTTTCACCGTTATTTCATGTCTTCTTTTCTGGCTGTCAGGCATGAGCGGCTTCGATGCCCTGAACCATTGTTTTACATGCATTTCCACAGGAGGATTTTCTACCCATGATGCAAGCCTTGCATGGTGGAGGAAGCACGGCATGGGCAATTCCTGGTGCATTGAGCTTAGTACAGTCATTTTCATGCTGGCAGGCGGAACAAACTTTCTCATCCACTACAAGGTATTCACCGGCAACGTAAAGGCCCTTTTTCGTGATTTTGAGATGAGGTGGTACTGGAAAATAGTGGCAGGAGCGGTCCTGCTGGTGATGGTGGACCACATTCGGGCCTTCAACCTGGAGGAACCCATGGGGCTCAAACATCTCCTGGACATCTTCAGAACAGCTTTATTCCAGGTAAGCTCTCTTATCACCAGTACAGGTTATCTTACTGCCGATATCAACAGCCCATTTTTCCCGGACATGAGCAGGCAGATATTGATAATCCTCATGGTGATAGGAGGATGCGTGGGGTCCACGGCCGGAGGCATCAAGATTCTCAGGGCAGGCATCCTGTCCAAGATCCTCTCGGATGAAGTCAGGAAATTCCACCGGCCCAGGAGGGCGGTTATGCCCTTGGTTGTATCCGGCAAAATTGTGTCCCAGGCAGAGATTCAAAGAATCGCTGCCCTCTTTTGGGCATGGCTTATCATAATAGCATGGGGCGGCTTCATTACGGCATTCTTTTCAGATTTGTCCGGATGGCAGGCCTTTTCAGGCATGGCCTCTGCAATGGGGAACATGGGTCCCTTCTATTTTTCGGTTCACAAGATGGCCGGCCTCTGCTGGATAATCAAGCTTACCTACATCATGGGAATGCTGGCTGGAAGACTTGAAATACTTCCCTTGGCAGTCCTTTTTGCAATCTACAAAAGGAGGATCTGATGTACATAATCGTGGCAGGAGGAGGTACTGCAGGATCCACCATTTCAAGGCACCTGCTGGACCGGAAACACGACGTAGTAGTAATTGAACTGGAACGTGAAAAATGTGAAGAGCTCTATGCACACAGCGGTATAGTAACCATTCATGGAGATGCAAAAAACATCGAGATCCTTGAAGAAGCTGGTGCGGCGCGTGCAGATGCAGCAGTTGCAGCCCTTTACAAGGACGAGGACAATCTGACATTCGCCCTCCTGGCCCACAGCCTGAAAGTGCCAAGGATAATCGTCAAGATGAGGGATCCAGCCTACAGGCAGGCATATCACCTGGCTGGAGCCAGCAGCATCTGCGACATGAACTCCATGTTCACCAACAAGGTCCTGACAGAGCTTGAAAGTCCGAAAATCAAGGTCATCACGGAAATCGAGCAGGGCGAGGCACAGCTCATCATGTTCGAGCTGCCATCAGCCCTTCCCAGCGAGGGCATAAAGGTCCAAGACATGGTCAAGGACCCGGCCTTTGCCGCTGACTGCGTGTTTGCCGGGGTCATTGATGAAAAAACAGAACGCATAGTCGTCCCAAGGGGCAGTGACAGGCTCAAGCCAGGAAACAAGGTATTCATGGTGGTGGGAAACCAGGGAATAGGCGCCATTGAAAAATACCTGGAACGAATGGAAGGCATGGCCTAAAATGTGTACTAAAAAATCAGCAGTTATGATATGAAAAAGTAATATCTGTTACGACATATTTTATTGTTCAAGATGAGTATCTTCTTTTTTGAGCGCCTTGCAGAAAAGAGAATAAAAGAGGCCATAAGACAGGGCCAGTTTGAAAACCTGCCCGGAAAGGGTAAACCTATTGTCTTCGAGGACGATTCCATGGTCCCGGAAGACCTACGGATGGCCTATAAGATGCTTAAAAATGCCGGATTTATCCCTCCAGAGCTCCAAACGGAAAAGGAGATCAAAAATGCCCTGGATCTCCTGGATGAGATGCAGGATGAACGGGAACGCTACCGGCAGGTCACAAAGCTCAACATACTTGTCACCAAGGCAAACATGCTGAGGTCCCGGCCCATAAACCTGGAAGTCAACCAGGTCTATTACCGCAAGGTTGTGGAAAAGATCAAGGTGAGAAAGAGATAACCCCCGGCCTGACTGCAAAAGCTTTCATGCAGACCCTGTAATCTGGTAATAGTCACGTCCCCTGGGATCGTTTATGACTATGGCAGGAAAATCCTCCACTTCCAGTTCGTAAAGGGCCTCAGGCCCCAGGTCCTCGAATGCCGCCACACTGCATTTTTTTATGCATCCTGAAAGAAAGGCCCCTGCTCCTCCAATGGTTGCAAGATAAACTGCTCCCCGTTCCTTTATGGCATGGACCACTTCCGGCGACCTTCTGCCCTTTCCCATCATGCCCAGGACACCCTCGGCAAGGATCCGGGGGGTGTATGCATCCATCCTGTAACTTGTGGTCGGACCTGCAGAACCGATCACGTATCCGGGAGGCGCAGGTGAAGGACCAACATAGTAAATAAGGGCCCCCTCAAGATTCACCGGCAGTGGACTTCCCCGGTCAAGTAAGGCGCAGATCCTCTTGTGAGTCTGATCCCTTCCGGTAAAGAGCCTGCCGGAAATCTTCACCCAGTCTCCTGCCTTAAGGCCTGCCGCCTTCTGTCTGGTAAGGGGAAGCTCCAGGGGTCTTGCTAGACGAAGCAGTGAGGACAAGGCTCCGGACGGCCCGGATTGCGTGCCTTCAGCCCTGGTCAGCCTTTCCCATCTGCCCTTGAGGTAACGGGCTTCAGCCCTCCTTGCAGCATGGCACTGGATATTTACTGAAACGGGAAGGCTTGCGATATGACAGGGGAAGGCCTCCATTGCCACTGCCAAGGCAGTAGTCTCACCGCCAAGGCCCTGCGGGCCTATTCCAAGGCCTTTTATCCGTTGAAGCAGCAAGCTTTCGAGTTCAGCCAGGTCAGAACGCGGACTCGGCCTGCCAGCGGGCCTTAATAGTGCCTTCTTGGACAGAAGTGCTGCCTGTTCCATTGTACCCCCTATGCCCACCCCTATAACTCCTGGAGGGCAGGGGTTGGGTCCTGCAGCCAGCACGCATTCAACCACAAAATCCGCCGCTCCCTGAAGGCCTGCAGAAGGCGGAAGCATCTTGAGCGCACTCATATTCTCGCTTCCGCATCCCTTGGGTAGAACCGATAGCTTTAACCCTGGCTCAGGAGACATGGATAAATGAATAACCGCAGGCGTGTTGTTCCCGGTGTTCTTCCTGGTAACGGGATCGCAGACCGAGTTTCTTAGAAAGCCTGCAGCGGTTCCCTGGGCTATACCTCGGTTTACTGCAGCTGCAAGATCTCCTTCAATTAAGCAGTCCGGACCTTTTTCTATAAACACCACATCTATCCCCGTATCCTGACAGATGGGGAGACCGGTCCTTGCCGAAAGCGCAGCGTTTTCCAGCACTATGTCAAGTATGAGGCGCGCCCCGGGATCTGGTTCCTCTTTCCTTGCAGTTTCAAGGCTCAAAAGCACGTCATCCGGCAGGAACCTGTTGGCCTGCTGCACCAGAAGGCTGGTCTGCTTTTCTATTTCTGCTGCTGTAACCACGGTTTGTTCCATTTCTCTGGAGTTAATCTTCAAGCCCCTTTAAAAGCTCTATAAGCCTTTCCAGCTCCTGCCTGTTCCTGCATCTGATCTCCAGCTTTCCACCCCTTTTGCCGGCAACAATATTGACCCTTGCTCCCACTATCCTGCTGAGTTCCCGGCAAAGATGCTCCATGTCTGGATCCTTGCGTCTTTTGGCCGCCTTTTTGGCACCTGCCTCCTTGAGCTTTCTGGCCAGCTCTTCGGCCTGGCGCACGGACAGGTCCCTTTTGATGATCTCGTCCCTGAGTCTCATCTTCAGGGACTTTCCTTCAAGCATCAAGATGGCCTTGGCATGGCCGGCGGTTATCCTTTCTTCTGCAATATCTTCCAGGATTTCCCCGGGAAGATTCAAAAGGCGAAGCATGTTGGCAATGGTAGAACGATCCTTTCCCACCCTGGCGGCTATCTGGGACTGGTTGAGCCCGAGATCCTGAAAAAAGTGTTGGTAAGCAAGGGCCTCTTCCACCGGGTTGAGATTCTCACGCTGGATGTTTTCTATGAGTGCAAGCTCCAGTGCCTCGCCGGCATCTGCGTCCCGGAGCACAACTGGAACCTTCTTGAGCCCGGCCTTCTGGGCTGCCCTCCAGCGCCGTTCACCAGCTATAATCTGATAAAATCCATCTTCCTCCGTAACTACCAAGGGCTGGAGTATGCCCTTGGCCTTTATGGAAGCGGCAAGCCCGTCAAGGGCTTCATCCCTGACTTTATGTCTGGGCTGCATGGGATTCGGCCTTATCTTTTCAATGGGACATAGAAAAAATCCAGGTGCCTCAGCATCAAATATATCCTGGCTGGAAAGCAGGGCATCAAGTCCCCTGCCAAGACCGGATTTGCGCGTCATAACTGCCTCCGGTTTCTGGTAAGAAATTCTCTGGAAAGGGCAAGATAGCTTTCCGCCCCCTTGGACCTCGGGTCATAAAGGTATATGGGCTTGCCGTGGCTGGGGCTCTCGCTGAGCCGAATGTTCCTGGGTACTGTTGTCCTGTATACCAGGTCCCTGAAATGGACCCTGACCTCCCTTGCAACCTGGTAGCCCAGCCTTGTCCTGTGATCATACATGGTCAAAAGAAGACCCTCTATATGAAGCTTGGGGTTGAGCCGGTTTTTGACGATCCTGATGGTCTGTACCAGCTGACTTAGACCTTCAAGGGCATAATATTCACATTGAAGGGGGATGAGTACGGAGTCCGCAGCAGTGAGTGCGTTTATGGTCATAAGTCCCAGGGAAGGCGGACAGTCCATGATGACATAATCATAATCCGATATGGTCTTGAACAGTGCCTTGAGGACTATTTCTTTTTCATCCTTTGTGGCAAGTTCTATATCAATGCCCACGAGGTCCTGGTGTGCAGGAACGGCATAAAGACCCTGCTGCACCGTGGGTGTTATGGCATCTTCAAGGGAAATGGCCCCTGTCAGGACATGGTACAGATGCCTGTGGCCATCCTCCAGGGTGATGCCCAGGCCGCTGGTGGCATTTGCCTGGGGATCGCAGTCCACCAGAAGGACCTTCTGGCCCAACATGGCAAGGCCTGCAGCCAGATTAACGGCTGTAGTGGTCTTGCCCACGCCGCCCTTCTGATTGGCAACCGCAATTAAACGAATCCTTCTTTTTTCTCTTTTCCCCATCTGCACCTTGAAAAAATTCTTGTCAAAAATGCCTTGCAGTACATATAGTTATGATTAAAGCATGGCATATTCATAATGAAAAACTGCCCTGCAATCCAATGAGAAAGCGTGAGGTAAGATAGACTATAGCAAAAATTTACGGAAACACAAAAGGACTTTCACCCACTCAGAAAAAGGCCCTGGAAAGACTCTACAGAAGGCGGATTCCCACAACAGAAATCTTCACTCACGATACTGCCAGGGCCATGACCGAACTTTCCCAGATGCTGGCCCGCCAGGTCGCTGTCCTTGTAAACAGAAAGGGTATCATTACCCATGTCATAGCTGGAGACCGCCACGGCATATTCATTCCGGATCTCCAGTATTACAGAAGGGGCAATTACAGGCTCAAGGGCTTGAGGTGCGTACGCACCAGCCTGGGAAGGAACCACGGCATCACCAGCGAAGACCTGACAGACCTCGCCCTGCTGCGCCTGGACGCCATGGTGGTTATTGACGTTCAAAAAGGACTGCCGGGCAGGCTTCACCTGGCATATCTCCTGCCTCCAGGTCCTGACGGCCGAAAGTGGGAGGTTGAGACCTACAGCCGCGTCTCAGACCTGCCCTTCCAGTTTCACCATTTCATAAGGGAACTTGAACAGGAAATAGAACGTCGCTGCAGGCTGAAGGCCCTTGAGGGTGCGGAGGAAAGGGCAATTCTGGTCCATGCCGGCCCAAGGGGAGAGGAATACGCGGAAAGAAGCCTGGATGAACTCCAGAGGCTGGCGGAAACAGCCAACGTACAGGTGGTAGACAAGATCTACCAGAGGATTTCCCGTTACAATCCGGCACATCTTATCGGCAAGGGCAAGCTCAAGGAAATACTTGTTTCCGGCCTGTATCTCGGCGTTTCCATGGTTGTCTTTGATCAGAACCTGAGCCCCAGGCAGGCCAACAATATTGCCAGGATGATGGATCTTAAGATCATAGACCGTACCCAGCTGATACTTGACATCTTTGCAAGACATGCAAATACCAGGGGAGGCAAAATCCAGGTGGAATTGGCCCAGCTGCGCTATACACTACCCAGACTGGTGGGCAAAGGCACAGCAATGTCGAGGCTCATGGGAGGCATAGGCGGAAAAGGCCCGGGTGAGACTAAACTCGAGGTGGACAGAAGGAGGATAAAACAAAGGATAGGATACCTGGAACGTGCCCTGAAGGGCCTTGAGAAGCAGCGCTGCCAGATGAGAAAGAGAAGGGGCAGAGAAAGGATCCCGGTATTTTCCATAATTGGATATACCAACGCCGGAAAATCAACACTCCTGAACCGCCTGACAAAGAGCAGTGTACTGGTTCAAAACAAACTGTTTGCCACCCTTGATCCTTCTACCAAGGCCCTGTTTCTGGAAGGCCAAAAGGTCCTTTTGTCAGATACCGTGGGATTTATTACCAACATGCCGCCTGATATAAAAACAGCATTCAAGGCCACCCTGGAAGAACTGGAGGATTCTTCTGCCTTCATACATGTAGTGGATGCATCCAGTCCCTTTATTTACGAGGAGATGGCTGCCACAGAAGACCTGCTGGAGGAGATGGGGCTCCTGGAAACGCCGAGGATTACCGTACTCAATAAGACGGACCTGCTGGATGATAAGGCCCTGAAAAGGATTTCCAGGATCAAGGGCATAAGATTATCTGCAAGGACAGGCAGCGGAGTTCAGGAACTCATGTCGGCCATCCGGGACCACCTGCCAAGAGGTCCCAGGACAGCTGACTCTGCTCTTCCTAGGCTGAACTTTGCCTGATCCATTGATACTGACAGGTCAACAGGCCCTTTATCAGGAACCTTACTTCAAGCCCTGAGCAACAAAGCAGATTGGGCAAATTTGCCAATCCCTACGGGCGGCAAAAGGAGACAAAAAAACAAAGGAGAACATTCACGTAATACCTGAATTACAAAAAATATTTTGTCGCCTTTTGCCGTGCAAAATTTGGGTTAAATTCTATCCACCCTTGCAAAGGCCAGGGCCTCGGCAAGTTCTTCTGTCATCTCGCCTGAATAATCCCTTATGGCAAACATGCTTCCGCAGCCCTGACACCTCAGGGCGATATTTCTTCAGCGCCTGCAAAGTTCCAGTTCTTGCCCGCACCGCCTGCACTTCAGGCCTGTACCCTTTTTCTGTCTGTTGAAAAAATACATTTTATCAGATGGTTAGTCCTTGTTGTTCCCTAAGAGATTTGCAATATCCTGCGGATTTTCCACGCTGAAAAAATCCACGTCCTCAGCGTCAAGACATTTCCTTGCCAGGTTGGTCAATACCTTCTTGGGACCAAGTTCTATAAAAGTGCGCACCCCGTCCCTGTACATGTTGTTGATAATATCAAACCACCTCACAGGAGAACATATCTGCTCAGCCATAAGTTCCCTCATGCGAGTACCTGAAGCTTCCGGTTCAGCGGTTACATTGCTGTAAACGGGAATACGGCCGTCCTCAAAGGAGATACCAGCCAGCACTTCCTTGAATCTGTCAGCTGCAGGCCTCATCAGGGGGCTGTGATATGCACCTGACACCTTTAAGGGCACGGCACGCTTCCCAGCGTCTTTTACAGCCCTGCACAGCTTGCTGACCAGCTCTTTCTCTCCTGTTACAACAATCTGCTCCCTGGAGTTGTGATTGGCAAGGGCCAGTACACCCTGAGCATCTGCCGTGACCTTGTCAACGAGCACTTGCAGGCCGTCCCGGTCAAGGCCGATTACGGCTGCCATGGCTCCTGGATTCAGGTCTGCGGCTTCCTCCATGAACTCACCCCTTGATCTGACAAGGCGAAAGACATCCTCTGTATTCAGGATTCCGCAAGCCCAGAGGGCTGGATATTCACCAAGGCTGTGGCCGGCTGCTGCATGCGCCTCTATCCCGGCTTCACGGACAGCCTTGCAGATCAAAAGGTCCACTGCAGTAAGACAAGGCTGGAGGTTTCTGGTCTTTGTAAGTTCCGAAATCGGTCCTTCCAGGCAAAGAGAAGCCACCGGGACCCCGGAGATCTTTTCTGCAGTTTCAAACAGCCTTCCGGCTTCTGGAAGCTCTCTGAGAAAATCCTTGCCCATACCTACGTACTGGGAGCCCTGGCCCGGGAAGAGAAAGGCAGTTTTTCCCGTCATTCTTCCATTACCTCCAAGGCATCATCTTCGTCCTCGAGCTGCTCGCTTTCTTTTATTTTCAGTTCTTCAACGAATTTTTCATATTCGTCCGGCCCCATGAGATCATCAAGCTCCTGGGGCTGGGCAAGCGCAAGTACCATGAGCCAGCCGTCATCATAGGGATCATCATTGATCATTTCCGGAGAATCGATCAACTGATCATTGGCAGAAAGCACCCTGCCTGAAAGCGGACAAAAAAGCTCTGTGACCTCTCCCATGGAATTTTCCACTGTAGCAAAGCAGTCGGTTTCAACAAATTCATCCCCGGCCTCGGGCACATCTACGGACACTATTGAGCCAATCCTTTCCTGCCCGAAATCCGTTATGCCTACCACTGCCTTTTCCTGCCTGTCATCTGGTTTTACCCATATATGCTCCTCGGTATATAGGAGATCTTCAAGGATAATCATAATTCCTCCTGTTTATTTTTATTCAACCGCCAATCGATGACATCTGCCTGCGGCATGACGGCAAGTTCTGCTCTTGCACAAGGTATCTGGCGGGCTTTCGGGCTACTGCTTCCAGCAGAAACCCTGCTAACTCCTGGTCAGTTATTTGCCCTCGGAGCATGTCCCTGAGAAGCACCTCCCTGTCAGAGAAGAGGCACAGGCGGAGTCTTCCGTCAGCAGTAATTCTAAGCCGGTTGCATTCACTGCAGAAGCTGTGACTGAGAGGGCTTATGAAGCCGATGCCTCCCTTTCCTCCCTTTAGGGTGTAAAGTTCGGCAGGGCCTGAATTTTTTTTCCTTCTTTTGGGCTCAAGTTTGCCGTTTTTTTCCTCAATAATCTCTTTTGCCTCGTCGGAAGACAGAAAATATCCCTCACCCCAGTTGGACCCCTTGCCCACAGGCATAAATTCTATAAAGCGCACTTCAATGGGATATTCCGCAGATAAACGGGCGAAATCCGGGATTTCATCGTCATTTTTCCCTTTCATCATGACGAAATTGATCTTTACTGGTGAAAACCCCAGCTCCATGCACCTGTTTATACCGGCCCAGACGTTTTCAAAAAGATCCCTTCCGGTAATCCCATGGAAACGATCCCTTTTCAGGGTATCAAGGCTTATATTGATATGCCTTACTCCCAGGGCAAAGATGTTTTCTGCCAGGGCTGGAAGCTCGACCCCGTTGGTTGTCAGGCAAAGCTCCTCCACCCCTTCCAGCAGGGAAATGCCTTCCATGAGCCTGATGACGTCCTTTCGCACCAGGGGTTCCCCCCCGGTAAGACGTATCTTCCTGACCCCCTGCCTGGCAAGCACCCTTACCAGGCGAATGATCTCCTCGAATCGAAGTATGTTCTCATGGGGCATCCAGTTGAAATCGGCCTGGGGCATACAGTAGAAGCAGCGCAGGTTGCACCTGTCCGTGACGGAAAGGCGAAGGTATGTCATCTTTCTGCCAAAACTGTCAATAAGTTCAGGATACGCCGATTTCATGTCAGACAGTCTCTTCAATCTTTACACGCTTCATCACTGCCCCGGCAGAGCAAAGCTTTTCATCCATGTTTTCGTATCCCCTGTTCAGGTGATTGAGGCCCCCCACAACGGTCTTGCCCTTTGCAGCAAGACCTGCAAGGACCAGACAGGCACTTGCCCTCAGATCAGTGGCCATAACAGGGGCCCCGGCAAGGGAGGAGACGCCTCTGACAATGGCGCTCCTGCCCTCAATTCTTATATCAGCGCCCAAGCGCCTCAATTCAGCCACATGCATGAAACGGTTTTCAAATATGGTCTCGGTTATCACGCTCAAACCCCCGGCCAAGGCCATCAACACCATTATCTGGGCCTGGAGATCTGTCGGGAAACCGGGATAAGGAAGGGTCTTGACGTCAACGCTCTTGAGTCTGCCTCTTCGTTTCACCCTGATGGTGGTCTCGTCCAGGATATCGATCACCAGGCCTGCATTCTTCAGCTTTTCCAAAACGGCATCGAGATGGGACGGCACTGTATTTTCAAGTACCAGCTTCCCGCCGGCGGCACCTACTGCCATGAGATAGGTTCCGGTCTCTATCCTGTCTGGTATTATCTTCCAGTCCACAGGGCTGAGCTGCCTTACGCCTTCGATTTTCACTGTTTCACTGCCAAGGCCTTTTATATGAGCACCCATCTGCTGCAGCATCTGTCCCAGTGCCACCACCTCTGGTTCCCTGGCTGCATTTTCAAGGGTTGTCACACCGCTTGCCAGACAGGCCGCCATCATGAGGTTTTCCGTAGCAGTAACAGAAGGGATGTCAAAATAGATCCTTGCGCCTGAAAGACGTCTTGCCCGGACCTCTACATAGCCTTCCCTGAGCTTGAGCTTTGCTCCCATGAGCTCAAGGCCCTTGAGGTGAAAATCTATGGGACGGGCTCCGATGGCACAGCCTCCCGGCAGTGCAACCTTGGCTCTGCCGAGCCCGGCGGTCAGAGGCCCCAGTACCAGCACGGATGCCCTCATCATTCGGACAAGCTCGTAAGGCGCCTCGTGACTGGAAAGACCGCTTGAATCAACAAGGAGGGCACCAGTTTCTTCCTTTTTACATTTAAAACCCAGTTCCTCAAGGAGTCTTATGAAGATATTTACATCCTCCAGGCAGGGCACATCTCTTAGACGAAACGCCCCCTGGGCAAGAAGGGTGGCAGCAAGCATGGGAAGAGCCGCATTTTTCGCCCCGCTGATCCTTATGCTGCCCTTGAGGGAATGACCTCCCTGAATTTCGAGCTGTTCCATCACTGGACTTTTCAAAATAACAGGCGGCTTCTGGAAATTGTGCTGAATCTGCAACTGCTGATAATCACCGTATATTTTTTACTCCTTGTGCTACGGCCGGTTTATCATTTTCGCCCCCCAATTCTGGAAGCAGGAGGCACCGGCTGCTTAAGCGTCGATCAGGATGAATCACATACTCTATCTTCCTTCATCCCGCCGTGCCAAAGGCAAGGGTATCTGCTGCTATTTCGGGGCCTTGCCCTTGTGCCAGATATAGACTATCGGGCTTGCAACAAATACCGACGAATACGTACCCACTATGATCCCCAGCATGAGGGCCAGGGCAAAATCATGTATGACCACACCTCCGAAGAAATACAGAGACAAAACAACGATAAGGGTGGTCACTGAGGTGATTATGGTACGGCTGAGCATCTCGTTGACGCTCCTGTTTATTATTTCTGCAAAGGAAAGCTTCCTGTGCTTCTTAAGGTTTTCCCTTATCCTGTCGAACACCACCACTGTATCTGTGAGCGAATAGCCGGCCAGGGTGAGAAGGGCCGTTACTATGAGAAGGGTGATCTCCTTGTCCAGGATATAAAACACCCCCAGCACTGCCAGGACATCGTGAAATGTGGCAATTGCCGCTGCCACACCAAAGCTGAAATTAAACCTGAAGGCCAAGTATCCTATGATGCCTGCAAGGGAGATAAGGATGGCGGTTATGGCCTTTTTCCTGAGCTCCCTGCTCACCGTTGAGCCGATCTCGGTCTTGCTCTCGATGCTAAAATTATAGCCGGGCATGCCCTTTTGAAGGGCGCTTGTAATGCTTGCCTCTATATCTCCCACAGTGGCCACAGATTTCTTCACCCTGACTATCAGGCTGTTTTCCTTGGGAACTTCCTGAAGGGCATACCCGGAAAGTCCGGCCTGATGGAGGGCAGCCCTCACCTTTTCAAGGCCAAAGGGTTTGTCAGCCCTGTACTGAACCATGGTACCGCCGGCGAAGTCCACACCGAGGTTTGCCGCCCCCCTGTTGATCTGTACAAAGGCAAAGATGCCCGTGGCTACAAGGACTGCCGAAATGGCCAGGGAAATATTCCTCTTCCCTATGAAATCTATACTTGTCTTCTTGACTATCTGCATAAAAGACAAGTCCTTGAGGGCCTTCTTGTAAAGCAGGAGGTCGTAAACCCACCTTGTTGCATAAATAGCCGTAAAGAGGTTGATGATGATACCTGCAGAAAGAGTCACTGCAAAACCCTTGATGGGGCCGGTCCCAAAAAGGAACAATGCAAGGGCTGTTATGAGGGTGGTGACGTGGGCATCCACAATGGTCCAGAAGGCCTTGTCGTACCCTCCGTCTATAAATGCCTTGAGAGGCTTGCCCAGGGCCTTTTCCTCGCGCATTCGTTCAAAAATGAGCACATTGGAATCAACGCCCATTCCAATGGTCAATATGATACCGGCAATACCCGGCAGCGTCAGGGTGGCCTGGAACAGAGCCAGCACTGCCATGAGAAATACCAGGTTCAACAGCATTGCTATATCGGCGATGAAACCGGAGAGCCTGTAATAGACCACCATGAAAAGGATGACGAAACATGCACCTGCTATGCCGGACAGAAGCCCCTTCTGGATGGAATCACGCCCCAGGGAAGGGCCGACCGTGACGTTTTGAATGATCTTTACCGGGGCCGGCAGGGCACCAGCTCTTAGCACAATGGCCAGATCTGCCGCCTCCTCGTGGGTAAATGATCCCGAGATCTGGGCATGACCGCCTCCGATCTTTTCACGGATCACCGGGGCGGAACGTACTATCCCGTCCAGGACAATTGCCAGACGCTTGCCCACGTTTTCCTCAGTGATCTTTTCGAAGATCCTGGCGCCTCTGTCTGTAAGATCCAGGGCGACATAAGGTTCATTGTAGTTTCCGCCTATACGGACATGGGCAGTTTTTACCGCATCTCCTGTCATGAGGGTCTTGTCCTTGAGGAGAATGGGAACGTTGCTGACCCTGCCTGTCTGCGGATCAACGTCCTTCAGAAAATAGATCTTGTCCCCCCTGGGGATCTGACCTTTCAAAACTGCATTGAGCTGGTTTACATCATAGTGGGCAGGAAGCCTTCCGCTCTCCACAGCCTTTCTTATCAGGCTTCTGAGGTCAACGGCTGCATCGTCATCAACCAGTTTGAATTCCAGCTGAGCCGTCTGGCCAATGAGCTTCAGTGCCCTGTCCGGATCCTTTACGCCAGGAAGCTGGACTACTATTTCCTCTTCGCCCTGGCGTACGATTACCGGCTCAGTGACACCGAACTGGTCTATCCGGTTCCTGATGATTTCCAGGGATTGTTCAACTGCATGTTCCCTTATAAATTTTTCTTCCTTTTCGGAAAGGGTCAAGGTGATTGTGGGAAATCTTGCCTCTTCATTGATATCCTTTATCTTAAGATCCGGAAAGTCTTCCTTGATAACCTCTTTTATCCTTTCAAGGGCACTCTTGTTGGGAATGGCCAGGAGTATCTCGTCAGGATTTGCGCTCTTCCTCTTGACCACAGTTATGTTCTGCCGCTTCAAGGCGTCTTTCAGATCCTGGCTGTAGAGCTCTGCTGCATTTCTGACTGCCTGATCTACATCCACCTTGAGGATGAGATGCATGCCACCTTGAAGGTCGAGGCCGAGTTTAAGGCCTTCCTGATATACGTATTTCTTAAACCATTGCGGCGTGTTTGGATAAAAGGACGGTATGACCAGAACTACTGAAGCCGCAACGAGAAACGCTAATAGGGCAAATTTCCATCTCAAGGCCTTAGGCATGGCAGAAAGACTCCTGTCTAGTTAGTGGGTTTCGGCTTTCCGGAAATGATTGTTAAAGCCAGCCATTCCGGTCTGACAGCCTTCGATATCATCCCTGCCCTTGCTGGAACAGGGAACTGATCTCCGGACTGATTTTTTAGTCAAAGCACGTGGGTTTTGCAAGAAAATTGTCTTGAAATCTCACATAGACGACCAAAGTAATGAAAAAAGCAAGAATACATCCGGGATGAACCCTGAAACCTGAATCCTGCAATCAGCAAGTATGCCACAGATGGCAGACAAAAGGCACCAGGTACTTTATGTACTTCGAGTGGCTGACAAGGCTGTATATCCGCTGAAACCGGCAATCCAGGCGGGTGCCGGACATTGGCAAGAATATGAAGCAGCCGCATTATTAGGAAAGATAATGAACAGTATGAATTTGCAGCCTGTATAGGAACAGGCGAAAAGACAGAATATTGACGGAATCAGGAAGAAGAATCCTTTGCCAGCAGCTCCTGAAGCTGTTCCATGAATTCCTTGAGGTCCTTGAATTGCTTGTAGACAGAGGCAAAACGGACATAGGCCACATCATCCCAATCCCGGAGCTGCGACATGACCCTTTCGCCAATGATTCGGCTGTCGATCTCCGCAGTACCCCTTTCCTGGATAAATCTTTCGAGTTCATCCACAAAGGTTTCCACCTGATGGACGCTTATGGGCCTTTTCTCACAGGCCTTGAGTATGCCCTCTATCACCTTTCTTCTTTCGAATGCTTCGCGGCGCCCGTCCTTTTTCACCACCATGGGCTGGAACTCTTCCAACTGTTCATAGGTGGTGAAACGTTCCGAGCAGTTAAGGCATTCACGGCGTCTTCTTATGGCCCTGCCATTCCTGGCCGGCCTGGAATCCACTACCTTGGAATTTTCATGGTCGCAAAAGGGACATCTCATGCCGGATTATTAACACTAAAAGTCAACCCCTGACAATGTAAAAACCCCTGAACGCAGGATACAAAAACCAAAAGGCACCTGGATCAGACACAAAATCTTGTAGAACCACCCTGAAATAGGAGCATTTCCAGTTTGTCCCCCATTTATGCCACTGGCAAGGAAGGTGTGTTTCTTGACAGGTTTCACCACAAGGAAGCCAACTTCAGCCGCACTCAAGCCAGCGAAATTGGCGATGCCTGAATTCGAGAAGAATTTGAAACTTGCACAGCGGCTTGGTGAACCTTGAAAGAAATGCACCGATCCCTGCCCTTTTTCGTCCAGGGACAAACTGGGAATGCTCCCCCCTGAATTTCATAAAACTGTCAATCAAGAGAAAGGATACTATGAAAATTCAAAACGAACCGGATATTTCTTGGGATCGAGAACTGCCTGGCACGCACGCCTGTTCTTCACGTTTATGATAAGGGGTCCAAGGAGATTGGCGGAAAGTTTCACGGGCTTTTCGCCATTACCAGACCTGAAGGTGACAAGGACCAGGACTTCGGCCTCTGAAGACTCCTCCAGTTCCAGTTCCTGCTCCATTTCATCCGGGATCTCGAAATTATAATCATCCACAATGATTGCAGGATTAATGACAACAAAGGCCAGCTCCGGGCTTTCCAGGCTCTGAAGCCAGAAAAACGGGGAATTTTCATCATGGGGCAAAAGGGCATAATGCCTGTCTTCCGGGAAACCGAGTATGCCTCTTTCGAATGTTATTATCTTGTCCTTGTCTATTTCTATTGAACCGAATCTTGTGGTTTCTACCTTCATTTATGTCTTCGCTTTCTTACTGTTACGGGAGGTGGAGACGTGATTATTTCAGGAGCCGAATCAGGTTACTGACCAGTAAAATCCTTCAGTTCCATTCCTTGACCTGCGGCACTTGCTGCAGCAAGCCTGTTTTCCTCAAGTATCTTCTGGTAGACTTCTTCCCGGTGAATAGCAAGCTTCTTCGGGGCGTTTATGCCCAGCCTTACCTTGCCCTTTTTCATCTCCAGCACCACGATTTCTATATCATCTCCCACCCTTATCTTTTCACCCGTCTTCCTGGAAAATATTAACAAGTTGCCCTCCCTGGCATAACAAAGAAACACCCAACAAAAATCAACTATTAAAGATAATCCGCCAGCGTCACGTGCATTACCTTTGATGCTGCCCCCAGAGCCGCCTGATAGGCAGTCTGCGTTGCGCTGAGAGAATTAATGGCTTCTATCATATCAGTGTCTTCCACATCTGAAAGAACCTGCCTGTTTATTATTCCCATGGAATCTGCCATTTCATCTTTTACTTCCAGGGAATTGGCCATGGCCCCGAGTTCGGCTGTCTTATCACTTACGTAATCTATGGACAGATCTATCTTACCCAGGGCATTTTCTATGTTCGGCTGACTATCTGCCATAAGGCTGTCATAAAGATCCTTAAGGGCCTGGAAAGAACCGCTTTCCATCAAGCTGGTTTGTCCATCAAGGTTGATCTTCTGTTTTTTGCCAGACGAGACATCCAGGGTGATTTCTTCACGGTTTCCCGTGTATTCAACATTCATGTCCCTGTCCATAACGAAGGGGGCTTCGCCCGCAGGATATCCGGTGGTCCTGGTTCCGGCCAAGATGTATCTGTTTCCCAGCCTTGTGTTTCCCAGGCTTACGACTTCTTCAAGTATGGCCTTTATCTCCTGGGCAATGGCCTTTCTTGTCCCTGCGTTTTGTGTATCATTTGCTGCTTCAACTGCCAGTTCCTTTGCCCGGGTCAGCCTGTCGGTGACATGGGTCATCACGTTCTCCGTGGCCATGACCCATCCACTGCCGTAAGATATGCCCCTTTTGTACTGTTCGGTTTCTGCAAGGGAATCCCTTAGTCCCAGGGCATGGGTCAGTTTGACAGGCGCGTCGGAAGGTACCTGGTATTGCTTGCCCGAGGATATGCTGTCTGTCAAGCCTGCAAGGCGTTCCGTGAGCCTTGAAAGATCCAGATCGATCTGGCTGTACATTGTATTCATGGTCACTCTCATGTCATTACCCCTCTATCTTCAGCTGGACAATAAATATTTCATTAGAAAATCACTTGGCATTTAAGAGGGAAAGAAACATCTCATCTGCCGCCTTTATAAGCTTTGCCGCTGCTGTATAGGCATGCTGGAATTTCAAAAGGTTTGACAGTTCCTCATCTATGGATACACCGGAAATATCCTCCCTCTTGGCCCTCAGCTCACTGACCGCCCCCTTGGTGAAATCGAGATCCAGCTTGAAGGTTCTCGTGTGTATTCCAACTTTCCCCACCAGGCCCTGATACGCCTGGCTAAGGGTGGCATCGTTCAGGGCTTCCACAGGTTGGCGGTTGAGATCTCTGAGGGCAAGGGCATTCACGTTGTCGGCCGGATTCAGCACCCCTCCGGCAGGCGTTGAAAGGCTTAGATAATCCAAAAGACCTGAGGTATCCTCGGCAAAGGCAAAAGAGGCAGCCTCTCCTGCAGCGTATAACTGGAGTTTTCCATTCTCTATAACGGCCTTAAGGTTTGCCTGGCTGTCCATTTCCGCGCGAATATCTTCCAGGCTGTCGCCGCTGCTTATGTTGATGTGCAGAGGATCTATTACCGTTGGAGTCGAGGGGTCTGCATCCAGGGCTGCCCCGTTTTCATCATAAAGCATGATGTCAAGAACGCCATCCACCACGCCGGTTCTATAACCATCAATTCCATCAAATGTCCTTTCCACTTGGAATGTTCCGGAAACCTCGTCGGACGGACTGGTGAGATTCATGCCGAGATAGTCCCACAAATTGGTATTTGCAGGAGATGCCGAATCAGACAAACCGGTTATTTCATAGCCTGTGTCAGCTTTTATATGAACCAGCCCATCCTCAACCCAGGCGCTCTTTATGCCGTCCAGAGACTGAATGCGATCCAGAATATCATCCAGACTGTCTACCGAGCCTGCTGCATTGTTGACAGTCACGGTATAGGTTACAGGCCCGCCAGGCCCTGAAACAGTAATAAAGGCATCTCCGTTTTCAATGCTTAGACCAACAGCCCTCCCTGTTTCAACCACAGGTTTGGACACAGAGGAAGCAGCTCCCTGGGCCTCTACCTGGCCGGCGGCCACCAGCCTTGGATCGTTCAGAAGATCTTGATTGATATCAATGGTGCTGGCATCACTTCCTGTAAAAAAGCTGTTGATTCCCAGGGCCATCAAGACATTGGAGGTATCATTGCTGAAACCAAAGGAGGCCACCTCGTTGGTGCCATCTACTGCGATGACGAGTCTTCCATCCAGCGAAGTCGCCCTTAAACCATCTATGGCATCGATATCACTGACAAGGGAATCTAAAGTGGTAGAGCTGTCAACGGTGATGCTTACGGGATCATTTATATTGGAAGTCCCGGTATCCTGATCCAGAACATGGCCGGAGGCATCATAAAGCCATATTTTGAAGCTGCCCTCTTTAATATCACTTGAAAACTCCAGACCGGAAGACCTCTGACTAAGGGGCTGAGACGAATTTTCAACGGCGTTATTGGCCGTTATTTCGTGCAGGGGGACAAGTCCTATCCCCTGACTATGCTGGCCGTTTACATATTTTATCAACTGCTTGCCCACCTGGTTCAATTCTTCGATATAGCTTAATGGATATGAACCGTCAAATTTGCCAAGATCAAGCCCTGAGACCCCCCCAGAGATACTTTCTATCTGAAAAGATATTGATTCATCGCCGGGATTTATATCCTCAATCCTCAGCCTGCCCTCTGGTGTAATGCTTACCTGAACATTTCCTCCATATTGATTCTCTATAAAGGCTGCAAAATCTCCAATAGTGCCCGAAACACCATCCCCGTCCACATCAACGGTGCTGTCATAGCTTCCGTTAACTGCAGCGCCGTCACGGTCTGTACCTGAAAAAACTATGTTAAACCCCCCTGTGACCGTCACGCCGTCCACATCAGACCATAGCGTGCCCAGTTTTACAGCCTTGCCTCCTGTGGTATTCACGGCTGAACCTATAAGCTCTGTCGGGTCCCTGGGTTCCAGCCTCTTTTTAATATCCAGCCATCCGCCGAGTTCTCCCGCGTTTATATCCCTTGTAGTGAGTTCGAACCGCTGGCCGTTGCTGCCCAGCCAGTTCACGTTCCCGTTCCTCATTTCCAGATGCCAGGATTTGTCATCTTCCACAAGAGGGCTGCCCTGGCCTATCAGGATGGTATAGGAACCCCTGTCGGTTTCGAAATAGTGTATATTGGCAAGCTGGGATAACCTGTTGACCAGCTGGTCCCTTTGGTCTCTCAGATCATTGGCAGAATGATGGCCTGCCTCTGATGCCACGATCTGGACATTAAGCTCTGCGATCTGGTCTGTGAGCTGGTTTATATCAGTGATGGTGGAATCTATATTCAGGTCTATGTCCTTGGAAAGCTTTGCCAGGGTGTTATACTTGTCCTTCAATGCCTCAGCCAAGACAGAGGCCCTTTGAAGAAGAGTGGTCCGCTCGGCCATGCCCTCGGCATTGTTTGCAAGATCATCCCATCCATTCCAGAAATCTTCCAGAAGGCCGTTGATACCGTTTTCCTCCACCTCATTCAGGCTGCCTTCGATAATCTGCATACCTGATAGCCTTGTTTCAAGGCCGCTCATATTGGAGGTCTTTCCAAAAAGGGTCTGGGTTATAAACCTGTCGTATGCCCTTACAATATCTGTGGCATCTACCCCGTTTCCCATAGGTCCGATAAATGTGGGTGTGGGGTCCTTGGCCGACAACTCTACGTTCTGTCTTGAGTAGCCGGGGGTATTGACATTTGAAATATTGTGACCAATGGTCTGCAAACTGGTTTGCTGAGCCAAAAGTCCTACTTTGCCGATATTCAACAGATTGGTCAGGCCTGCCACCTTGTCCTCCTTTTATTTTCCGGGCTGCACTCCGGGATACCTGCCCGCCTGCCGAGCACTATTTCCAGCGACCCTTGAAGGATGAAGACCCTGGCTTCGGGATTGCCTGGTAAGCATTTCAATATCCCTTTCCCTGCGGTATGCAATGGATTTTCCAGGAGGAAGATAAGTTGCGGTCTTTCTCAGCCTGTTTCCTGACAAGATTTCCATGAGTTCATTGGAAAAATCCAACCTTTCTTTCACCCATGTCATGGTCCGTCTATTTGTTATGGCAACCTTTATCTTCAGGTTCGCCCTCTGGATGTGAAAGGCCATGAGGCGTTTTCCATGTTCGAAAGACAGGCAGCAAAGAAGCCTGGAGATGGTATTGCCTGGAACACTGCTTCCACCAGCGACCATTTCTTCCAGAACAAGTTTCAGTTCCTTCTCACTCCTGGTTATATGATCACAAAGGATCTCTTTTCCTCTGGAAAACCGATAAAGGCTGGTAAATTCACCCCTTAAAACTGCCTTCCATTCTGCCTGCACCAGCTGGTCAAGCTGGCTCCAGGACTTCAGAATGTCACTCATTAAATCCAGGGCCTCTTTGGCGAGAAGCCTTTCACTCGGCTGTTCCGGAATGTCCCTTCTTTGCTGCATCAGATTATTCATGATTAATTCCTCAAAATGAGCTTTTCGGCCTCTATTTCAAACTTGCCGAAAGATTCTCGTAAAGCATCTCGGCGATCCCCATGCCTTTGCCGCTGGAAATCTCTTTGGCGATCTGCCGGTCAAACATGCTGTTGTAGATGTCTTTCTGAAGACTGTCCGGAAAGAGACCGCCCTTTGGCACGCCCTTTCTCATCTCCTTCAGCATCATGTTTATGAATATTTCCTCAAAGCCCTGGCAGGCTTCCTTGAGTCTTCCATCATCGGCCTTCTCCTTCAAAATCCTGCCGTCCAGGGCAGGACAGCCAATCAGGGAATCAGAATTTATGGTTAATGGCATATTCATTTTTACCTTTATCAAATCACCTGGAGGTCAGCCTGGAGGGCGCCTGATGCCTTGATGGACTGCATTATGGCTATAAGATCCCTGGGAGTCACCCCCACGGCGTTCAGTGCAGCAACCAGCTGGCCTATGGTGGCCCCGCGATTCAACAGGACAAGTTTACCTCCGCCTTCATTGACCTTGACCTCTGTATTCGGGGTTACAACAGTCCGGCCTCCCCTGGAAAAGGGTGCAGGCTGGGAGACCCCGGGACTTTCCTTTATCTGGATACTGAGGTTTCCATGGGCAACAGCCACGGTTGAAATACGCACCTGATTGCCCATAACCACCGTGCCGGTTCTTTCATCAAGTATTACCCTGGCTGTGGTGTCCGGTGTAACTTCAACGTTTTCAATGGCAGCCATGAGAGATACCGGGGAGCCGTCATATTCTGGAGGCACCTTGAGGTCCACTGTTTCAGCATCCACAGGCCTTGCAAATTCTGCCCCCAGGCTGTCGTTTATGGCATCAGCGACCCTGGAAACTGTGGTAAAGTCAGGA
>JALVJO010000049.1 GCA_027028245.1 Deltaproteobacteria bacterium
ACGGCAATAATACGCGCGATGGAACTCTTGATGCAATTGAAGGCAAATCTGCGGTTTCGATTTCTTATAAGCTGGGTAGAGCGTATGGAATATATAAGGGGAGTCCCTGTGGCCAGACATGCCATACCGGCGTATATAAGAGCCCTGTGCCTGTGAACATGCACGATTTTGGCACCGGTTCGTTTTATCAGCCTGAACAGCCTGAATATAGGAACCGGGTTAAAATTTTTGTAAAGTGGTGCTGAAAGATCCAGATTCGTGGTCTTGTGTCCCTGCCTGGCAAGGATGGAGTCGGCAGAGCTGCCGGTGAAATATACAGTCAGAGGATCCAGCCCGGCTTGTTGAAGGCCTGTCAGGGTATAATCGTGGAAGTGCCTGTCTCTGTCCGGGGCATCCAATAGGTATAGTGTTTTCATAAAATTATGTGGTTCAGCTCAGGTCGATGGCAGTGCCAGCACTTTCTTGTAAATATCTGTTGTCTTTTGAGCAGAGGAAACCCACGAAAACTGCTGCAGGCGCTTACGCCCTGCCTCCACGAGGCGCTTGGAACGGTCTGCTGAATTTCCGATTGCAATAATGGCCTCGGATAGTTGTCGAACATTTTCCGGGTCTACCAGGAGTGCAGCATCCTTTGCTATCTCAGCCATTGACGAACGGTTGGAAGTGATTACCGGAACACGTGCGCTGAAACCTTCCAGAATGGGCAGGCCAAACCCCTCATATAGGCTTGCAAAAATCAGCCCTCGGCTGCACGCCATCCATGAAATGATATCATCCACTTCTCCTGGAGCGAAGACGTTTTCAGCTTGAATGTCAATTCCTTTCGGCAGCCTGCCTATTACTATCAGGCCCGTCTTGTTTTTAAAATTACTGGAAGCAGCCTTGAATGCCCGAACAGTCGCCTCAACATTCTTTCTTTTGTCCTTTGAAGACAGAGTTATAAAATAGTCCTCTATTCCTGTAATGTTCTTGCTGCTGAAAAGGATTTGTTTTGTTTTCGTTTTTTCATCCCCGGTCATCTGCACGGGTTCAGCTGAACATGCCAGGTATACGACGTCTATCTTCTCTCCGGGAATGTTGAAAAAACGCATCAGGTCCTTTTTGGTCGATTCCGATACGGCTATAAAATGATCGGCACGCTTTACGGCATATTCAAACCTGCCTAACTTGGATTTCTTATAGAGCCGGGGCATGACATACCGTCTCAGGTCATGAACAGTAAGTATGGAACTCCTTCCGTGCAGCGGAGGCATAAGGTGGTGAAAGCTGTGAAAAATCTGATAGTCTCCAGTAAAGCATGATATATCCGGGTATGGAATATAATTCCAGATGTTCTGCAGCCACCTGAACTTGAAGCCAACACCACGCCCGGCAGTCCAGGGCCCGAGTGATTCTGTAATTTCCTGTGCCCTGCGGCGGTATCTGTTTTGGTATAACAACACCATGTCTGGCGGAGATTCAAGCTTGTTCATTCCCTGCAGCAGCCCCTTGCCGAAGGTATAGAAACCAGAATAACGGTTTCTTATGACAGCATCCAAGTCGAACACTATCTTAAATGGAGCATTCATTTTTTGTGTCCCTCGTGCTGTCTTCCGGCATATTTTCCTAAGGGCTGAGCAAAACAGACAATGTTTTCCACCAATTGATTCGTCCTGCGATTTTTCCCAGGCATTCTATCCTAATATAAATCACATCACCTGGATACGGCACGGGTTTGGGAAGGGGAGATTATATTCCAGCCGTTTCAAGGCCCCGAACCATGGAGAGAAAGGGTTATATGGAGGAACTGAATAAAGGCTGTATTGCTGAAGAACAATAAATCAGCAGCCAGAATTTGCCGGGATAACCGCATACCCGACCTTTTCGAGCGATAATTTCAGCAGTTTTTTGGGAACTTCACCTGAAAGACAGAACCTTCGCCCTCTTTTGATTCCACTGAAATCTGCCCTCCAAGCTCTGTGACGGTCCTGTGAACAATTGACAGGCCAAGTCCTGTCCCGTTGGGTTTGGTTGTAAAGAAGGGGTCAAAAATCTTCTTCAAGAGGTCATCCTTTATGCCGTTGCCGTTATCTTCAACTCTCAGCTCAACTTCAGGGCCGGAATTGGAACCGGAGATCTTAATCTTTCCAGTCTCTTCCGGCAGGGCCTGGAAGGCGTTCAATAGAAGATTGAGCATAACCTGGCGAAACATGTGCGGGTCAATATTAATAGAGAGCCCCTTTGGTATCTCCAGCTCCACCCCGGCATGGGCAAGGTGCTTCCGCTGCTGAAGGAGTACAAGTATGGATGAAATCTCTTCCTCTATCATTACCTTTTCAGGATTTTTCTTTTCGGGCCTTCCATACAAGAGGAAGCTGCTGGTGAGGTTATTAAGTCGCTCTGTCTCCTTTTGGATTATCTCGACCAGCCTCTTTCCTTCCGGCAATACCAGATCGGCCTGTGACAGGAATTCCGCGGCCCCTGATATTGAAGCAAGGGGATTCCTGATCTCATGAGCAAGCCCTGCAGCCATCTCTCCCAGGGCAGCCAGCCTGTCTATGAGCTGAAGTTTTTCCTGGCGTGCCTTTATCCTGGTTATATCCTGAAATATCAGGCCGTGTCCGAGAAACAGTCCTTCATTATCCGTTATGGGGAAACAGGATAGCCCCAGGACCTTTTTCGAATTGCTATCTTCTACCTGGATTTCACTTCGCGACTCCGGAATATGCTCCTGTTGACATTTTTTAAGCACCTCGGTACTACCCGGCATCACAGTTTCCAGGGGTTTTCCATAGGCATTTTCTATGGCCTTTCCAAGAATTTCCTGGGCAGCAATGTTGTAATAGAGGATATTTCCGTCACGATCCACTGTTACAAGCCCTGACTTCAAGCTGTTGGCCAGATGCCGCTGTATCTCCTCAAGCATAAAGACATCTTTGGTTGTAACGGACAGCCTTTCCTCCAGCAGATGAAGTCTCCTAGTCAAATATATTGCAAGGATAGCCACGATGTTGAAAGCAGCCATGTTCAGGAAGAATATGAAGGCCGCTTCGCTCATGGAACCTGTGGTTTTCCAGGTCAAGATGGAAACCAGAGTATAAAGCAGGGTGCTGAGTATTGCCGAAAGACTCCCGATACGCTCGGGGCTCAGAAGGCAGGCAGTTATGATGGCTATGGAATATAAGAAGGTAAATGGGCTGGCAACGCCGCCGGTAAGATAAACAAAGATGCTTGCCAGCAGTACATCGACAACAGTTTGTACGTTTTTGAGACCTTCAGTAAGCCCTCTGTTCTTATACCAATAGATATACAGGGCAGTGAAAAAAAAGGCTGCTGCCAGAAGCATGGTGACATATTTGGCAGCACCCATTATGGAAAACGCCTGGGGAAAGACAAAAGCCGCACCCAGAAGCAGGAGAAACAGGACCAGTCTTCCTGCGGTAATGAACAGGAATTTCTTGTTGGTATCAGTTGATTTCATATTTTGATAACCTGTATCTGAATGACCTGAAATTCACTCCCAGGAGCTTGGCTGCCTCGGTCTTTTTACCTCCGGTTTTTTCCAGTGCCTGAAGCAGGAGATCTTTTTCTATGGCCCCCAGGAATTCATCCAGGTCCATTCCTTCTGGAGGGAGTTTGTGTTTCACCTGACAGCCCCCCTGGGAATTACTGGTAAACTCCTCGCCGTGCTTGTGTTTGGCAATGTAAAGGCTTTCCGGCAGTATCAGGCTGGAAGTAGAAAGGGCAACAGATCTTTCTATGATATTTTCAAGCTCCCGCACGTTGCCTGGGAACGGATACTGGAGCAGGGCATCCATTGCGAAGCTTGATATGCCCTGGACCGGCTTGTCTTGCCGTCTGGCATAACGGTCCAGGAAATATTGAACAAGCAGCGGGATATCCTCTGCCCGTTCCCGCAGGGAAGGCATCCTGAGATGTATTACATTTAGCCGGTAATAGAGGTCTTCGCGAAAATTTCCGGCCATTACCTCCTTTTCCAGGTTCCTGTTGGTGGCAGCTATTATCCGGCAGTCGACATCAATGGGGGCAGTACCCCCGATGGGGATAAAGGATCTTTGCTGGACCACCCGCAGAAGCTTCACCTGGAGAACCATGGGCAGCTCTCCGATCTCGTCCAGGAAGATGGTTCCCCGGTTTGCAATGGCAAAAAGCCCCAGCTTGTCCTTGTCCGCCCCGGTAAATGATCCCTTTTTGTGACCAAACAATTCGCTTTCCAGGAGTGTTTCCGGGATGCCGCCGCAGTTGACCACAACAAAGGGCATGTCCTTTCGTTCTCCCAGATTATGTATGGCCCTGGCAGCAAGTTCCTTGCCTGTACCGCTTTCTCCTGTAATCAGAACGCTGGAAGGGCTGGACGCTATCCTTGGAATGAGCTGAAAGATCTTCAGCATGGCCCTGCTCTTTGCCACCATCTGGTCCAGCCTGTAAACCTTGTCCTTTGCTTCTAATGGCTTAAAATTTTCATCCTGACGTGAAGAAATTGCATTTTCCACCACATCCCGAAGTTCTTCTATCCTGAAGGGCTTTGTCAGGTAATCCCACGCCCCTTCCTTCATGGCCACTACTGCGGCATCCAGGGATGCGAAGGCAGTAATGAGCACCACGGGAAGGGCCGGGTCCATGGCTTTAATCCCCTTAAGGAGCTCTACCCCGTCCATGCCGGGCATCCTCACATCAGTGATCACCAGGCTGAAGCCCTCGTTTTTGACCATTGCAATTGCTTCTTCCCCGCTGGCAGCTGACGCGACCTTATATCCCTCCTTGGCAAGAAATATCTCCAGAAATTCTCTTAGGCTTGAATCGTCATCCACAACAAGGACTCTTGGCTTGGACTGACAGTAACTGTCACTCCTGACATCACTGCCCGGCACCAGAGATGAGAGCATCTTATCCCCCTGAATCGTGAAAAATTCTATTGTGAAGCACGCCTGACAAAAGGGCATGCCCATATGCAATAAACAGGCTTGATGACCCGCCTGCGTTTTCCTCTTCTTCTTTTATCGACAATTTCTTGACAAAAATTGACAGATTCCTCTTAGAAAAGGTAAAAAAGATCATAGTGAGCCGGCTTCCTTTTGAAACCAGTTATAGCATTGTTTTTTGTCACCCAGCCGCCTGGCTATAAAGGTGACAGGTGATCCGGAAAGATGCCGACGGCGCAGGGTTCGCTCTCTCTCAAACGTTCCTTCCCTGAAATCGGGCCGGTATATTGTTCATTTCCTGAAATGATTCTGTTAAGAAACAAAGACGCACTTCTTTGAATTTTTCAGACAGAATTTTGGAGCGTATTATCCCCAAAAAACTGTTTTTTAATATATGCTGGTTTAGAAAGCTAAGGACTCTTTATCCTGTCAGGGCCATTAAAAACGTTGAGCCTGTCCGGGCGGGCATAGGCAGCAAGTGTAACCCCGGCCCTTCTTGCAATGGCAAGGCCCAGGGAGGAAGGGGCAGTTCTGGACATCACGATGGGAATGCCTATCCTGGCGCACTTGAGTACCATGTCGGAGGTAAGCCTTCCCGTGGTGTATATGGCCCCAGCAGGGGAAAACCTGCCGAGAAGTATAGCCCCGATGATCTTGTCCACGGCATTATGACGTCCCACATCCTCGAAAAAGGCCTTGAGTCTTCCATCGGCCCAGAATCCGCATCCGTGGACACAATGAGTCTGTCTCCCAAGGGCAGACTTATGCAGTACCTCCATGATAAACTGCCTGACCTCCGGAAACGTTATGGTTGTTTCCATTAGGGGCTTAAAGGCACCTTCCAGCATCTCCTTTGAGATCTTGCCGGTTCCACCGCATCCTGAAGTGATGATCACCTCCCTGGGGGCACTTTCTTCAGCTACGTTCGCGTAAACTGAAATTCGCCCCTGGGGGCAGACCCATACTTCCACCACCTCTTCAGGGGATGTGATGTAACCCTGGCCGAAGAGAAACCCGGGGCCGAACTCCTCGAGACCTGTGGGCAAGACCATGGATGCCCCGATCTCTTTTTCGTTCAGCATGACCTTGTAGGGCACTTCTACGGCAAGCACCTCTTGTTTTCTGCTGCTGCCTTCCGGGGTAAGGATTACGGTTTCCAGGGGCAATTTTACCGAATCAGCCATTCTAGATCCTTTTTCAGCGGGGACTTGTCACGCGCATCATCTTCAGAAGCTCAAAGGAAACTGTGGATAAGACTTGTTTTGGAAAACCAGGGTACTATAAATAGATGGCCTGGCAAAATTCAAGCCCGGGAAGACAGAAGAGACTCCCGGTAAATGCAACTTGTTTTTAACAACAGGATAAACAGACCATGAAAAGTTTTACTGCCTGCCTGCTTTGCCGCAGGGATCAAACAGGCCTCAAGCTTGAAAAGAAAGAGTTCTTTCTCCGTCCCGGCGCCCGGCCCCAGGTACAGACAGGACAGAGCAGCCTGCGCCTGATCAGCGGATTTCCAGGTCTTTTCGAGGCCCCTGACATACCTGTCTCTCCAGCCCTTCAGCTGAATGCTGATCTTGGAGGATGGAATGAGGAAATGCTCCTTGACATAGCAAGGGCCGAACTCCATTGGAAGGAGCATACCCTTTACAGGAGCTACACCCTTGAACCGGATGCAACGGCAATAGTATTTTCCGGAGATCCAGGCGCCCTTGCCGGTTTCGTGGAAACCTGGGGCGGACTCTTGGAAATAACCCCGGTGCTGACCAAGGGATATCACCCGTCTTTTATCACTGCTTCCAGCATAGAAATCAAGACGATGGAACACGGCCTGAAGGTTTACCTTGGAGTAAAAAGTCCCTTTGACCTAGAACGCTGTTCTTATTGCGGTTTCTGTGGCCCATCCTGCCCTGAGGACTGCCTCAGGGAGATGCTGTTCCTGGATTTCAACAAGTGCACCTACTGCAGGGCCTGTGTGGAGGCATGCCCGAACGATGCCATAGATCTCCATGCCTCTGAGATGCTGGAGCTGGATACTGCTTCCATAATCTGCCTACCGGATGCAGGCATTGAAGTTGCCAGGGACATCCCTTCTGTTTACAGGCATGACGAGATGGATGTCTTGGCGGCATCTATCTGCACAAAACAGGTGGAAGAGGTGGTCACAATTGATCCTCTTCTGTGCCAGCACAGCCTTCGGTCAGCTGCCGGCTGCACAAGGTGTATTGATGTATGCACGGAATCTGCGATATCTCCCGGGGAATCAGGCCTTGAGATAGACCAGCTCAAGTGCATAGAATGCGGAAGCTGTGCAAGCACCTGCCCTACAGGTGCTCTCCAGTATGAGCGCTTCAACGACAGGGCCTTTTATTCGTATACGTCTCAGTTCGACATGAAGCCCGGCACCAAGGTGGTAATGGGATGCGCTGAAGCGCTTCATGCCTTCTGGTGGAAAAACAGATCCAAGACCTTTCCGGATACTCTTTTTATGGAATTTGCCAGGGTCAATGCACTGAACATCTTTCACTTCCTCCTTCTATTGGCCAGGGGGGCAGGCAGAGTGATTGTCCTGAACAAGGAGGAGGAAGAACCAAAAAGCGCCTGCCTTGCCCAGGCAGGGCTTGCCAACCGGATAATGGAGATCCTCTTCGGCGCAAAGGAATCCGTTGCCGTAATTCCCCTTAAGGACGCATCCAGCCTTTGGGAGCCAAATTCGGTGCATATTACAGAGACGCTTTCTCCAGGTGGCTTCAGGACCAGACGCAGGGAGATTGAACGTATCCTTTTGTTCCTCGTGGAACACGGCTCAGGCAGGGGAGATGTAGAACCGGGGCTTTCTCCTTCCTTCGGCAGGCTTTTATGCGATAAAGAGGCATGCACCCAGTGCCTCTCCTGCCTTAACGAGTGCAGGCAGGGAGCCCTCAAGGCCCATGAAAAGAGCCTTATTCTGAGCTTCAAGCCCATATTATGCGTGCAGTGCGGATTGTGCGCTGCCGTTTGCCCTGAAGACGCCCTGAAGCTTGGGCCTGGACTACTGCTGGAAAGGCCCTTTTTCCAGAGGCAAACCCTGGTTGAGGCAGAGCCTGCCAGGTGCAGAAACTGCGGCAAGGTCTTCGGTACGAGAAAAAGCCTTGAAAAGGTCAAGGAGATACTTTCCATGCGCCAGGACCTGGACCTTGAGCTTTTTGAATATTGCGATGAATGCAGGGTGAAAAGATTCCTGGAACAGGAGGAAGAATGACCGAGCTTCCGGATTTTCAGTTAATAAAGACCAGGATTTCCCTGGTGGACCTGTTGAAATCCTTTTTCTATGACGAGCCGGACGCCAGCAAGCTGGGCCTGTGGCGGGGCGTGATATTCGCACTGTCCAGCCAGTCCATTTCTCCTGAAATGGACGAAGCGGTGGCAAGCCTGTCAGAATCTCTTTCTGGCACAGGCCTCCAGGAGCTCAAGGACGAATACTACGAGCTCTTTGTCAATCCCTTCAGCAGACAAGGACTCCATACAACCGCCTCATATTACCGGGACGGTCACAATTTCGGCACTGCCCTTGTGGAATGCAGGGAGTTCCTGAAAAAGGCCGGCATTGAAAAAAGGCAGGGCATTACGGAAACAGAAGATTCCCTGCCTGTCCTCCTTGATGTTTACCAGGAACTTATAGGAAGGGAAAAGAATGATGCCGCTGGGGCTTCGGCACTGGAGGCGGAATTTTTGGGCCGGTTTCTACTTCCCCTGGGAAACGCCATGGAAAAGGCCGTGGAGAATAACCGGGGGGCATCCTTTTACAAGGCGTGCTGTCGTTTCCTCAATGCATATCTTCTTATGGAAAGGGCATTGACTTTTGACCCCTCAGGGATACAATCAACAGCATAGTAAGCTAAATAGAGTAAGATTTTAGTAACTTAAGCACAATAAAGGAGGGCCGAAAATGCACACCGGGAAACGCGACCACGGGCGTCGATCCTTTATCAGGGAAATGGTGGCCGGCACTGCACTGCTTGCAGGCCTTTTTTCCTTCAGGGACAAGGCAGAAGCTGGACAGGCGGAGAAACAGGCCGAATTACCTAGAGAGGTCTTATACAGGGAGACAGAGGAATTCAGGAAATATTACGATATGCTTCGTTCATAAACATGTTGAGAGGGGGTAAAAATGGCCCAGAAAAAGATAATCAACAGCAAAATCTCCGGCAGAAGGTCCCGCAGGGTTACATTCAATCCCAAGATGGCAAGGAGGTCTTTTCTGAAGCTGTCAGGTGCTGCGGCTGCAGTGACAACAGCAGCCCTTGCCCCTAAGCTGACCAGGAAGGTTTCAGCCGGCACTGACAAAAAGGAACCCTATCCAGGTTCAAAAAAGATAAAGACCATCTGCACCTACTGCTCCGTTGGCTGCGGTATCGTAGCCGAGGTCCAAAACGGCGTGTGGGTTCGACAGGAAGTTGCATCTGACCACCCGGTCTCCCGCGGCGGCCACTGCTGTAAGGGGGCAGGTGCCATAGACATGGTCACCAGCGAGAAACGCCTTAAAAGCCCCATGAAGCGCGTGGGAGGAAAGTGGCAGAAGATTTCCTGGAACCAGGCCCTCGATGAGATAAGCAAGAAACTCCTTGATATAAGGGAAAAGAACGGCCCGGATGCCCTTCACTTCAACGGAAGCGCAAAGGTCTCCAACGAGATGGCATACCTGCAGAGGAAGTTTGCCGCCTTCTGGGGGTCCAACAACATCGATCACCAGGCCCGAATATGACACTCCACCACGGTGGCAGGTGTCGCCAACACATGGGGTTATGGTGCAATGACAAACAGCCTGAACGATATCAGGCACTCAAAACTCGTCTTCATGATCGGCTCAAATGCAGCCGAGGCCCATCCCGTTGCAATGCAGCACGTGCTCTATGCCAAGGAGGTCAATAACGCACCAATCATAGTGGTGGACCCGCGCTTTACAAAGCTTGCCGCCAAGGCCACGGACTACGTGCGCATCCGGCCAGGGACAGACACTGCATTTGTCATGGGGCTCATCAACCAAATCGTCTCCAATGACTGGTACGACAAGGATTTCGTCAGGGCCAGGGTCGCCGGCTTCCCGGAGATGTGCAAGGTCGCCAGCCACTATACTCCGGACGTGGTTGAAGATATAACGGGTATCCCCGCTTCAGAAGTAGTGCGCATCGCAAAGCTTATGGCCACCCACAGGCCGGGCACGGTTGTCTGGTGCATGGGCGGCACTCAGCATTCCATAGGAAGCAGCAATACCAGGGCCTTCTGTATCCTTCAGCTTGTACTCGGCAACATGGGGAAATCCGGCGGCGGAACCAACATATTCCGCGGCCATGATAACGTTCAGGGCGCAACAGACATGTGTGTTCTCTCCCATTCCCTGCCCGGCTATTACGGCATCAAAGACGGCTCCTGGAAGCACTGGTGCCGGGTATGGGACGTGGATTACGAGTGGATAAAATCCCGCTTCCACAGCAAGGAATACATGAACAAGAAGGGCTTTACCCTGGCCCGCTGGTATGAAGGCGTCAATCAGGATGACAAGATCAACCAGTACACCCCTATCAAGGCCCTGATTCAGTGGGGCTGTGCAGGCAACTCCAACTCCATGCTGCACAGGGTCAAAAAGGCCATGGACAAGCTCGAGCTGGTGGTAATTGTAGACCCATTCGCCCCTGCCATGTGCACCTGGGGAGAGAAGGACAACGTCTATCTGCTGCCCTGTTCCAGCCAGTACGAGACATCCGGAAGCCTGACGTCCACGTCCCGGCAGTTCCAATGGCGCTTCAAGGTTGTTGACCCCATCTATGAAAGCAAGGATGATTATGAGATAATGGCAGAGCTGGTAAAGAGGCTGGGCTTTGCAGACAAGTTCTATAAAAACATCAAGAAGGTCCCTGAAGACATTACCAGGGAGATCTGCAAAGGGACCTTGACCATCGGCTACAACGGCGCCCTTCCCGAGCGGATCAAGAAGCACACCCTGAACTGGCACACCTTTGATATAGACACCCTCCAGGCCAAGGGAGGACCGTGCGACGGGGAATACTACGGCCTTCCATGGCCGTGCTGGACTGAAACCCACCCGGGCACGCCTATCCTTTACGACATCTCTAAACCAGTGGCAAAGGGAGGCCTGCCCTTCAGGGCGAGATTCGGCACCAAGATCACCTATTATGACGGAAGAACCGAGGATCTTCTTGCTGCAAAGGGCGTTGCAAACCCCGGCAGCCAGGTAAAGGGTGGCTATCCCGAGTTCAAGGACATTGTTCCAGGGACCAACTGGAAGACAGATCTGTCGCAAAAGACCATAAAGGAGGCAATAAAACGCGGCATGGCCCCCTTTGGCAATGCAAGGGCAAGGTGCGTTGTATGGACATTTCCCGACCAAGTTCCTGTACACAGGGAACCTGTGCATTCTCCAAGGCCTGATCTCATTGCCAAATATCCCACATACAACGACAAGCCCGACCAGTACCGTGTCTATACCAGGTTCAAAAGCGAACAGAATCCGGACCTGGTGAAAAAGTTTCCCTTCGTCATCATTACCGGCCGTATGGTGGAACACATGGGAGGAGGTGCCGAGACCAGGAGCAACAAGTACCTGTCCGAGCTCCAGCCCCACGTGTATGCAGAGATCAATGAGCGAACCGCCAACAATCTCGGCATCAGAAACGGCCAGATGGTCTGGATAGAATCCCCGGAGGGCGGCAGGGCCAAGGTCATGGCCAAGGTTACGGACAGGGTGGATGAGCATACCATTTTTCTGCCCTACCACTTTGCCGGGCAGTTTGAAGGAAAATCCCTGGTGGACAGGTACCCGGAAGGAATGGCCCCCTATGCTGTCGGGGAGCCGGCAAACATAGTCACCAATTACGGCTATGACATAATTACCCAGATCCAGGCCACCAAGGACGGCTTGTGCAATGTGAAGCCGGCGTGATGCAAGGGGAGGTAGAATAAAATGGCAAGAATGAAATTCCTGTGTGATGTGGAACGGTGCATTGACTGCAACGGCTGTGTCATAGCCTGCAAGGAAGGAAACAACGTCCCTGTGGGCGTCAACCGGCGAAGGGTGATCACCATCAATGAGGGCAGGCCTGGAGAGAGATCTGTATCCATATCCTGCATGCACTGTTCAGATGCGCCGTGCATAGCTGTCTGCCCGGTTAAGGCCATCTACCAGAGGGAAGACGGCATAGTGCTGGTCAACAAGGATATCTGTATCGGCTGCGGCTATTGCTTCATGGCATGCCCCTTCGGGGCACCGCAGTTTCCTTCGGGCCAGGTTTTCGGCGCCAGGGGTGCCATGGACAAGTGCACGTTCTGTGCAGGAGGCCCGGCAGAAACCTTCAGTGAAAAGGAGAGAAAGCTCTATGGCCAAAACCGCATAGCAGAGGGCAAGCCGCCTCTTTGTGCCGCCATGTGCTCCACAAAGGCCCTGCTGGCCGGGGATGCAGACGTGATTTCTGATATCTTCAGGAAACGAGCGTTCCAGAGGGGCTCCGGGGCTGGCGCCTGGGGCTGGGACAAGGCCTACGGAGGCAAATAGGTCTGGCAGTAGGGGGCAGACAGGATAAAATTTGCATTCCCGGCTGCCCCTGTTCCTCTACCGAGACAAGGAAAGCACCATGAATAAATCATCTATTGGAATATGTGCGGTTTTCCTGGCTCTTAGTTCCCTTGCAGCAGCCGCAGGGGCCGTGTTCTGCCAGGACCAGTTCCTTTTCAGTCCCGGCCATGAATCCATTACCGTGGCCTTCCGCCAGTTCAGCAGCCTGATAGTGGGTGACTGGCAGCATTACGGCCGCCTTTTTATAACGTGGCAGCCTGCACTATTCAGGCAGATCTTCTTCTGGACCATTGTCAGCCTGCCCCTGGTTTTTCTTCTCCACTATTTATCAATAGGTCCCAAGAGCTTTTCCCACCAAAAGGGAGAAGTATTCTACTTCGGGGTTTTTTCGCGCATAGTGCACTGGATTGCGGCAGTCTTTTTCTCTCTCCTGGTCCTGACCGGCCTTACCATGGTCTTCGGCAAGCTGTTCGGGGGCGGGGCCTTTGTAAGATCTGCAAGGTATATACATATCATCTCTGCCCTTATCTTTGCCGTTGATGCACCAATCATGTTTCTCATCTGGGTCAAGGATATGCTACCCATGCCCTATGACTTGAAATGGTTCCTCATCATGGGGGGTTACCTGAGCAGGGCAAAAAGGCCCGTACCTGCCGGCAGATTCAATGCGGGCCAGAAGATCTGGTTCTGGCTTTCCACCCTTGGAGGCGGTTTCATGGCCTGGACCGGGTACCAGATGTTTTCCTTTGATGTCCAAACGGAAGCGCTGCGCTTTGCTGCCATCGTCCATAACTTTCTCGGTGCAGCACTTGCAGGCTTTTTTATCATTCACCTTTATATGTCGCTTTTTGCCATCAAGGGCTCACTTCAAAGCATGCTGACAGGCTACAAATCTCTGGAGGAGGTTGAAATACTCCACAGCAGGTATAAGGCTGGCTGACCTGAAAAAAAGAAGACAACTTTTTATCTTGGAGGCGCTTTTCGACTTTTTGACGGCCTTTTTAGGCCGTCTTTTTTTGACAAAAAGGAGGTCTTTATATGCCACCGGTAGTTACTTTTATAGGCTGGCACGATTCCGGTAAAACAACCATCCTTTCCAGGGTGATAGAAAGGCTCACGGCAAAAGGATACAGAATAGGGATCATCAAATCCAGCAAGCATACAGGCGTTTCTTTTGATTCCCCGGATACCGATACCGGCAGGCTGGCCAGGGCCGGGGCTGATCCAGTGGCCTTTGTCTCGCCCGACAGGACCGTGATCATGGGCGTAAACAGGGGTCTGCCCCTTTTGACCATGGCCCATCGTTTTTTCCCGGACGTTGACCTGGTGATAGGAGAAGGTTTCAAGAATGCAGAAGACGTGGACAAGATCGAAGTGGCAGGCGGCAAGAGCAGCCAGAACCTGCGGGACCTTGTCTCCGGAGTGATAGCTGTCATAACCAGTGAGGCCGTAGCTGGATTTCACCTCTTCCGACCGGATGAAACCAGTGAAATTGCAGACTTTCTGGAAAACCGCTACATCATAAAAGGCAGGCAAATGGCAGCGGCATCATTGGTGGTAAACGGCAGGAAGGTCCCACTCAAGGGTTTTGTCCAGGATTGCCTGGCGGGCACCATTGCAGGATTCATAAGCTCTCTCAAGCACACGGAAGGGGCAGCGGAAATAGAGGTCTCCATCAAGATTCCCGCAAAAACTAAACAGGAGAAGAGTAACTGCTGATAAGAAATTGTATATGCTATGTTTCCAGTCTTTTAAAGTAGACTGGATCAAGTATTCGATACTTCACATCTGCAAAAGCCTGGACCCTGGCATAAATCAGACAGACGCAAGAGATATATGCATGCCGGGCCTAAACTCATTACGGAGAAAAAGGTATGAAAAGATTTCCTGTATCTTTAATGGTCTTCCTGGTGCTGGCGGGGAGCTGGTCTTTCGCGGCTGAGCCCCGGCAAACGCTTATCATATTTCATGCAGGCAGCCTCAGCATACCCTTTTCAAGGATTGCGGCAGCCTTTGAGAAGGAAAATCCCGGTGTCAAGGTCGAAAGGGAGGCTGCTGGCAGCAGGACTTGCGCCAGGAAAATAAGTGACCTGGGACGCCCCTGTGACATAATGGCATCTGCAGACTACTCTGTTATAAACCAGCTCCTTATTCCATCGTTTGCCTCCTGGAACATTCGTTTTGCCAGCAACGAAATGGTCGTTGCCTACGTGCCTGAGTCGGCATATGCTGACGAAATCAATGCCGGCAACTGGTACGAGATCATGCAGAGAAAAGATGTTTCCATCGGCCGCTCTGATCCGAACAGCGATCCGTGCGGCTACCGCTCCGTCATGACATGCCGCCTGGCGGAACTCTATTACAAGAAGAAGGGCCTTGCCGAAAGACTCTTGAAAAAGGACCTCAGGAACATAAGGCCCAAGGAGACCGATCTCCTGGCACTTCTTGAGGCCGGAGAGATAGATTACCTTTTCATCTACCGCTCGGTTGCCAGGCAGCACGGCCTGAGCTTCGTTATCCTGCCAGATGAGATAAACCTCAAGAATCCCCAATATGCCTCTTTTTATTCCAGGGTATCGGTCAAGATCAGCGGTAAGAAACCCGGCTCCTGGATGGTCAAAAAAGGCGCTCCCATGGTGTACGGTATCACCATTCCCAAAAATGCCCCAAATCCAAAGCTCGCCCTCACCTTTGTCTCATTTGTCCTGGATCCGGAAAAGGGCATGAAGATAATGGAAGAATGCGGCCAGCATTCCGTCGTCCCTGCTGAATCCTTGACATACGAAAACATTCCTGCTCCTCTCAGGAAATATGCGAAACCTGCCCCGTCTGTCCCAGGAAAAGAAGAACTCTGAAAAAACTGCAGACCTGCATGAAGCATCCTGACCTCCTGAGCCTCATATTTACAGGCCTTGGCGGCCTTGCCCTGCTTTTTCTCCTGGCCCCTCTAGCAGGACTGGTTCTCCAGTCGTCTGTCCCTGAGCTGGTTGAAACCATAAAAGATGCAGAGGCGGCCGGTTCCATTATATTGTCTGTCTGGACTGCCATGGGAGCAACCTTGGTTTTCGGCATCTGCGCAGTGCCCCTTGCATGGATCCTTGCCAGAAAGGAATTTCCCGGAAAGAAGGCCATAAGCGCAATAATTGACCTGCCCCTCATGATCCCGCATTCTGCAGCAGGCATTGCACTTCTGACCGTCCTGTCCAGGCACTCGATTCTTGGGCGTGCTGCACACGAGGCGGGTTTCAGCTTCATCGGCAGCCCTGCCGGGATCATGGCTGCCATGGCCTTTGTGAGCCTGCCCTTCCTTATAAATTCAGCAAGGACGGGCTTCGAGGCAGTGGACGTGCGCCTGGAAATGACTGCCATGAATCTCGGGGCATCTTCCATGAAGGCCTTTTTCACCATTACTCTGCCCCTTGCCTGGAGGGCAGTCATTGCCGGCATAGTGCTGATGTTTGGAAGGGGCATGAGTGAATTCGGGGCAGTAATTATCATAGCCTACCACCCTATGACAGCGCCTGTGCTCATCTACGAACGGTTTGGGGCCTATGGCCTGAAATACGCAAGGCCTGCTGCAATACTTTTCATTGGAGTCTGTCTCGTTGTCTTCGTGATATTGAGGATCGTGGCAGAGAGAAACCGCTGATGCTCAGGCTATACAGGCTCAAGAAGAGGACGGGCAAGTTTTTCCTGGGGCCCCTGGATCTTTTCGTGGCCGAGGGGGAATACTTTGTTCTCCTTGGTCCTTCCGGCGCTGGCAAAACCCTTCTCCTGGAAATCCTGGCGGGGTTCAAGCAGCCGGATGGCGGAGAAATCCTTTTAGACGGCAGGCGTATTGATAATCTTCCCATTCAAAAAAGGGGGATCGGCTACCTGTGCCAGGGAAATACCCTGTTCCCGCATCTGACTGTCAGGGAGAATATCTCCTACGGGCTCAGATTCCGACCTTTTTCCAAAATTCAAACCGATGAAAGAGTTGAGCAGATGGCCAGGGAGACAGGGATCCTGCATCTGCTGGAAAGGAAAACAGAGGGACTTTCAGGGGGGGAGCGACAGAGAGTGGCGCTTGCAAGGATGCTGGTCCTTGAGCCGGCCTGCCTCCTTCTGGATGAGCCTCTTACCGGCCTTGATGCAATCCTGAAGCAAGACATCCTTGGCCTGCTCCTGGAACTTCATTCAAAGGGACGCACCTTTATCCATGTTACCCACGACCCCCTGGAGGCAAGGGCCGTAGCTTCCAGGATTGCAATTATTGAAGAGGGAAGCATTACGCAGGAAGGCCCTCCCCATGAGTTTCTAATAAGACCTGAGACAGAATTTGCAGCCAGGTTTGCAGGGATAAGGAATTTTTTCCATGTTGAAGCTGCTGCGGCTGGGAACGAAATATCGGGAGAAAGGGTAAGCATGAGGCTTATCGGCAGAAAAGACATGCCGCGGCTTTCAGTCCCTGCTTCCATGATTGATGGAGAAGGGTCCATGTTCATGGTGATAGATCAGGACATGGTAAAGGTGCATGAATGGAGCCGGGGGATCAGCCCAAAACACAATTGTCTCGAAGGAACGGTCAAGGCCATTTCGCCCTCCTACGGGGCAGAGGCTGCATTGATAGTGGATGTGGGCTTTGAAATCTGTGCCTCGGTCACAGAGCGGAATACCTTCAGAAAAGGCTCCAGGGTCTTGATCTGTTGGCCTGATGAAGCCTTGACCCTTTATAAGGGAAAGAATTGCAACTAGACCGTGAAATCATGCCGTTTTTTCCTGGTGGCAGGACATCTTACTGCCGGCAAGCATGAAGGACTATCCTTGCACAGGCAAGGGCATCTGCCAGGGCTTCATGGTGGTTGTCAAGGCGGATGTTGAGCCTCCTGCACACGTCGGGCAGTTTCGTAGGGTAGATGCCGAGCTTCTTCCTGGCAAGCTGCATTGTACACATGAAGTCGACTGGAGGCGGGCTGATATCGTAATAACTGCATGTCTTTAAAAGCACGGAACGATCAAAGGAAGCGTTGTGGGCTGCCAGGAATTCCCCGGCAGTTATAATGGGCTTTATCCTGGGCCATAGACCCTCAAATGTCGGCGCATCCTTTACATCATCCCAGGTTAGACCGTGGATGTAGGTAAACCTGAACCATTTTTCAGGCGGACGGATCAGAAATGCCTTCTTTTCCACAATGTTTCCGCCTTCAACCCTCACCAGACCTACTGCGCAGGCACTGTGCCTGTAATTGTTGGCAGTTTCGAAATCTATGGCAGTAAAATTCATTTCTTTTCTTTATCTGACTTTCGAAAATCTTTCCCGGGACTTGAGCATGTCAAGCCTGGCTTATCCTTGCCCTTACAAATTCAGCCAGCTGCTCCTCGTCCATATCCCTTACAGCCAGCACCAATCTCTCCAGGGGATCGCTGATGATATAGCCGTCCCTGGTCTTTTTTATTTCATCCTCTTCAAGAAGGATCTTCAAGGCACTTTGAAGGCTTCCCTGGGCCATGCCGCAGGCCTTTACCATGAAATCCCTGGAAAATACCTTCTTCACCGGTTCATTTGCCGCAATGGCCAAGAGCACCTTCCTTGCCCCAATGGGCAGACGGCTGTTCAGGGCCTGGTAGTAATCACGCTGGTTCAGGATTATACCCACGGCTGTCTCCACCCAGGTATCGAGGGGTTCGGTCTCTTTCGACCGCTCTTCAAGTGCCCACAGCTCAGACCAGAACCAGTTTACGGCATAGGGATGGCCGCCGAAAATCCTGTAAATTCCTGTTATCCTGGCCTTTGGTATGGTGATGTCAAGGGTCTTCAGGAACTGGTCTCTGACAAAACTTACCACCTCTTTCTCCGGCAGTACATCCAGACCCATTGGAGTGACACCCTTGAAAAATGCAGCGGATTCCTCGTAGATCATCATCTGCAGCAGGTGTCTTTCAGAGCCAAGCAGAAAGGGCACAAATTTCCCTCCCCTTTCCTGGAATACCGAGCGAAAAAGCCATTCCAGACGGCCCTTTGGATCGATTCTTCTTACGTTTTGGAACTCATCCAGCACAAGGCAAAGATGCACATCCGTGCCGCTCTTTTCCGGAAAGGCAACAATTTCTTCCAGGACGTTTTTTAGCCTTTCTATCTCACCTGCAGGGCGTGAGAAATCAAAACCAAGGGAAGGCTGGCTGCTGAGAGGATCCAGGGTAAGCTGAGGCCTGAGACGGGCGACACCCTTCAGGTCCTCCTTGAGCCGCTGCCATCTCCCCCGGAGTGAATAAAGGCCTTTTTCAAATTCCCTTACCAGGGAATCAATGCAAAAACACCCTGCAAGATCCACAGACAGGGTAAGCCAGCCTTTCTCTTCAAGGCGCCCGAGTATCTGGTTCACCAGGGAAGTCTTGCCAAAACGCCTTATGGAAAGAATGCATACAGCCTCGGACCTTTCAGCAGCCATTTCCAGCCTTGACATCTCCTGTTGGCGGTTGCAGAAGGGCTCACTGTATTTTATGGGTCTTTGTACTATAAAGGGATTGGCGGACATGACCATGCCTGAAATTACCAAATTAACATTATGCTTTTAACGTAATTTATTTATAATAAATTGTCAATTCCCCAAAAAAACCGCCCCGAAGCATAGTTGAAACATAATAATGGCATGGTTTACCCTGTTGCCTAGCAGCCATCCAGCTCAGTTTGATTCAGCCATTAATTCATGCACCCTGGCCGCTGCCTCTGCTGGTGAATCCAGCCTTTCAAGACAAGTCGTTCCCCTGCATATCCTGAATCCTTCACCTGCTTCCGGGCGCAGCAATACAAAGGGGTAACCGGCACTTCCAAGTAGCGGCCTTATCTTTTCCAGGGAACCTGCCTCTCCATGTATTACTATGTCAGGGGCCTGCATCCTGACAGCATTTGCCACGAATGCAGCGTGCCCTAATGGGAAGGAAATCATATTTGACGCGGCTTTTTCAATACTCTTTGAAGCGGTCTCAAGCCAATCGGGCTCACCCTCCACAGTGCCGAGGGTGATCAAGGCAGACACCATCACGGCTGCACTGGAAGGATAGGCGGAATCTGCGGATTTGGCCCGGACGGGAAAATCTCCCGTGCTGAAATACCATGAGCCTTCATGGTAAAAGAGCTCTACTGCCTGTCGTGCAAGGAGCTTTGCCCTTTGCAGAAACCTCGAATCAAGGGTTTCCTGATAGGCAGTAAGCATGGCATCTGCCAGGAAAGCGTAGTCGTCCAGAAATGCCCTTATTACAGGTTCGGAATCGGGCATGCTGCTGTGATAAAGCACCCCCTCCCTGAACATCTTTTCAAAAAGAGTGTCGGCGCATCTTATGGCCGGTTCCCTGAACCTGTCTTGGGACCGGGACAGAAAAAACAGCGCCTTCAGCATCATCGCATTCCAGGCAGTTATCACCTTGTGGTCAATAGACGGATAGGGGCGGCTTGCCCTTATGGCAGAAAGTACTGCCATTGCCCTCTCTAACCATTGGGGTCTCATCTTTCCCCGGAGCCTTACGATATTAGAGCCCTCAAAATTCCCGTATTTCGTGATGGAAAGGGCAGAAGCAACTTCCCTTGCCTGCTCCTCAGTGAACCCTCCCTCTTCAACAAGGGCGTCCAGGACTTCCCTGTATGAATAGACAAAATACCTGCCTTCCTCCCCCTGGCTGTCAGCATCGCTGGAGGAGAAAAAAAGCCCGTTTTTCTGCATCTTGTCCAGCATGAAGCGCGCAGTATGCACTGCGGTTTCAAGAAAGGATTTCTGTCCACTTAGCTGCCAGGCCCTGAAATAACTTTCGCAGAGAAGGCCGTTATCATAGGTCATCTTCTCAAAATGAGGGACCAGCCACTTTTCATCCACGCTGTATCGGCAGAAACCGCCGTCAACCAGATCGTAGAGCCCGCCTGCGGCCATGCACTCCAGGCTGTGGAGTGCCATTTTTACTGCCATGTCACTTCCCTGGAACCGGCCGATTACCAAAAGCAGGTTAATTATGGATGCTGACGGGAACTTGGGTGCATGTGAAAATCCCCCGTATTCCGGATCATAAGCGGATACAGCCTGATCCAGGAAACGTCTTCCAATATCCGGGGGGACTGCAGACGCCTGCCCATCACCTTCTTCCTGCAAGGCCTCGAGGTATTCAAGGACCTGGGAGCCTCCCTTTTCCAGTAAGGTCGGCCTTTCCATCCAGGCATTTTGAATCATTCGGATAAGATCCAGGAAGCCCGTAACCCCTTCCCTGCTCCTTGGGGGAACGTAGGTGGCAGCGAATACCGGCTTCATGGATGGGGTAAGGAAAATTGAAAGCGGCCAGCCTCCTGCCCTGCTGTTCATGACCTGAAAGACCTCCTGGAAGTACTTGTCGATATCAGGCCTTTCTTCCCGGTCCACCTTGATACAGACCATGTGGCTGTTCAAAAATTCCGCTATTTCCCTGTCTTCGAATACCTCCCTTTCCATGACATGGCACCAGTGGCATGAACTGTAACCAATTGAAAGAAATATAGGCAGATTGAGGGTGCGGGATCGTTCAAAGGCATCCTGGCACCAAGGGTACCAGTTTACAGGATTATGGGCATGCTGCCGCAGATAAGGAGATGTTTCAGAGGCAAGTCTGTTGGCCATTTTCCCGGACACCTGCAAAATTTACCATGAGTTCAAGGTCAGTCCTTTACCCGGATATCCCTCAGCTCATCTGTTGAAAAAGGCTCTGCCCCGGTCAGCGCCTTTATCTCAAGCAGCCAGAAACCGGAAGTGCCCCTTTCGATCTTTCTGCCTAACCATGCAGATATCCAGTGGCTGTGTTCGGCTAAATTGTAGAAACGGGAATCAATACCGAAAAAGCCGTCAAGAAAATGTACTATTTGGTGAAGCTCTTTTGACAAATAACCCTGGGGCAGTTTCTTAATGTCATCCAGGGTCAGATAGCCTTCTGCCTTCAGGAAATCGACAGAATCCTGCAGGAATTTCCTGTTGTTTTCTACTGCAGCGGAAACTGCAGCTGGAAAATCATGATCTTCTGAACTCTTCGATATATCTGCCAGGAGGTTGACCTCATGGTAATGAATCAGCTGGTAGTCTTCCAGAAAGGCCTTGATCTTATTCCAGGCCGAATCCATGTCGCCAGCCTTGACCAGGAAGGAATGAAAGACTTCCATGCCTGTCAGCCAATGTCCTGCAGGGAGCAGTTATAAAACCACAGGGCCTCGATAAAGGTACTGCGCCCATGCATCAGCAAGATGTTCCCATGCCTATTCTCCTCCCGAAGTTTGTGTTTTATGGCCCTGTGAGGACGGCCGAGAGGAAAGCCTCTTGTATTTTTCCAGCAGGTAGATCACTGCAAAGACACATATTATTACTATCAAGGTAATCCAGACGTACTGCTCCAGGTATCCACCGAACAGACCTGCGATAAACATCATCACCCCGACTGCTGCAAAGCTCCAGCTTATCCTGTAGCCGTCCAGAAAGGTTGAAAACCCCAGGGTGAGCAGTATTACAAGCCCTGTATTCTCGTAATTCAGCCGCCCCATGTTGAGAAGAAGAAATATACCGGCCACGGCTGCCAGGGTGGCTCCCCAATGGACAAGCTGAATCACGAGCATCTTTCGGACAGGTTCACCCATACGTTTCGACCTTGCCCATCCTATGACCATACCGGTTATTGCAAGAATTACCGTCATGGCTCCCCAGTAACGATAACTTTCCAGCGGCCTGAAATTGGTTACGCCTATGCCCAGGATGGAAAGGGCAAACACCACGAAAAGGGCTATCTCTTCCATTCCGATTCGGTATTTCCTGCCGGCAGTATCCTGTTTCTCGTTCATTTCCTTGTCCATGAACTATAGCCCTCCCTGGTCCAGTTCCCTTTCGGCCTTCTTAAGCTTTATGCCCAGCATGAAAAGAGAAATACCGTCAAAGAGCAGGCTTATGCTGATATACAAGCCCAGAAATACCGGGGAAGTCGCTGGCCAGCCCACAAGAAGAAGAACAGCAAGGGTGAGCGAGAGCAAACCGTTCAAAAGAAGCCAGCCCCATCCCGGAGCAGGATAACGGACATAAGCCAGGCCGAACCCCGCGTAGGCATCTACCAGCAGATAAAATGTTACAAGCAGGGTAAAGGCCGCTATGCCAGCCCCCGGCTTTATCAGGAAAAGTGCCCCTACCAGGATTAGTATTACTGGCTTGAGCCACCCTATGAACGAGCGGGTATGGTATTGGTAGCTGTAATAGGCAAAGAATATCCCGCCGGCAATCATGAGGATTCCCAAGAATATTTCAATGGTAAAGGAGACGATATGGGGTGCCAAGACACCTATCACCCCAAGTGCAGCCAGCAAGACTCCTGCTACAAGGATTGATTTTTCAAAGGTCTTGATAAAATCCTGGGGGGCGTTTTTGTCTTCCATTTGATTTTCCTCCTTGGTTTTTCACAGTCACGGGGCCTTAAACTATTGTATCAATCGTACACTTAGACGGCAAAGAAAACAGCGAATTCTTATAATCGTGCCCATGCGGACTGATAAGAACTGCAAGCCGTCCTTCTTGTAAAAAGATAAGCAAGCCCAGCAAAAAATCTACTGCATTAACCGCACATTCTGAAGAACCAAAGAAACACAAACGAGCTGAGAATTGAAGCGTTTTTTAAAGGCTGTCCGGCAGCGCTGCCTGGTAAGTCAGTGACTTTTGGGCCCGAAACGAAACGGCTGGAGACAGGATGTTCTTTTCTTGTATTCCCGGAATGCGCCACCGAAACATTCCCTCACTTCTTTTTCTTCTTGAGGGATAATAACAAATGCGGCAATGAAAAAATCTGTTCCTGCCAGGATGAAAAGAGCAGCCGGTTAAGACGGCAGTGACTGCAGGATAGCCCCTTACCCAGCCTCTTGATCAGGCAGGGAAACAGTCGCAGAGGCAGCCAAGGGGTATAAGCGGCCAGACCGGAAGGATGCCCAAGGCCATGAAACCCGATATACAGTTCAATATGAAAAAATATCCAGAATCATGCCGCAAAGGCATGGTTCTGGATGATCCATTATCAAGAGATGCTTATATTTAGCTTCTGTCCTTTTTCAGCCTGATCCCTACAGAGCGCTCATGGGCAGTGAGACCTTCGATTCGCGCCAGATTCATGACGTCTTCTGCATCCTCCAGGAATGCGTCCCTGGAATAGGATATGATGCTCGAGCGCTTAAGAAAGGTTTCTACCCCCAGGGCCGATGAAAAACGGGCGGTTCCCATGGTAGGCAGCACATGGTTTGGGCCTGCGATATAGTCCCCTACTGGTTCAGGACTGTAGCTGCCCAGAAATACGGCGCCGGCATGACGTATCATGGGCAGAAGCGCCCAGGGCCTTCGCACCAGGAGTTCCAGGTGTTCAGGTCCCACCCTGTTGGCCATTTCTGCAGCCTTTTCCAGGGTTTCAACCACCAGAACCAGCCCGTTTGATTCAAGGGATTTTCTGGCTGTTTCTGCCCTGGCCAGGTTCTCCATCTGGTTATAGAGCTCTGAACAGGTCTTTTCGGCGATTTCTCCTGATATAGTTAAAAGCACAGAGGTGGCCATGGGGTCGTGTTCTGCCTGGGAAAGCATATCAGCGGCGATGAAGGAAGGATCTGCAGAATCGTCTGCTATGATAAGTATCTCGCTGGGCCCTGCCACCATGTCTATGCCAACGCTGCCGGCAATCATCTTCTTGGCCACTGTAACGAAAATGTTGCCGGGACCTGCCACAACATCCACGGGCCTTATGGTTTCAGTGCCGTAGGCCATTGCCGCAATGGCCCAGGCGCTGCCCATTCTGTAGATTTCACTTACCCCTGCCTCCCTTGCTGCCACAAGAAGGTACGGGTTGACGCTTCCATCCTTTCCCGGAGGAGTTGCCAGCACCAGCCTTTTTACTCCGGCTGTCCGGGCGGGTACTGCATTCATCAGCACCGAGGATACCAGGGGGGTGCTCCCTCCTGTGCCGCCTGGCACATAGAGGCCGGCCGCATCCACGGGGACCACCATCTGACCGAGAATGCTGCCGTCAGAACCGGTATCAAACCAGGAGACAGGCATTTGTTTCCCGTGAAACGCCTCAATCTTTGAAAGGGCCTTCCTGACACTTTCAAGAATCCTGGGATCAACCCTGGAATACGCCCTGTCAATCTCGTCTTCTGCCACACACAGCATGGATACATCAAAATCCGGGCAGTCGAATCTTTTCGTATAATCAGCAACAGCCCGGTCTCCGGCATCCCGAACATCCTTTATTATGTCCCGAACCGAGGCCTCAACCTCGGCCGGGATCTCAAACTGCCTGCTTAAAAGGGCGGAAAACCCCTCCTTTCCAGGGGGGCTTTCCGCTTCCAGCGGTTCCAGTATAGCTTGGCTCATCTATCTGTACCCCGATCAGGGAAGCCTCAGGGCAACATAACGGCTCATGTCTCCATCTCTTATCTTGAACAGGACCCTCTTGGTCTTGCGGGATTTTGACAATGCCTTGAGGAATTCATTTACAGTGTGGACTTTAATCCGGTTGACTTCCTCTATGAGCTGTCCAGGCTGGATGCCAACGCCGGCGGCAAGGCTGCCCGGCTCCACCTCGGCCACCAGCACGCCCTGGCCCTCATGGTATCCGAACTGTTGGGCCAGATCAGATGTAAGTTCCTGGACCACAAGCCCCAGCTGTTTCAATATCTCATGCTTGCTCATGGCAACCGTGACTCCGCCTGGTTTTTCTTCAATGGTAACGGTTACCTTCTTTTTCTTGTCTTCTCTGAGGATGAGGAAATTCACCTTTGTCCCAGGAGGAGTAAGGGCGATCTTGTTCCTGAGTTCCCCGATGTCGTAGACCTTATGTCCGTTCATCTCGAGGATTATGTCGCCGCTTTTCAGCCCGGCCTTCTTTGCAGGAGAATTCTCGGCCACCTCTGAGATAAGAACGCCTTCGGTTTTCTTCAGGCCGAACGACTTGGCAAGATCCTCGTCAATCTCCTGTATGACTACTCCGAGCCAGCCCCTGACCACCTTTCCGTTCTTTATGAGCTGGTCCTTTACGGCCTTGGCCATGTTTATGGGGATGGCAAAACCGATTCCCATGTAGCCTCCGCTCCTTGAAAAGATGGCAGAATTGATGCCTATGGCCTCGCCATGGATGTTGATCAGCGGACCGCCGGAGTTGCCCGGGTTGATGGCAGCATCTGTCTGGATATAGTCTTCATAGTCGGTAATACCAAGCCTGCTCCTGCCCTTGGCGCTTACAACCCCCACAGTAACCGTCTGGGTAAGACCGAAGGGATTACCGATGGCGATTACCCATTCCCCTACCTGGAGGGCATCCGAATTGCCGAGGGGGAGCACAGGCAGGTCCTTGGCGTCTATCTTTATTACTGCCACGTCCGACTGCGGGTCCTTGCCGATTACCTTGGCCTTGAATTTCCTGCCGTCGGCAAGTTTCACGCTGATGCTGTCTGCCTCGCCTACCACGTGATTATTTGTCAGGATGTAACCATCCTTGCTGATGATAAATCCTGACCCCTGGCCCCTCTGCTTGAATTTCCTGGGGCGCTGCCGCAACTGAGGGCCGAAAAACCTCTGGAAAAAGGGATCATTGAACATGCCGAAGGGATCCTGCCCAAAGGGAGAAGGGCCCTGCTCAATGGTCTTTTCCACCTGGACAAATACTACTGCCGGCATGGCTTCCTTGACGATTTCAGCTATGGCCTGGGAAGTCCTGGAAAGGAGTTCTATGTTTTCATCTTCCTGGGCGGTCCTGGCAGATACTTGCCCAGTGCATGCCAGGCTGAAAAAAAACAACATCGAAAGGATGAAGGAGGCGGCTTGGTGCCTCCTAAGGGTTAAACTACGAGTTTTCATTTGAATCCTCCTTGTGCACGTGATTGTCGGCATCTATTCCGGCAAGCTTCCTGAACTCGTCTGCACTCATTACTTCCTCTACCAGAAGCTTGGCAGAGACGGTTTCAAGGGCCTGTCTGTGATCCCGTATAATGGAGAGGGCCCTTTGGTACTGCTCTCTTAAGACCCTTCTGACCTCGCTGTCAACTTCTGCCTGGAGCTCAGGGCTGATATTCTGCTGCTCCGGCATTCCAGGCACCTTTAGAAAGGGGGATGTTTCCCTGGTAAGGGCAACCGGCCCGATCTTGTCGCTCATACCGAAGCGGCAAACCATTCCCCTTGCCATTTCCGTGGCAACTTCCAGGTCATTTTGGGCGCCGGAGCTTATCTCCTTAAAGACAACTTCTTCAGCCGCCCTGCCCCCGAGGGAGACGCAGATCTTGTCCAAAAGCTCGTTCTTGGTCATCAGATAGCGCTCTTCCTCAGGAAGCTGCAGGGTATATCCAAGGGCTGCCTTCCCCCGGGGAATGATTGAAATCTTTGCCACAGGTGCGGCATTGGGGCAGTGAAAGGCCACCAAGGCATGCCCTGATTCATGATAGGCCACCCTTTTCCGCTCCTTTTCTCCAAGGCGCCTGCTTTTTCTTTCAGGCCCTGCAAAGACCTTTTCTACAGCAGCCTCGAAATGCGCCTGGGTGATACGGCTGGCACCTTCCTTTGCTGCCAGCAGGGCTGCCTCATTCACTATATTGGCCAAGTCTGCCCCTGAAAAACCCGGCGTTCTAAGGGCAATGGATTTTAGATCCACGTCAGGGGCCAGGGGCTTGCCCCGGCAGTGAACCTTGAGTATCGCCTCCCTGCCCTGGACATCCGGGGCGTCCAGGACCACCTGGCGGTCAAACCTGCCGGGCCTCAAGAGTGCAGGGTCAAGTATTTCCGGCCTGTTGGTGGCGGCAAGGAGGATAACCCCGATATTGGGCTCAAACCCGTCCATTTCCACCAGGAGCTGGTTGAGCGTCTGCTCCCGTTCCTCATGTCCTCCGCCCACGAGACCTGCCCCCCTGAATTTTCCTATGGCATCTATTTCGTCCACAAAGATGATACACGGGGCATTCTTTTTTGCCTGGTTGAAAAGATCCCTTACCCTTGCAGCACCTACGCCCACGAACATCTCGACAAATTCCGAGCCGGAGATGCTGTAAAAGGGGACTCCGGCTTCTCCTGCCAGGGCCCTGGCAAGAAGGGTCTTTCCTGTCCCGGGCGGTCCCACCAGGAGCACACCCTTGGGGATCTTTGCCCCAAGTGCCTCGAATTTTTGGGGTCTCTTGAGGAATTCCACTACCTCCTTGAGCTCTTCCTTGGCCTCTTCACACCCGGCCACGTCCTGGAAGCGCACCCCTGTATCCTTTTCCACTGCAACTTTTGCCTTTGACTTTCCTATGGAAAGCAGGCCGCTGCCGGGAGAGCCCATACCGCGCATGAGGAAAAACCATAGTCCTATCCAGAAGGCTATGGGGACAATGGTGCCCCAGAATATCTCTCCTATCATGCTGCTCTTCACCCCGGAATATTCCACACCCTGGGCGTCGAGCTCTTCCACAAGCTTGTTGTCTTTTACCCTCACCGTCCTGAAAAGGACGAGATTTTCCTTTTGGGAGGAAGAAGAAGACAGTTTCTTGAGTATCTCGTCAAGGGATGGACGCTGGGCGGGATTCAAGAAATCCAGAGGGCCTCCCTGGGCCGGCGGAGCAGATTCAATTTCCTGTATATGGGCCCTTAGTTCCTTGAGTTCCTTTTCGGAACCAGTAAACATGATTCCCCGTATTTCATCCTCTGTAAGTCGCACCTCCAGGATCCTGCCTTGCTTCAAAAAATCCTTGAACTGCGAATAGGGGATCTGCTTGGTCTGAATTGTGAGCAGGATCTGGGGGAGCACCATTATGATGATCAGCCCCAAGAGCCAGTAGACAGCGGTGAAAAGGAGCTTTTTCTTGTTTTTCTGTTCCTTTTTTTCCTGTTTCATTGAATAAAATGGGGCATATTGAAAAAGTTAAAACGCTGGAGACATCAACGAGGACCATATGGATCTGGACGAAAAAACAATGATCACTCGCCGCAACATTTTCAAGAGATTATTTCAAGTGTCCCTTTTCTCTGATCTTTTTCAAGATGATTTCTGCGGCTTCTTTGGATAAGCGTTCCTGCGGCAAGGCTGCATCCATTCTTATAATACAGTCTTCCTGCATGGAGGAAAATATCCGGGCCACCTTTTTGAGATAGTCAACCTCCTCGAAGTTGTTCACCTTCTCGCCGCGTCCTTCTGTAATACGCTTCACTGCCTGTTCTGGAGGAAGTTCCAGAAAGAAACAGATATCCGGCACCAGGGCAAAAGAGATATTCTGCTCCAGGATCTTTTCCGGATCGAGGCCCCTTGCCCCCTGGTACGCTGCCGTGGAAAAATAATACCGATCGCATATGACAACCCGGCCGGCTTCCAGGGCTGGTATAACAGTATCTCTGAGGTGTTCCTTCCTGTCCTTGATAAAAAGGGCAAGCTCCTCTTCGGGACTCATCCTTTTGGCAGCGGTGAAACTCCTTCGCAGTTTTCTTCCCCAGGTACCACGGGTTGGTTCGAAGGTAAGCAGTACGTCTATACCCTTTCTCCTCAGGATCTTGTAAAGATTAGCAACCAGGGTGCTCTTACCCGTGCCGTCTATGCCTTCCACCACGACAAAAAGGCCTGGATATGATTTTTTCATCTCTTTTTTGTCTTTTTTGCAGGCCTTTTTCGAAGGAGAACATAGGTCACACCAGGTCCCCCGTCCCACGCCGGGGCACTGCAGTAGGCTAGTATGTACCGCCTGAACCTGCCCCTGTTCAGAAAGTTTTTGACCATTTCCTTAAGTACCGGCCTGCCTGGAGAGGACCTTCCTCGACCGTGTATATAGGCAATACAGCGCCTGTTGCTCATGAGGGAATCTGCCATAAAACCGTCGCATACCTTCAGCGCCTGGTCTGCGGTAAGGCCATGCAGCTCACAGTAAGCCTGTATGGCAAAATCACCCGATCTGAGTTTCTTTAAAAGGCGCCTGTCGGAATTGATCGGGGGACCGTCCATGTATTCCGGTATCTTTTCAACAGGAATGGGACGCTTGCCCTGGACAAGCTCCCTGAGCTCCTTGAGGGCCTCGACCTGTTCCCGATCTTCAGCAGGCAGTTTCTTTTCAGTATTTCCGGCACCGGCAGGAGGGCTGTTCCTTTTTTTTCCTTTTATGGGCATGACGCCGTTCATTGCCCTTAGAAACAATTCTTCGTCAGACAGGAGGCTTCTCCCAGGCACTTCCTGTTTATCCTGCTTTTTCACCGGCTTCTCTTTTAAGGCCTGAAGCTTCTCGGCAAGGCCTTCAAATGGTCTTATGGTAAGCCCTCCCCGGGAAGAGTCATGTTTTTTTGATTCTGCGTATTTCACTAAACCGGCTGCTTCCGAGTCAAGATTATAAAATTTTGTCTGGTTCTATAAAGACGATGTCTGTTTGCTTGTAACCTAACAGAATACTTCGCAGGGAATCAAGGCCGGCTGGTGCCCTGCCCGGGCAAGGTGCCTGAAGCCAGGATATGTGGTATTATCCCGGTTTGTGCAGTTTCTCTATATAGTTTTTAAACATACATGGACTAGGGAGCATTCCCAGTTTGTCCCTGGACGAAGAAGGGCAAGGAAGGTGCATTTCTTTCAAGGTTCACCAAGCCGCTGTGCAAGTTTCAAATTCCTCTCGAATACAGACATGGCCAATCTCGGCGGCTTGGCTGCGGCTGAAGTTGGCTTCCTTGTGGTGAAACCTTTCAAGAAACACTCCTTCCTTGCCAGCAGCACAAATAGGAGGCCAAACAGGAAATGCTTCCCTCGGACTCGAGCAAACAAATACTTTTCTCATAATCTGAAGGCCTGTAATGAATAATGCAGATAATTCCCTTTATTTCATAGGAAGCGAGCCATATTACGTCCCGTCCGGCGGTGAAATCGAACTGGCAGAGACTGCCTATCTGCACAGGCTGCCGCTGCTCCTCAAAGGGCCTACAGGATGCGGGAAAACAAGGTTCATGGAATACATGGCATGGAAACTCGGTCGGCCTCTGGTGACCGTATCCTGCCACGATGATCTTTCCACCAGCGACCTGGTTGGAAGATTTCTGATAAAGGGCGGTGAAACCATTTGGGTGGACGGCCCTCTTACCACATCAGTCCGGCAGGGAGCAATATGCTACCTCGATGAGATTGTCGAGGCCAGGAAGGACACCACTGTGGTCATTCATCCCCTGGCCGATGACAGAAGATGCCTCCCGGTGGAAAAAAGGGGCGAACTTCTCAAGGCGCCGCCAGAGTTTATGCTGTCCATTTCTTATAATCCCGGATACCAGAGCGTTTTGAAAGATCTTAAACCAAGCACCAGACAGCGTTTCGTGGCCATAGAATTCAATTATCCTGAAAAGGATATCGAGACACAAATCGTTGCCCACGAAGCAGCCGTGGATAATGACCTGGCTGAAAACCTGGTGCGCCTTGGGCATTTGACCAGGAATCTAAAGGACCAGGGGCTGCAGGAAGGAGCAAGTACACGGCTGCTGATTCATGCCGGCAAACTGATAAGCGCGGGGATAGATACAGTCAGTGCCTGCGAGGCTGCCATATGCCAGCCCCTCACCGATGACCAGGAACTCCTGTCTGGTCTGAAGGAGATGATAAGGGCCGTATTTTAACCTGCATTAATTCCTTATGAAGACCAGGAAATCAGAGGCCCTCTATAACGCACTGCTGGAAATCTTTTTCACCGACACCATCGGTTCCTGCCATGTGGAAACAGCGGTGGAATTCCTTGAAAGGCTGCCCCGCAGGCATATAGGCCCTGTCCTCAAACTGGTTCGTCTCATTTCAGGCTCTGTCTCAGATCTTCTTGCCTTTAGTTTCATGGAAAACGCGCAAGAGGCATTGCATTTCCTTTCTGACAGCCAACTGGAAGGCTGGGTGACAGAGGCGCTGGGAATCTACGAGGCAAAGGGGCTCCAGCCAGCCAAGGACTTTCTTTCCAATCCCCGGGAAACAACACTGCGGTATTCCTCCAGGCACGCTGCTAATTTCAGGGAATCTGCCGCTGATATGAGGCTCCTTGCATCAGGTCTCAGCCGCCGGGATCTTCGCTTTGAATCTGCCCCGGTTCCCCACACTGACACGGAAACCGTCTACGCACCCCATTCCTGGGTAATGTTCCCGGCAGTGGAGGAGAATCACCTCTTTTACAGGGTCACAATCGCACACAAGTGTGCTCAGATACGATACGGTTCCTTCTTGATGCCACCGGGCGAGGTTTCTGCCGTGCTGGCAGATCATACGGGCAGGCGAGAATCTTCCAGGGAGCCCTTTGGGTTTATCCTGCTAATGAAAAGGCTCCAGGAACTCTATCCAGACAGGGATCCGGCCTTTATTTTCTGCCTTCTTGATACCATCAGGATTGAAAGCCGCCTCCTTTCCGATTACAAGGGGCTTTCCAGGAATTTTTCACTGCTCAAATCAGGTTTTCGCCGCTGCCTGCTTGAAAAGAATCTCAGTTTACACAGCGGCTGCCTGCTGCGAAGGATAGGTCTCTGGATACTAAACGATTACCAGGAAGCCTTTTTCCCAGACGATTTCGCTGAACAGAACCTGCTTAGGCGTCTTGCCGGTAGAAATTCTTCCTCCCTGGACTCGGCCAGGGCTGTGTGCGCCTATCTGGAGCTCGAGCGGGAAGGCCGTGATGACGTGGATTTTCTCCGCCGCATCCTTCCTTACGTGGGAACAGTATTTCCAGCACGTCTCGGTTCAAGGCTCCAGGAAAGAAGAAGCCTCACAGAGCGCTCCTTTGTGGAAATAGTCGGGGCCCTTCTTTCAGAAAAACAAGAGCTTTTGAATAATAATTTTGCCAGGCAACAGGAAGAGCCTGAACAAATCCGCGTCTGTCCCATGAAGGAGGATGCTGGCGGTGCTCTGGCCGTGCTCGTGTCGCCGGAAAACCAGAAATCCCAGGATGCACTGGGTTTTTTGAAACAGCTCATTCTGGAAGCTGACCCTGAAACCAGGGAAAAATTATCAGAACTCGTCAAGGAAATATGCCAGGACATGGGCCGGATACCTGCTTCTTATATATCTACTGCCCTGGATCTGGCCACAGGTGCCTATGACAGCAGGATAGAGGCAGAGGAGGGCCGAAATGAGCGGCCGGTCTTTACATTCTATACCTATCCGGAGTGGGATTTCAGGCGGGCGGCCTACAGGAAGAACTGGTGTACGGTCAAGGAAATGATGTGCCCGGCGGCCAAGGGTAATTTTGTTGCACAGGTGCTTGAAAGATACAAGGGTCAGGTGGCATCCCTGCGGAGGCAGTTCGAGCTAATGCGCCAGGACTATCGTTACGCCAGAAGACAGCGCGACGGTGAAGAAATCGACATAGACTCCTTTGTTGAGGCCTATTCGGACATACATGCGTCCATCAGCCCTTCGGAAAACCTATATACCAGGCTGGTTAAGGATCAGAGGGATATTGCCGTGCTGTTTCTTGTTGATATGAGTGCATCTACGGAAGGGTGGATCAATGTTGCCATCAAGGAGTCCCTGGTGCTTCTTTCAACTGCCATGTCGCTTCTTGGAGACAGGTATGCCATTTACGGCTTCTCCGGCATGCAGCGCACAGGCTGCCAGTCCTTTGTAATCAAGGAATTTGACCAGGAATACGACTCGGACGTGGAAGAGCGTATAACCGGGATAAATGCCAGAGATTATACCAGGATGGGACCGGCTGTGCGGCATGCCATTGCCAGGCTGGAAGAAGTGGAAGCAAGACTGAAGATACTGCTCACACTGAGTGACGGAAAGCCTGAGGACTATGACGAGTACAAAGGGCCCTATGCCATAGAGGATACCAGAATGTCCCTTTTCGAAGCCCGCCAAAGGGGGATACGGCCTTTCTGCATAACGGTGGACCGGGAGGCAAGGGATTATCTGCCCAGGATGTACGGGGCAGCCAACTACATTCTCGTGCCGGATATCCGCCTGCTCCATAAAAGGGTCCCTGAGATATACAGGATTCTGACCACATGAAAAAGCCAGGTGCTGCCGCACAGCAGGTCGTTGTCTTTGAAGAAGACGGATCTGGAGATTACAAGATTGCCGGGATACAGGTTTACGGGAAAAACATCTCCATCTGCAGGGTTTTTAATATTAAGGGCCCGCTTCCCGTTCTCATAGACGAACCTGAAGAATACATAAGCAGTAATTTCCAGGGAGAACTGGTGCTGGATTTTCTGAAACATCCTGACCTCAGCCAGTACCTTGTAGAGCTATGCCGCCAGAAGAACATCCCTGTCATTGCATCCGGCCAGCATATACCCGGGGCAATCTGCCCCTTTACATGCTGCGGGCTGGGCAAAAAGAAAGGCCTGGGAGAATACGGCCGGCAGTTCGGAGTTCCGGAATACGAAGTGGAGATTCACCAGGGCATGATAAAGTCCCTTTCTGTAAAAAGGGGTGCCTCCTGCGGTGCAACATGGCAGGTTTGCAGGAAAATGGCCGGAGTACCTGCCAGGGAGGCCCCCACCATCATTTCCAGACAGATCCAGTACCTGTGCCTTTCAGACCCGTCTGATTTTGACCCGGTGAGCGGAAAGAGTGCTGTCCATTTTGCAGGAGAGGTCCACAAGGCCGCCCTGGAAAAGGCCCTGTCAAGGGCAGAAGCAGATTATGGAAAACGTGGAGTCCCCTGAGCGTGGCCCTTTTGAATATAGAAAGCGTCCTGGTAAAGGCCTTGGGGATGCTCAGCAGGAGCCCTCCCGGCAAGGGATTGGAAATCCTTTCCTACAAGAGGAACAGGGGTGTATCCATACTCAGAATTTCAGATACAAGATACAGGATCCTGGAGAGGGGATATAAGCAGGCAGATCTGGAAATAACAGAGAAACAGCTTTCCAGGCTCCTCAAGACCGTTATCAAGAGAGAATTTCCCAGGAGCAGGAAGTTAAGGGTCTACCACCTGGAAAGCCCGGAGGAGCTCGGTCGTCAGCGAAAAAGGCTCTGAAGGGGGGAGCATTCCCGGTTTGTCCCTGGATGAGGAAGGGCAAGGATCGGTGCATTTCTTTCAAGGTTCACCAAGCCGCTGTGCAAGTTTCAAATTCTTCCCGGATACAGACATGGCCAATCTCATCGGCTTGACTGCGGCTGAAGTTGGCTTCCTTGTGGTGAAACCTTTCAGGAAACACCCCGCAAATTTGGGACACACTGGAAATGCTCCCCCGAAGGGGCATTCAGGCTGAAACACTGGGGCGAAAACCTATGGAAAAACATCAAATTAGTCTTGTTTAGTCCCTTGACAAAGAATTGACTGGCTTGTAAACAGGAATGACGTTTTGAGGGACAAATAAACAGCAGCAAAACCACAGGATTGTGAATTTTGATTCATAGTATAATTTCAGGAGATTTACGCGCCCTCACCAAATTGTTTTTATCGATATTATCGGAAATCCAAAAATCATTTACACAGGAGACCACGAAATGAAAGAAGTTAGACTTCACGGCCGTGGCGGACAGGGGGGTGTAACCTCTGCAGAGCTGGTTGCTACCGCCGCAATTGCTGAAGGCAAGTATGCACAAGCCTTTCCAAGCTTTGGCCCTGAAAGAAGGGGGGCTCCAGTTGCGGCCTTTATCAGGGTCAGCGACCAACCCATCAGGACCAGGGAAAAGGTTTATCACCCGGACATAGTGGTGGTTCTGGATCCGTCACTGCCTGCCCTTGTCAACGTGGCAGAAGGCCTCAAGGAAGGCGGCATTGTCATTTTGAACACGGATCTTTCTGAAAAGGAGGTCAGGGAAAAATTTGGCCTCAAGAGCAAACTCGCCATGGTCGATGCCACAAAGATAGCCCTTGAGGTGCTGGGACTTCCCATAACGAACACCACCATGCTCGGGGCACTTCTCAGAGCCACGGGCATTGTGGGCAAGGAAGCCCTGGAAGAAGCCATGGACAAACGTTTTGGCAGGATTGCCGACAAGAACAAGGCAGCCCTTGCCAGGGCCTTTGAAGAGACCGTAATCACAGATTAAAAATACTTTGACTTAAGGAGTTATTAAAATGGCCAATTCTGACGCCATAGTAGGTTGGAAGACAATAACCTTTGGCTGTCATATCTTGGAGCCGGGCAATTCGGTCAACTTCAGGACCGGAGATTGGCGCTCACAGCGCCCGGTTGTGGACAAGGAAAAGTGCATCAAGTGCGGGATGTGCTGGATCTTCTGTCCGGATATGGCATATACACAGGACGAAGAAGGTTATTTCGAAGCGAATATGGAATATTGTAAGGGTTGTGGCATATGTGCCCACGAATGCCCCAAAGACGCCATAACAATGGTTCCGGAGGAGGGGTAATCATGTCAAAACGCGTGGGAATAGAAGTTTCAATTGCGATATCCGAGGCCGTAGGACTGGCAAGGGCAGAGGTGATTCCTGCCTATCCTATCACGCCTCAGACTCATATTGTGGAACACCTTTCAGAGATGGTGGCAAACGGAGAGCTCGATGCAGAATTCGTACCCGTGGAGAGTGAACACGCTGCAATGAGCTGCTGCTGCGGAGCCGCGGCTGCCGGCGCCAGGGTGTTTACTTCATCCAGTTCTCAGGGCCTTTCGCTCATGAGTGAAATCCTGTACATACCGTCCACCATGAGGCTGCCAATGGTGATGGTAGTGGCCAACAGGGCGCTTTCAGCACCCATCAGCATCTGGAATGATCACCAGGATATCATGGTCCAGAGGGACATAGGCTGGATACAGACATTTGCAGAAAACGGCCAGGAGGCAGTGGACTTAACCATTCACGCCTTTAAGGTAGCCGAAAACCGGAATGTCTCTCTGCCCATGATAGTAAATATCGATGGATTCACCCTGAGCCATGTCATTGAGCCCATTGAGCTGCCGGACCAGGAAGACGTGGACAAGTATCTGCCTCCCTTCAAGCCAAGATATAAGCTGGATCCCAGAAGGCCCATTACAATGGGGCCTGTAGGCATACCAGAGGTTTATACAGAGGCAAAGGTGGCCCATGACAAGGCAATCAAGAATTCCAAGCGCTACATTCTCAAGGCCTGGAAGGAATTCGAGGAAGTTTTCGGAAGGAAATATGAGCCTGTAGAGACCTACCGCACCGAGGATGCGGAAGTGCTCCTGGTGGGCATGGGAAGCATCTGCGAGACGGCCATGACTGCTGTTGACAAAATGAGAGACCAGGGTCAGAAGGTGGGCCTGCTGAAGATCCGCTTGTGGAGACCTTTTCCCGCCCAGGAATTCCGCAAGGCAGTTGGAAAAACCAAGATCCTGGCAGTCATTGACAGGTGCCTGCCGCCTGGTGCTGTCTGCGGCCCAGTGGGCGCTGAACTCAGGTCCATGTTCTATAAGATCCCCGGGGCCCCCAAGATATTCAGCTTTGTGGCTGGTCTTGGAGGAAGGGATGTTACAGTGAGCCGTTTCGAGGAAATAGTGGACAAGGCAAGGGCTTTTGCCAAGAAGCGTCCACGTGAACTCTACGAAGTAATTGGAGTGCGTGAAAAATGATACCAGAATTTGAAAAGTTTAAAGGCTTTAAAGCTAAAAGTATGCCCAAGGAAGAGCCTCTGGCCTCGGGTCACAGGGGATGCCAGGGCTGCGGCGAGGTACTGGCTCTCAGGATGGTCATGAAGGCCCTGGGCAAGGATGTGATAGTCTGCAGTGCCACCGGCTGCATGGAAATTATAACAAGTCCGTATCCCCACACGGCCTGGAACGTGCCATGGATTCACATCGCCTTCGAAAACGCCGCTGCCGTGGCATCAGGGGTTGAATCTGCAAGAAAGGTGCTCAAGAGGAAAAAGAAGATTCCGAAGAAGCATGTCGACATCCTGGCAGTAGGCGGCGATGGTGCCACCGGCGACATAGGACTCCAGTGGATATCCGGTGCCATGGAAAGAGGGCACGATTTCCTCTACGTATGCCTTGATAACGAGGCCTACATGAATACCGGAGTTCAGCGCTCGGGCTGTACGCCCTACGGCGCCATGACCACAACCAGCCCTCCGGGTAAGAAGAGCTTCGGCCAGGTGACATGGAAAAAGAATGTGCCGGGCATCATGGTAGCTCATAACATTCCTTATGTCGCAACTGCCTCTCCCGCCTATTTTCTTGATCTTATGAACAAGGTCAAAAAGGCCGCCCTGGTCAAGGGGCCGGCATACGTGCATATCTTTTCACCCTGTCCCACAGGCTGGGGTTCTGCAGGAGAGCGTTCCATAGAGTTCGCACGTCTTGCTGTTGAGACAAAGGTCTTTCCCCTTTATGAAGTAATCGAAGGCCGCTATATCATGAGCAGGAAGATAAAGAAGGCCAAGCCGGTAACCGAGTATTTCAAGGGCCAGAGACGCTTCCGCCACCTGGATGAAGCCCATATCGACTACATCCAGAAACGAGTGGATGCTGAATACGAAAAACTGCTCAGGCTGTCGGAAATGACATAAACAGTCAGAGGAAATAAAAACCTCCTTTCCAACGAAAGGAGGTTTTTTTTGGCAAACAGTACTGGATCTTTCGGAATCAAAGTGCCTAAGCGGCACGGATTGTTCAGGCAGGAAGGACAGGGCAGGAACGCACCTTGTGCAGCAAGGGCAAAAAGGACTGAAATGGGACAGTTAAGGTCGGGCCACATACTCGGCATTTCGCAGCTGGATCAGGACGAAATCTCCTTTATCCTGGATACAGCCGTTTCCATGAAGGAAATCCTTGAGCGGCCCATTAAAAAGGTGCCGCCCTTAAGGGGCAAAACCATTGTAAATCTCTTTTTCGAACCAAGCACCAGGACCAAGCTTTCCTTTGAGCTGGCAGCAAAGAGACTAAGTGCTGACACAGTGGGAATCTCGGCCAGTACAAGCAGCGTGGTCAAGGGCGAAACCCTTATAGATACTGCCAGAAATATTGAGGCCATGAAACCGGACATCATCGTGATGCGGCATTCCATGTCCGGGGCCCCGTATCTCATTTCAAGATACGTAAGCGCCTCTGTCATTAATGCCGGAGACGGCACAAACGAGCATCCCTCCCAGGCATTGCTGGATCTTTTGACGGTTCGGGAACATTTCGGCACCCTTGAGGGCTTAAACATCACAATAATCGGCGATATTGCACACAGCAGGGTGGCACATTCCGATATCCTTGCCTTCACAAAGATGGGGGCCAGGGTGACTGTCTGCGGACCGGCCACCATGATACCTCCAGAGCCGGACGTTCTGGGCGCCAGGGTCTGTCTTGACCTGAGGGATGCCGTAAGGGATGCTGATGTTGTCATGGCCCTTCGCATTCAAAAGGAACGGCTGGGGAAGTTGTCTCCCTTTCCATCTGAGAGGGAATATGCCAGGGAATTCGGCCTGTCAGCGGCATTGAAAACATATCTCAAAAAAGAAGCCATTATAATGCACCCTGGGCCCATTAACAGGGGGGTGGAGATGTCACCCGAGATGGCTGATGCGGTCAATTCAGTCATTCTGAAACAGGTTACCAACGGGGTTGCAGTGAGAATGGCGCTTTTTGCCCTGCTCCTTACAGAGGTTCAAAAGGAGGTTACAGAGTAGAGATTTTGAGAAAGGTCCTGTTCAAGGCCGTAAAAATTGGCCGTGCGTGGGCATTTGCCCAAGAAGGCCTTCAGACCGCCAGACCTTTCGAGCCTGATCGGCCCCGCCCTTTCCACGCTCGGAAGCGGCGGAAGGAGATACTCAAGGCACAACCATACATTTCATTGCAGCAAAAAGGTGCAACAACCTGGATGATATGAACGAAAACAAGAGCTTTCTTCTCAAGAACGGACGAATAATAGACTATGAAACGAAACTTGATCTTGATGCGGATCTTCTGGTTCAGGACGGGCTGATAAAAGAAATTGCCGCGGGCATCACGCCACCTGAAGATGCAGAGGTAGTTGATGTTTCGGGCAAATGGATATTCCCGGGCCTTGTGGACATGCATGTTCACCTACGGGAACCCGGCGAGGAATACAAGGAGACCATTGGAACCGGCTCCATGGCAGCGGCTGCCGGCGGCTTTACCACCATTGCCTGCATGCCAAATACAAGACCTCCCAATGATAACTCAGGGATTACCAAATTCATAATTGAGCAGGCCGCAGCATTCGGAAAGTGCAGGGTGCTCCCGGTGGCAGCCGTCACAAAGGGGCAGCGCGGGGAGGACCTCACGGAATTTGCAGACCTCCTTTCCGCAGGTGCCGTGGCCTTTTCAGATGACGGCCTGCCTGTCAAGAATCCTGCAGTAATGCGTCTTGCCCTGGAATATTCCCTCAATTTCAAGACATTAATCATCTCCCACGCAGAAGACCTGGAACTATCCGGGGAAGGCTGCATGAACGAGGGAGCCATGTCCACAAAACTCGGTCTCAAGGGAATTCCTGCCGCCGCAGAGGAAATTGCCATTTTCCGGGATATCCGTCTTGCAGAGCTTACCGGGGCACGCCTTCACATAGCCCATGTGAGCACCAAGGGCTCCCTGGAAATAATAAGGGCGGCAAAGGAAAGAGGGGTAAAGGTAACTGCAGAGACAGCGCCTCATTACTTCAGCCTGACTGAAGAGGCAGTTGACGGCTACAATACCCTGGCCAAGATGAACCCTCCTCTTCGGACCGAAGAAGACAGAAGGGCCGTTATCCATGGGCTGAGGGACGGCACCCTCGATGTCATTGCCACAGACCACGCACCCCACAGCAGTCTTGAAAAGGAGTGCGAGTTCCAGCTTGCGGCAAACGGCATTATCGGGCTTGAGACAGCCCTGCCCCTGGCCCTGGAGATACTTGTAAGACAGGAAGGATTCAGCCCCCTGGAGATTGTCCGTCTAATGTCCCGCAACCCTTCGCGCATCTTGGAAATTAAAGGGGGAAGCCTGAAGACTGGCAGCAGTGCCGATATCACGGTCATTGACCCTGAGGATGAATTCTGCGTCACCGAGGACAGCCTGCATTCAAAAAGCAGCAACTCTCCCTTCCTCGGCAGGACATTTTGCGGACGGACTATCCTTACCCTGCTGGCAGGCAGGCCTGTTTTCGATCTTTATGGAATTTGCAGAAAGACTCTATCTTCCTAAAAGATTACCGAGAAAACAGCTCAAAGCTGAAGGAGGCATGATTGTTTTATCTTTTAGCTTCCTGCCTTGAGCTTTGAGCTAGTAGAGTAGAG